>NZ_VIUJ01000032.1:0-62272 GCF_007993905.1 Pseudomonas sp. SJZ077
TCATGTGTGGACTCCTTCTCACGGTTGACTGCGGTTCGTGCCTTCAGTCTGGCACTCAAGATGCCGAGGTGAGGAGGAGTCCATCCCATTGCTTTGGGTCGATGTCTGCCCTTCGCGACGGGCAGACATCGGCCAAAAGCAGTCGGTCGGTCTAGTCTCCGAAATCTTTGGTTATTCAGAGCGTTCAAGGTTGTTCTAGTGAAGTCACATCGCAATTGTCATCCGGTTGGCCGAGTATCACCGCATAAACCCGGCGGTTACCCTTACCAGACACGACGTATCTGACGTTGTCGAAGAAGTGGGACCGGGTGTGATGGCCTTGGCACCAGGAGACGAAGTCTGGTACACCCCGGCCAGGAAATTATGCCGAGTGCCACGCTGCTGCAGAAAGCATTATCGGGAAGAAGTCTCCCTCGCCGAGCCATCTTTAGGCGGTAAGCCTGAGCCTGGTCGGCGGAACGGCGGGGGGGAGGCGTCCTCTCTAGCGATATAGCTTAGTTTCTCTTCTTGATTAGTTTGTTCAAATAGTACTTGAGGCTTAAACGATCTTTGGGCCTTGGCTTGTAATGTGTTTTATTTCTTTGTGCGGGGTCGGCCGCCATGGTTTGTGCGGTGTAATAATAAAGCGCTATAGACCTGCGCGTGATGTGCTCCGGAGTCGTTAAAGGCTCGGGGTGCCCATGATTACTGTCTTTGTCTGTGTTGAAAATGACACAGCGGTTATAAATTGGCAGGACTTTTTTAAGACAAGTCTTCATGTCGACATCCCAAAGTTCCAGGTTGCCGCCGTACTCCTCTTGCCAGTCTTCATTCAGATAAATTATGGCATTCAACCTGCGTTCAATATTAAGCTTTTTGTTGAGTCTGAAGTCCGAGTGAACACCTAGGAAGCCACCACTTTTCGTTTCATGCAGCCCGCCACCGATAAAGTAGGGGTCGGGTATCAAACCTTCGATGCCCGTGAGCTTTTCAAGAAACTGCAACATGGGGGCCGAGTTAAAGGCGTTGAAAACAGTCTTCAAATAGGGGGCGCATTCGTTGGGACTGATTTGTCGTTTGCGCTGACCTTTATAACCACGCTCGTAGAGCATTTCGTTGTTAGTTGGCTCGACTGGGAAGTGCGAACAGATACTCGCAATCAGGTCTTCCTGTAAAAAGTTATCGATGACTATATGCGGAAATGGCGTAGCCTGGATATAGCTACTGGCTAGCGAGTCACCCAAAGCGCTGGCGGCGCTCTGGTCGAAATCAAGCTCCGGGGAGAGGGTGATTGGTAGTGTTTGAGTGATGGGGGCCATTACCGCTCCAATAACTTAATATAAAAACCTAAGGATAATTTCAAGCCGTGTCGCACACACTACTCGCTCCGTGCCTTCAACGCTTAGCTTTGGCTGTTGTCTTTGTTAAGGCGCTTGAGAATGTTGTTGTACATTTTGGTTCGCCTATGAGTCTTTTCATAGCCACCAGCCGCTGCGACAGTGCCGGACTGAATGTGATCTAGATAGCTGAAAATTTTACGCGGCGATAACATTTCAATGACATAGCCAAGCTCGGTCATGCGGTCTTGGAGGGTGTAGCCGGGCACACGATCATCCATTGAGAAACGCAAGCCGTGCTGTTTGATAAGTTTGCAGTTCCACAATGTACAGAAACTCTTCAAGTAGACTTCTCTGTACGGTTTTGGTTCTCTGGAACGTAATCCCAAGGAGATTTTCAGGCGTCTGAAATGGTGCTTTAACAATCGTGAGCTAAACCGCCAAAGGGTTCTCGTGGTCCCACGATTTAGTTGCTCTACACAACCGACGGCTACAATGTTGTGGTTTTTCATGCATTTATTTAGCATCATTGGAAAAACATTTTTATCGAAAATAAATGTATCGGTGTGCATCAGGAGTAAATAGTCAGACTCAATCCGCTCCAACACCATGTCAAGTGCTTTGCCATGGGCGATATGGCCCTGCTCTGGTTCAGAAACAGTACGCTCGATTAAGTTGATCCAGTCAAGAGTCCGCAAGTACTCAGTACTTTCATCAGCGGAATAGTTGTCTACTACCCATATTGGAACGATACCACCCACATGCTGATGCAATAAATCCAAACATATCTTGGTAATTTCTGGTGTCTTGTAATTTACTATCACTATACTGAAGTTCTTAGCGCTTTCACCCAGAAAACTAGTGTTATTCATCGCTCAGGCACCCAGCGGTATTGTATGTAAATATAGAAATAACTGACCTATGGGCAGTTGCCGCTTATTTGTCTGCGAAAATTTTGCGTGACTATAAAACACAATTTGTTAATCCGTTTTGTCATACACTGAATAACCATAGCTTACTCAGACGTGATGGGCAGGAATAAATGCGGACTCCATCGTATAAGGACCTACTCCATCGGTAAATATCCGTGAATTAATTCGTCACATAAGGAGGCTGGTCAGGCGAGCTTCTCGGGGAAGGGTGAGCTGAGCTTACGTGTGGCGTTCACATTCGGTGTGTTAGCACCTACAGAGTCTTCCCAAGCAGGGACGTCATGCGTGTGCCGCGTTTGAGCGTGCATAGGGTGCACGCGATCCATTTTTAGGGTACGCCCACATCAGTGAATGTAACTTGGGGTTAAGGCACAAGCAGCGTCTGCTCTTGGCCGATTTTTGCCCGTTGCCACCGTCTGCAATGGGGAAATCCAAGACATTCAGCCGCCAATCATCCACCCCGCGTAAGGCTTCGTTGGAACCCTTTTCTGAGAGCGCTGAAGGGTGCACGTGTCAGTAAGACGCGTGCACGGGCGTTCCCTTGTGGTTCTAACATGACGTCCGGGCGACTAGCGTCAAATTTGTCGAAGATTAGCGCCATGGGCCGGCAGTGCCCGGGGCAGGATGCCTTCCTGGAATTCACAAGTCCGGCAGTTGCTGCGGGCACGATGAGGGCTTAGTTAACCAACACCTCGTCCAATGCCTGCTCGAGGGTGCGGACCGTGCGCTCGATATTGTGCAGCTTTTCGAGTCCGAACAGACCGATGCGGAAGGTCTGGAAGTCGGCCGGCTCGTCGCATTGCAACGGCACTCCGGCGGCGATCTGCAGGCCGTGGTTGGCAAATTTCTTGCCGCTCTTGATATCGGCATCATCGGTGTAGCTCACCACTACGCCAGGCGCCTGAAAGCCCGCTGCGGCCACGCTCTTGATGCCTTTGCCGGTCAACATTGCCCGCACCCGATCGCCCAGGGCCTGTTGTTCGTCGCGGACCTTGTCGAAACCGTAGGCTTGCGTCTCTTTCATCACTTCGTTAAATCGTGCGAGGGAATCGCTGGGCATGGTCGCATGGTAGGCATATCCGCCCTGTTCGTAGGCCTGCATGATCTGAAGCCACTTTTTCAGGTCGCAGGCGAAGCTGCTGCTTTGCGTCCGCTCGATGCGCTCGAGAGCCAACGAACTGAGCATCACCAGTGCGCAGCAAGGGGAGGCGCTCCAGCCTTTCTGCGGTGCGCTGATCAGCAGGTCGACTGCGCATTGCTGCATATCAACCCAAAGCGTGCCTGAGGCGATGCAGTCCAGCACGAACAGGCCACCCACCGCGTGCACGGCGTCGCCGACGGCCCGCAGGTACTCGTCGGGCAGGATAATCCCTGATGAGGTTTCAACGTGGGGGGCGAAGACAATCTGCGGCTTCTGCGCCTGAATGGCTGCCAGCACTTCGTCCAGAGGGGGCGGGGCGTAGGCCGCCTGGCGACCAGTCTCGACCGGTCGGGCTTTCAGCACCGTGGTGGCCGCCGGGATGTTGCCCATCTCAAGGATCTGGCTCCAGCGATAACTGAACCAGCCGTTGCGTATCACCAGGCATTGCTGGTCGGTGGCAAACTGGCGCGCCACCGCTTCCATGCCAAATGTGCCGCTGCCCGGAACCACCGCAACAGCCTGGGCGTTGTAGACCTGTTTCAAGGTCCTGGAAATGTTCTTCATCACGTCTTGAAATGACTGCGACATGTGGTTGAGCGAGCGGTCGGTGTAGACCACTGAGTACTCGACCAACCCCTCGGGATCGATACTGGGATATACCTTTGACATGGGGTGACTCCTTTGGCAGAGATGTCAGTGGTATCGACCCTGCCCTAAGCCTTGGCAAATGACAAGATTGCTCGGGATCGAATTGCGACTTCTGTCGAGCGGCTGGCATCACCTGTGGGCGGCAACGGGTTCTAACTGCGTAGATTGCGCACATGAAATACAACGGTAATAAGCAGGCAATTACCGATAACGAGTAAAACGGTGCAACTGCCCCCAGTCCGGTTGGCCGACAACGATGGTGCAACGCGGCAATCAGGTTACAACCAGTCTGTCCACTGACTGCTTATGACCGATTACAGCCTGTCGCGAAGGGCAGCAACCGACCCTCAGCGGTCGGTGGCGCGAGGTAATAAATGGCCGTGCTCTGCCGATCACTTCTTCGACGTGAATTGGCGGGTAGAATGCTAACGCGGATCAGCACACAGGGATTTGTGCTGATCAATAATCCGCACGACCGTCAGCGGCCTTACTGCTCTGACCCGACGGGTATCTAGACCGGGCCGGAACGTTCTGCGCCAACAGTGCGAGATACTGGTAAAGTTTGACTTTGGCTACTCGGTACATTTCTGATACGAAGGACATCATCAAGTACCTCCTTGAAAATCGGTGCTGCAATCGCTCCCCCGAAGTAACCCTTGGCGGAGGGCTCGTCTACCCATATAGCCATAATGAACTCAGGTGCATTGGCCGGAGCGATACCCACGAATATGGCTCTGTAGGTATTGCTTTGATATCCGCCACCGGATGCCTTGCGAGAGGTCCCGCTTTTACCCGCAATGACATAACCGTCGATAGCTGCGCGCTTTCCGCCTGCTCCAGGTCCATCGACTGCATGCACCAGCATGTCCAAAATACTGTTGGCAACCTCCGAGCTTATGACATTGCGGGGTTGCTGTGTCTCACCTTTTATTATCGATAATGGAACTAGGTTTCCATCATTGGCAAAGACGGTATATGCCTGAGCAAGTTGAGCCAGATTGACCGATAAGCTGTAGCCGTACGAAAGGCTTGCTGTGGCGATATCTGACCATACTCGCCTGGTTGGAACCGTCCCCACACTTTCCCCCGGAAAGTAGATCGAGGTGTTATCTCCGAATCCCAGCTCGATCAGTAATCGCGAAATGGCTGCTCCTCCCGTCGGTATCGCAACCTTACTCATACCCACATTAGAAGAGCGGCGGATAATACCCGGTAGGTCTAACTGTTTATCCCTACCTACATCTCGAATCGTATATCCATCAATCTTGATGAAGCCAGGTGCTATTTGAATAATTGCGTTCTTGTCAACGACGCCTGCTGTCAGAACAGCGGCCATACTGAATGGCTTTATCACTGAGCCTGGTTCATATACATCAGTAAATACGCGGTTTCGGATGGCGTCCGCGCTAAAGCTCTTACGCGCATTTGGATTGAATGAGGGCATCGTGGATAATGCTAATATCTCCCCTGTTTTGGCGTGGATTAGAATGGCACTTGCCGACCGGGCTGCATTCTCCTTAACGCTCTTCGATAATGCTTTTTCAACGTAGTACTGAAGCGTGGAGTCAATGGTTAAAAATAGATCGTCTCCAGGTATGACGGGTTTGTGCACAAGGATTTCGCGGGTGACTCGCTTGTGTAGGTTTAAGGTCCGTTCTTCCAGGCCGGCCATGCCGGAAAGTTGCTTGTTATACAGTAGCTCGATGCCTTCAATGCCTTTTTGATCAATGTTGGTAACGCCTAACGTCTGAGCCAACATCGAAGACTGGGGGTAAAATCGTTTGTAATCCTGGCGTTCATAAATGCCGGGAATAGATAATTTCAATATCTTGCTTGCCACCTGCGGATTAACCCTTCTGGCTAGATAAGCGAAGGACTTGCCTTGTGCATTCAAGCTCAAATGACTAATTAACGAGGCATCAATATCAAGATGCTCATTTAATAATATTGCCTGCTGCTTGGTTGGGGTGAACTGTTTAGGGTTTACCCACAAGGTGCTGACGGGTGTGGAAACCGCCAAGGGCTCATTGAATCGGTCAAATATAGTGCCGCGGATGGGGGCGATTTCACTAAGTCGCGTTGAGCGTTTGCGACCTTCGTTATTCAGGACTTCATGAGAAAAAATCGCAAGATAAGTAATTTTCGTCGCAAGTACGATTGAAAGGGCGTAAAAAATAGCTAAAACAATCGTAAATCGCGGATTTTGCCCGAAGAGCCTCATATAACATTCCATTTAAACGTACGGCAAAAAACCAGCTTAACTAACTAATTATTATTTTGCTTTGTAATATAAGGAAACGATTTTTCGAATGCGTATTGCTCTTCAGCTTATTGGTGGTGTGGTCTTGAATTGCGGGAATGATTACGCTGGCAACCCGGTCAGTAAAAGGGGACAGATTTATTTTTTCTGAGATGGAAAATGTCGTCGCGAAATACCGAGCTGCCGGCAACGATTGGCGGGTGCTAAATAGCGAGCTAAACCTTGGCGCAAAACTCTAGAGGGCCAAGGCATATATATCGTTAAAATCAAGCCTGACGACCCAAGATTCCGCTATGAAATGCCTAATGGAAAAGAAAATGGTGCGTACCCGAACGAATGGGTTCCTGGCGGGGAAACCAAAAGTGGGACAAAAGAAGCTGCTCTGATCGGATCAGAGAGCGTTTCCCATAATAGTGACGTGGGAACGCTGTTGAAAAATTTTGATGACTGGGAAAAGCTTCAATGAAAACCACTTTCGAAACGGCTCTAGATCAGCATGAAATCGCCGATTTTTTCAAAGGAAAAGGCATTTACTTCGCGAGGGGATCGGATTGGGGCGATCATCTTTATATCTGCAACTGGCAGGAAATGTGCGGCGTACTTAAAACGCAAAGCGCAGCGCGCAGCTTACTGACAAATATGTTTGAAGAGTATGCAAAGTACCTCGGCGAAAATTACGAAGACGCGGCAGGATTACTTTCGAACATCACAGCCTATTACGTAATAAAGCACAAGTTTGAGTTTTTATCTGCCGACAACTATGACCTTGTTAGCAGTCTCGACAGCAAAGCAAAAGAAAAAACAGGCAAGCTATTTAGACTTCTAAGGAGCGAGCATGACAAACAAAATAAAGACCTGCCAAACTACACATTCGAACAAGAAATCCAAAGGCTGGAAAAACTTGGTTGCACTACCGAGCTCGAATCCCTTTAAAGATTTAAATAAATAAAAACAAATAAAATAGGACAGGGCTAACTACGCTCCGCGTGCGCGACGTCGCCGATGAACACCTCTACAGGTCGCACGATGGTAACTACCAGAAAGACACCATGGGCAAACCACTTAACCCTCTTATCTCTGAGGACTTTTAAACCATGACCAAAATAAGCATTGCAGCGGCATCACCGACGAGTGATGAGGAAGCCACGAAATTTCTTCACCAACGCTTCAAAATGTCCCTTATTGGCTCTCAGAAGAAACTTGCCATGGGTGATAAGGGCTTCTTCTATGCCGGTGGGCTCTATGGAAATGATCACGTGCAACGCGAGAAAGAGATTCGCGACATCATCAGCTTCTTCCAGCTCAAAAAAATCGATTTGCTGATATTGGAAATTGATGATGATCAAGACTGGGGGGATCTGGGTATGGCGAACCTCGGTCAGTACGCTATTCCAGCTCAGGAATTGTTGAACGCCCTGGATTCTTCTGCGGGACTTTATCAGTAGCTCCTAGCTTATGGAAAGTAATCCCCGCAGTACACGCGGGGATTGAAACCATCTCACAGACCGGAATGGCTCCCTACATTTACCCTATTATTCAGAGTTTTCTGCAACAACTGAATCGCCACATAGATACCAAATCTGCTTGATGGCCGTAGTGCTGCCCCCGCCCCTGCATGGAGTGATGGTTGCCTGCGATTGAAGTTCGACACGCTGCAACTCTATAAGGACGACGTGCCAACCGTAAAAGTCCCATATTAGCTTGATGGTAAAAGTCCGAGTCTGGAACGCTTCACGAAAGCGTATGCTGGCTAAGGTGCAGGTGGTGGGCGATAACTCATTCCGAAACCAGGTACTACCACTATCATCAAAGTGGATGAGGTCACTGTCTTGCCGGAGAATTAACAGTGCTAACCGATCTAGAGGCGCGCGTAGCGCTCAAAGAACTGATTGAAAAATACCTCAAGGGAAACAATCCCGATTACGACCGTCTGATCGAAATTCTTCAGGATCCTTCGCGGCAGGTTCCGATCAGAGGTGTGCTTCAGAACATTAGACGGTACAACAAGGTCCAGTACACGCAGCAGGAGCTAGAGCTGATCGACGACCTTTTGTACATGTATGGGTGAGACAAAGCGTGTTGGTAGCGGGCGAATGGTTGAAATATGCACGCCGTCGATCAGCGTCAGCTTAAGCTTGGCGAGATCAACGCAAGCCGGTCGGCTCATTCTAGCCCCCATTCTGATATCTAGCATTACCCGATAGCTATCACTGATGACGGGCAGAAATCGACCAATAGCTACCGTTCACGAAGGACATCGACCCCAAACGAACAAACCCGCTCCCCCTATCTGAATGCTATTCGTAAATCATCAATAACCTGCTTGATTGACGGCCCTTGAACTTCAGGCGGCTCAGGGCTTTCTCCAAATTCACGCCAGATGAACAGCGTGAGTTCCGCTCCATCAGTCAGTGACTGGGCATTTTCGTCGCTGGCGAAAGTCTGCAAAAGCCTGTACCGGGCATCTTTCCAGAAAAGCGTCTCGACCCAGGCGTACACCGGAATGAAGTGAAAGTGGATGGGGTAGCCAGGGGCGTGACCGAATCGGCTGATGTAGAGCCATTTCGGCTTCAGCTGCCATTCAAGGGTTTTCTGGATGTTGGCCATCAGCCCACCCAACTCTGCGAGTGCACCTTCGGGAAGTTCAGCCAGTGAGTTGACCTGAGTTTTCGCCCCCAGCATCAAATAGCCGGGAAGCGCCGACGACCTATGATGATTGAGAAGCCAATGGGTGGTTTCAAGAATGACGAATTGTGGTGCTATTTCCATGTGCTGATGTCCATGGTCATGGGGCACACAGAGTATCAAGGCATCGACTGTTGTGAAGGCCACCTCTGTGCCTATGCGCTTCTCACATCGGATTAATGCCGATTCATCACTGTTTTTCAAAGGCTCGGGGCACATTCTTGGCCAAACCCCGACGCCGTACTGTGCGTCATTCTCCACCTGACGAAGCGCAAAAAAATGCGTATTCACTGACGTTTCAGTCGGCACCAATGATTTGAACAACGCCCGCCGTTTCTACGACAGCTTATTGGGCGAATTGGGCCAGAAGCGTATTGCCGACCTCGGCGACAACGGTTCTATTTGGGGCGAGAACGCACCGTTCTTCTTTGTTCTGATACCGGCGAACGACGCACCTGCCAGCGTCGGTAATGGGGTGACCATCAGTTTCGAAGCGCCGCCCCGTGCCGCCATCGACGCGTTCCATGCAGCCGCCTTGGCCGCTGGCGGTACCTGTGAATGCCTGCCGGGACCCCGTGGCTGGGCACCGAATGCCTACGCTGCCTATGCCCGTGATCTGGACGGCAACAAGAGGGCGGCCTATTGCTTCAGTCCCGATTAAAACCCGGTTCGCCTTGATTTTCGCCACCATGATCCTGTTGGACATACCCAGCAGGGCGTAGCGCGATTACCCCACTAGATGATCCACCAACGGGTGGACCGTCTCATCGACCGAGACCGGTGGCTGGGCCCGCTGTCATTGGTCGGGCGCTAGCCACGTATCCACCACCCGCCGATCCAGCTCCTCCCAACCCGCCATGCCCAACACTCGCGTGGTGTTCAACCCGCGCAAATAACCGCGCAGCTGGTTGGCGGTGGCGCGGACCAGCTCCGGGTCGAGTGGGTTTTCGCACAGCAGTACGGTTTCGTACTGGATCAAGTACTCGGCCACCCGGTCACGGAACTCGGGCAGGACGGCGTCGCGGATCAGGTCAAACGTTCTCAAGGAGAGGCCTCATCAATGTATTTCGGTTGTGATTGAGTGTGTACGAGTCTGCACGGCGCGCAACTATTGCGTGAGGTAATAGTGACAATCACGAAAGACAAGTTCTGCTTTTTCAGTAATCACCGGAAAATCGCCGCCATCGAACACAGCCCGTGACGCTGACCCGTCACGCGATGAACCGGACTTTTTATTTTCAGGATGACATCCATGCGCCCTTTATTTGTGCCTGCCATGGCGTTTGCCTCTTTATTGCTCGCCGGTTGCGCCTCTGCGCCGAACGACCCGACGCTGACCCTGCAGACCAGTAAGACACCTGCGCAATACGCCGACTGCGTCGTACCGAAATTGCAGGGCAGTGCGTTGAGCCCGACCGTCTCGCAGACCCAGCGCAGCTACCGGATCGTGGTGCCGAGCAAAGTCTCTGCGGACAACGTGCTGGAAGCCTACAAGTCCGGCAGTGGCGGCAAGGTGTTCATCTACGAGCGGCACTTGCTGGCCTCGAACTTCCTGCCGTCGAGTTTCGGACGCGCCGCCCAGGATTGCATCTGACCCCGGCCCGTAAACGTTTTTCAAGCGCTCCTTTGGTTGGCCGCAACCAACCAATTTTTTGCCCCGCACCGCCTTTCGGTCGCGGGGCTTTTTTTTGTCAGGGCCAATTCGAATCGCCATACGGCATCGATTGCCGGTCGATCTCACATGAATGAAAACAGGTTCCCGCGGCACGAAATAATCCTGTTCTCAGGACGCAAAGCATCGTAGTTTACGCGCCATAAATACAAGGACGTCAGGAGTGTAAGTGGGCGCTTATCGTTTGCTGTTGGCTATTCTTGTAGCCGTTTCTCATATGGGCAAAACGTTCGCGGGGCTTAACCCTGGCGTGGTTGCCGTGATTTCCTTTCTGATCATCAGCGGCTTTGTAATGACCTCGCTCATTGAGCGCAATTACAAGGCGCCGCAGAAAATCGGGCTGTTCTACATGGACAGGGCCTTGAGGCTTTACCCTCAATTCCTGTTCTACTTCCTGGCATCGTGCGCCGTGATTTATTGCCTGCTGCCCGGCACGCCTCAAGCCGCCGAGCTGACGCTCGGGAACATCGCGGCGAGCCTCACGATGGTGCCCCTCGGCTTCTACATGTTCGGGCTCGCCGGGCCGCTGATTCTGCCGC
This sequence comes from Pseudomonas sp. SJZ077, assembly GCF_007993905.1. Lineage (NCBI taxonomy): Bacteria > Pseudomonadati > Pseudomonadota > Gammaproteobacteria > Pseudomonadales > Pseudomonadaceae > Pseudomonas > Pseudomonas sp. SJZ077. The sequence continues at coordinate 11,194 of NZ_VIUJ01000032.1, forward strand.
CGGCCTGGTCTCTGGGGCTGGAGATGTGTTTCTACCTGGTGATTCCATTCCTGTTGATCTACAAGGTGAGGGGCGTTGCGTTTGTCTTGTCTGTCGCCGTATTTATGACCGCGTGTCTTGGTTTCCTCAACACCGATGTGTACGGCTATCGCCTGTTGCCGGGCGTCTTGTTCATGTTCCTGTGCGGCAGCTACCTGTACAAACCGCAGGCGAAGGGTTTAGCGATCGCTGCCGGCACTGCCGTGGTGGCTGCCTTGATGTTTGCGGCCATCGAAGCGGGACTGATTGAGCGCCGACCGTTTAACGCGGAGGTGACGGCGGGCATCGCCTTAGGCATCCCGGCCGTGTACGTGCTGACGAAACTCAAGTTTCACCGGGTTGACGAATTCCTCGGGGACATCAGCTATGGCGTGTTTTTGAATCACTTTGTGGTGATGTACTTCCTGCGTGCTTTCTGGCCGGTTGCCTACGACGCGCACATCGTTGCCGCCGTTCTGATCCTGTCGTTCGGGTTGAGTTGCGTTTCGTACTACAGCATCGAACGGCCGGCGCTGAAACTCCGCCATGCGCTTCGGGCGGGCGCGAGGTTCAGCGTGGGTAAACGGCGAGGCGGCGAAAAGGTGGCTTAGTGCGTGTGACTTCGTAGAGCCCGTCTCCACACTTTTGCATGAAACGATCACGCTAAGGTGCAAGCTCACCATACCCAGGTATGGTAGCTGGCGTGGTGCGTCGCGATGCAGACTCGATTCCTGAACGATCAGTCCCTTTCACCTCGAGAGAGTGGCTTTCGCTTAAGACCCCTTGAGTCAGGCAATCGGAGAATAACCATGACGACCCATCTGAACATCCCCACCCCAAAGGATGGAGCATCTCAGCCAGTGAGCGGTCAGCCGGACTCCGGCTTAAGCTTGTACACCACCTCGAATTTCGGCGGAACGGGGGCGCAAGAGATGGTTTCTTCGCGCTATGCCCTGCGAGTCGGCGAGATTGACGTACTGGTGATCAGCGATGGGGTGCTGCCGCTGCCGACGTCGACGATGTCCACCAATGTCGACCCCGCCGATCGCGAGGCCTGGTTCAAGGATCAATACCTGGGGCCGGACGCATTCGATTGGCCGCTCAACGTTCTGGTGCTGCGCAGCGGCGACCAGACCATCCTGGTCGACGCTGGGCTGGGTGGGCAATTCCCCGGCTTTCCGCGGGCCGGGCAGTTCCCCAAGCGTCTGGAGTCGGCCGGCATCGACCTGGCGTCGGTGACCGACGTGGTGATCACCCACATGCACATGGACCATATCGGCGGGCTGCTCGTCGATGAGGTGAAGAACCGGTTGCGTCCTGATGTGCGAATTCACGTTTCGGCGACCGAGGTCGATTTCTGGGCGACTCCCGACTTCACCCAAACCACCATGCCGACGCCGGTGCCCGACGTTTTGCGGTCCACGGCCCAGCAGTTCATGGATGCCTTCCACAACCAGCTGAAGACGTTCGAAGACGAATATGAGGTGGCACCGGGCGTGGTCGTCAAGCTGACCGGCGGCCACACTCCGGGGCACAGTGTGGTCTACGTGAACTCCGGCGGTGAGCGGTTGACGTTCGCAGGCGACGCGCTGTTCCCGGTCGCCTTCGAGCACCCTGAATGGCACAACGGCTTTGAACATGACCCGGAGGAAGCGTATCGCGTGCGCGTTCGCCTGATGCGCGAGGCGGCGGCGAGCGGCGAGCTGTTTGTCGCCACACACCTGCCGTTCCCCTCCGTTGGTCGAGTGGCCATCGACGGTGATGCCTTTCGCTGGATCGCGGCCATCTGGGACTATTGATCGCTCGCCGGAGCCGGACCTCCGTTCAGGCCAAGGCCGCCCGCTGGTGCGGGAAAAGCCGGCTTGGCGGGGGGGCGCACCCTTTGCCGGGCCAGCACTAAGCTGGCCCAAGGCGTATCAACACGGCGCAATGCCGGGCACACGGTCCCTCGATGCGATCTCGAACGACGGCATCGCCTATCAGCCTACGGAACCGCCATTGCTCGACCCTCACCTTCTGAGAGAGGCCAACACTGCGCTTCTCCAGATCACAGGCGCATTGCGGGTCGTTCAGCAGCACCTGTCTATTTTCCGCGTTGTGCACCCTGTGCGCCCCCCGGGGATCGGGTCCGGCCATTTAAGCTGATATCATTCGGGCGCTGACACACCGAGTGGAAAACCATGAATCGTCAAAAGAAAATCAAGCAGCTATTAAAGGCGCATGCCAAAAAAGCCAGTGCCAAACTGGCACCGGCAAGCAAGTCTAAATACATCAGCAAGGCTGATCGATTGAAGCTCGCGGCTGAATCCACTCTCGACCCCACCACTTCCTCTGAGAGCGAGTGAGTTGCAGGAAACAGTGGTCTGTCGTGTCCAGCGATGTTTTGCCGACACGCCGATTCACTGTTAGCGCCGCATCCGTCCCTGGAGCGTCCAATGCCGCCCATCATCACGCGCCTGGTGGCGCTTGTTGTTCTTTGCCTGACGCTTGAAGTGCCAGCCCAGACCGGCGCCTGCCCGGCTGGCGAGAAGCAAGTGTGCCTGGACGGCTGCATCTGCCTGCCAGACATGGGACTGACGGATGACCTTTACCAGATCGCCGCGCCAGCCTTGGCGCTGTGGCTGACCCAAGCCCGCGCCGACGCCGCCGTCACCGGCCTGCAACCCATTCCACCGCACATCCGGGAGCAATTGCTGCGCTGGTACGATCCCGTCGTCCTTGATGCCGCACGCTACAAAGTCAGCGATAACGGCCAGTTCAACGCCGCCACTGCCATGCTGCAAAACCCCGATGTCGGTGCCGTGACGCTGATCGACATCATCCTCTTCCGGGATGCTGAAACCGCAGAACAGAACATCGTGCTCTGGGCGCACGAGCTCAAGCATGTGCAGCAGTTCCAGGAATGGGGGGTAGAAGGATTTGCCCAGCGGTATACACAAGATTTCAATGCGGTAGAGGCGCCGGCTTATGCCATACAGGCTGAGGTCAGGCGGACGTTGCGGGACGGAGCTGTCACTCATCCTTGAACCTGATCTGGAGCGGCGCATGAAAGTTGGTGTGATTTCCGATACTCACGGCTTGCTCCGTGCCGAAGCCCTGGCTGCCCTGGCGGGTTGTGAGCGGATCATTCACGCGGGTGACATCGGCAACGCCGACATTCTCGATCAACTCAAGGCTATCGCTGCGCTGTACGTTGTCCGTGGGAATAATGACCTGGACGCCCCGTGGGCAGAAAAACTTCCTGACCTTCTTCGTTTTGATCTCGACGGATGGGAAACGCTGCTGGTGCATGACATCGCCGATGTCCCGGCCGCGCTCGACTCAGCCATCAAGCTGGTGATCACCGGTCATTCGCACAAGCCACGGATAGAGTGGCGTGGCGACCGGCTTTACCTCAATCCCGGCAGTGCGGGGCGGCGGCGTTTCAAGCTGCCGGTGACGCTGGCGCTGCTGGATGTGTTCGAAACGTCCCTGGAGCCGCGTCTGGTGTCTTTGCTGGAATGATGTTCAGAACGGGGTCGGCGGAATTTTTTCCAACATAAAACGGCTCGTTGATAAAACGAGCCGTCGTTGTGAAAGGACTATTTCAGATCGGCCTCAAAGGTGATCCGCATCAATCACCGCCTTGGCGAACGCCTGTGGATCTTCCTGCGGCAAGTTGTGACCGATGCCGCCGCTGATCAGCCGGAATTCGTATTTGCCGGTAAAGCGCTTGGCGTAATCCTCGGGGGCTGGGTGCGGCGCACCGTTGGCATCGCCTTCAAGGGTGATGGTCGGCACGCTGATGGACGGCGCCGTGGCCAGTTTCTGTTCGAGCGCCTCGTATTGAGGCTCGCCCTGGACCATGCCCAGGCGCCAGCGGTAATTGAAGACGGTGATCTCGACGTGGTCGGGGTTGTCCAGGGCCTTGGCGCTGCGGTCAAACGTGGCGTCATCGAACGCCCATTTTGGCGACGCCAGTTGCCAGATCAGCTTGGCAAAATCATGAGTGTTTTTCTCGTACCCGGCACGACCACGGTCGGTGGCGAAGTAAAACTGGTACCACCATTGCAATTCGGCCTTGGGTGGCAGCGGGTTCTTGCCGGCCGCCTGATTACCGATCAGGTAGCCGCTGACCGAAACCAGCGCCTTGACCCGCTCTGGCCACAGCGCCGAGACGATGCCGGCGGAACGTGCGCCCCAGTCATAGCCACCGAGCACCGCTTGTTTGATCTTCAGCGCATCCATGAAATCAATGACGTCACTGGCCAATGCGGCCGGTTGGCCGTTGCGAAGGGTTTTATCGGACAGGAAATGCGTATCGCCATAACCACGCGCATATGGCATCAGCACGCGATAGCCCTTCGCTGCAAGCAGCGGGGCGACTTCGTCATAGCTGTGAATGTCATACGGCCAGCCGTGCAGAAGGATCACCACCGGACCATCAGCCGGGCCTGTTTCGGCGTAGGCCACGTTCAGCAGTCCGGCCTTGATGTGCTTCAGCGGGCCGAACGGGGAGGGTGTGGCCTGAGCGGCGTCGGCCTTGATCGCCGCCGGCTGCACGGTGGCGCTCGTTTGTGCGTGGGCCGCACCGAGCGCGCCGAACAGGGCGAATGCCAGGATCGACGAGCTGACCAGGTGGCGACGAGTCATGCCGGTTTTGTTCTGCATTGCCATCTTCATGGTGATGTCTCCGTTGCAAGGCGTTGGCCAGGGGTTCTGGCTGAGCCCCTTGAAACCTTGAAAACATTTGAACGCGGCGACGTATCTGGCCTGTGTCGAAACGCAGGCCCGGTGAAAACGCATGTATCAAGAGGGTAGCCGTACACACTCTGATACACAGCGACGCAGGGGGGGCGGTGTCATCTTGGTGTCACCTAAGGCATGGCAGGATCATCACAAACCATCTTCAATACCCAGCGCACCCGCCCGCGGGCTGATGAATCTGCCAGGAATCCCCACCATGAAAGGGAACGCCTCTCTGTTTGCGGCCATCGACCTGGGCTCCAACGCGTTTCGCCTGATGATTGGCCAGTCGGTCAGACGCAACCAGCAGATCGTGATCCAGGAAGTCAAAACCCTGCGCGAGCCCGTCCGTTTGGCGGAAGGATTCCAGGGCGGCGCGCTGGATGAGTTGGCGTTGGATCGAGGGTGGCAGGCGCTCGCGCGATTCGGCAAAAAGCTGCGCGGCTTCGAGGCCGGACGGGTGCGGGCCGTGGCGACCAGCGCGGTGCGCGAAGCCGACAATGCCCAGTTGTTTTTGACCAGCGCCGAGCGTCACCTGGGGTTTCGGATTGACGTGATCTCCGGGCATGAAGAAGCCCGGCTGGTGTATGCCGGGGTTGCCCACACGACACCGAGTGCCGCGAGTATGCGGCTCGTGGTGGACATTGGCGGCGGCTCCACCGAGTTGATTCTGGGGCAGGGCGCACAGCCCCTGTTGACCGAAAGCATTGCCATTGGCAGCAGCACTTTTGGCACGCGTTATTTTCACGGAGGCTGCATCACGGCTCAGGGACTGCTGGAAGCCGAGCGCGTCGCCACGGTGCAGTTTGAAAAGGTCGCACGTCGTTACCGGGCGCTGGGTTGGCAGCAGGCCATCGGCTCTTCAGGCACCGCGCGGATGCTCGCCAAAGTCCTCAAGGCCAACGGCTTGAACGATGATGACCAAGACGGAATCACCTACGGCGGCCTGCTGCGCCTGTCGTTGCGCCTGCTTGAAGCGGGGCAGGTCAATCACCTCAGGCTGGCGGGTTTGCAACCCCATCGCCTGAATAGCTTGCCTGGCGGACTGGTGGTTATGCTGGCCGCGTTCAAGGTCTTTGGCCTGTCGCAAATGACGCCTTCGGAAGCGGGTTTAAGGGTCGGGGTGTTACATGGGTTGATGGCCAGGCACTGATGGGGTACTGCAGTCATTGCGGGCCAGGGATGCAAGCCGTCAGTCAGCGCTACTCAAGCGCAGGCGAACGCCAACTATCATGAATCGGGCGAACCATCCTGAAGGAGGCGGTAACCCCATGACGAAGGAAACCATCAGTGCAAAGGACGGAGAGGACGAAGGCGCCTCTGCGCTGATAGACGCGAGAATCAAAGAGCTGAGTGACTGGCGGGGCGAAACGCTCGCCAGGATTCGAACGATCATCCAGCACGCCGACCCCGATGTGGTCGAGGAATGGAAATGGCGGGGCGTTCCGGTGTGGTCACACGCGGGCATCATCTGCACCGGCGAGACGTACAAGAACGCCGTGAAGATGACCTTCGCCAAGGGCGCTTTTCTGGAGGATCCTTCGGGACTTTTCAATGCCAGTCTTGAAGGCAATACCCGACGGGCGATTGATGTGCATGAAGGCGATGAGATTGATGAGAGTGCGTTGAAGGCGTTGATCGTTGCCGCCGTCGTCCTCAACAGTTCGCGAAAAACCGCGGGTGCCAAAACGGCGAAATGAGAGCAAGGGAGGTGGGGTTATTCATCATGATCCCATTGCGCGTGCTCGTTTGCTTCTCCAGCTCTTGTAGGGCACTTCGTCGGTATCCGTAGGTACCGCCCGAATACCTCGCTTCACCACCTCCGGCTACACCCCTCTCAAACCACATTCTGTGAACCCCCACCCCACGTTTTGCACCTTGAAGGCCCGGCCCGTCGGCCTAGGATGGGCCTCAGTGGTTGCACCGGACTTCTGGCCTGCGTTCCGCCATCGGCGCTGCCCATAACAATAAAAGACACACCTTGCCTGGACTGGAGAAGAACTGATGAAACCCCTGATTGGACTTATGCTGGGCGATGTCACCGGCATTGGCCCTGAGTTGGTCGTCAAGCTGTTGTCGACGCCTGAAGCACGTGAGCGGGCGGATGTGGTGATCATTGGTGACGAGCGAGTGCTCGAGCTCGGCATGCGTGACGCCGGGCAGCGCATTCCTTACCAGAAGATTGTGCACCTGCGCGAGGCCGACCATTCCCAGGCCGCCGTGCCCTTGATCGATTTACATAACGTGGATCCTGCGTTGTATGAGCGCGGTCTGGTCAACGCGGAGTCGGGTCGTCTGACCGGCGAAACCCTCAAGATCATGACCGACATGGCCCTGGCCGGTGAGCTCGATGGCATTTGCTTCGCGCCGCTCAACAAGGCCGGGCTGCATCGCGGTGGCTGGAAGTACCACGACGAACACCAGATGTTTGCCGCCTGGACCGAACACGTCGGTTACTTCGGCGAAGTGAACATCATCCCGCAGTTTTCGACCTTCCGCGTGACCTCCCATGTAGCGCTGCGCAAAGCCGTCGACATGGTGCAACCGGACCGCATCGAAGGGGCGCTGCAACTGGCCCATGACACGTTGCGAGCGCTGGGCAACAACGCGCCGCGTATCGGCGTCGCGGCACTCAATCCCCATGGCGGCGAGAACGGCCTGTTTGGTGATGAAGAGATCACGATCATCCGCCCGACGCTCGAAGCCTTGCGCCTCAAAGGCCTGGCCTGCGAGGGGCCGTTCCCATCGGACACGGTGTTTATCAAGGCGCGCAACGGTGATTTCGACGCAGTGGTGATCATGTATCACGACCAGGGCCAGATCGCGACCAAGCTGCTGGGCTTCTCGTCCGGCGTGACCCTGACCGGCGGCCTGAAGACTGTTTACGCAACTCCGGCACACGGCGTGGCTTATGACATCGTCGGTAAAGGCATTGCAGACGTCGGCGCGATGGCGGCTGCGTTCCGGGTCGCCGCTGACAACGCTGCCGCGCGTAAATCCAAGCGCTAAACACCCGCCAAGTGATCGAGAAGAAAATCGAGGCTGACACCATGTTCGAGCATTTCACCAAGACCATTACCAAAACCAGCGGTGCCGAGATTGTCACCGTCGTGGGCGGCGAAGGCCCACCGTTGCTGCTGATGCACGGCAACCCGTTCAATCACCTGTCCTGGCACAAGATCGCGCCGCGCCTGGCCAGGGATTTCACCGTGGTCTGCACCGACTTGCGCGGTTACGGCGACAGCTCCAAGCCCGAGGGCGGTGGCGATCATTCGGCCTATTCCTTCCGTGCCATGGCCCAGGACCAGGTTGAAGTCATGCAATCGCTGGGTTTCGAGCAGTTCTACGCCGCCGGTCACGACCGTGGCGCGCGGGTCCTGCATCGCATGTGCCTGGATCACGGCGACAAGGTGCTCAAGGCCGGTTTCGTCGACATGCTGCCGCAGCATTATTTGTTGAATAACGTGACACGCCAGTGGGGCAAGTTTTCCTGGCACTGGTTCTTCATGACCCAGGACGCCCCGACGCCAGAGCGAATGATGGACGCCGATCCTGAGTTCTTCATCCGCCGCAAGCTGTCGAAGACCGATCAGGGCACCAGTTTCTTTGGGCCCGAAGCGCTGGCCGATTACATCCGCTGCATCAAGAATCCGGCCACCACCCACGCTATGTGCGAAGACTATCGCGCCACCTTCGGCATCGACCTGGACATGGACACCGCCGATTTCGACGCGGGCCGGCGGATCGACAATCCGGCACTGATTCTCTGGGGCGAAAAGGGTGGCGTCGGGCGCAACCATAACGCCGCGGAAATCTGGAGCCGCTACGCCACCAACATCGTGCAGACCGCCACCGTGCCCTCAGGCCACTACCTGCAGGAAGAATGCCCGGACGAGACCTACGAGGTGTTGCACGGCTTCTTCAAGTAACGCAATGACAGGCGGTCCGGGATGACCGCCTGCCCACTAGAACTATAAAAAAGGTGGAAAAAATGATTCCGACTACGCTCGCGCAAAAACGCAGGGCAACGCTGACGTTCGTGTTGCTTTGCATCATGGCGTTCATCATGTACGTGGACCGCACCAACCTGGCCGTCGCCGCCCCGACGATCAGCAAGGAGCTGGGTTTCAGCAACACCAACCTGGGCATGATGTTTTCAGCCTTCGCCATCGCCTACAGCTGCTTCATGATTCCCGGCGGCTGGTTCAGTGACCGTATCGGCTCGCGCAAGGCTATGTTGCTGTACGGCATAATCTGGTCGGCCGCGACCATTGCCACAGGGCTGGTCAGTGGTCTGGTGGTCTTGGTGATTGCACGTTTCGTGGTCGGTATCGGCGAAGCGCCGATCTACCCGACAGCGGCGCGCATGATTGCCCGCGCCATCCCTATCACCCAACGCGGCACAGCCCAGGGCATGATGCATGCGTCGGGACGCCTGGCCAATGCACTGGCGCCGTTGATCGTGACGTTCATGATCATTCAGTTTTCGTGGCGACTGACCTTCGTCATTCTCGGCGTGGTGACGTTGATCTACATGTTCGTCATGTATTTCAGCCTGAGCGAATCGAAGAAACTGCTCGAAACCGCCGCTGTGCCGCTACCACCCGTGGCGGCCAAACCGGTGAATTGGCCGCAGATGCTGCGCAAAGTGTGGCCGGCCGCTGCCACTTGTTTCTGTCACGGTTGGGTGCTGTGGTTTTTCCTCAACTGGATTCCATCGTTCTTCACCCAGCGCTACGGCATGGACCTGACCCACACCGCGTTGTTTTCGACCTTTGTGCTGCTCGGCGGGACCGTCGGCACCGCGGTCGGCGGCATGCTCTCGGACTGGCGCTTCAAAGTCACCGGCAACCGTCTGCGCTCACGCCGTGACTTGATCATCTTTGGCTTCCTGGCCTCGATCATCGGCTTGATTCCGCTGATGTTCACCCACGACCTGATCATCTGCGCCTGCGGCCTGAGCTTCTCGTTCTTCTGCTCGGAACTGGCCGACTCGCCGCTCTGGGTCATTGGCACCGAGGTGTCCCACGAACATTCGGCGACTTCCAGCGCGTGCACCTTCACCGGCATGGCCCTGGCGGGCGCCGTGTCACCGGTGGTGATCGGCTGGTTGCTGGACATCACGGGGAACAACTGGGCCGTGGCGTTCGGCGCTTCCATCGCCGTGGTGCTGATGGGGCCGTTGCTGGCGATGTTTATCAAGCTGGACGACGAGACTGCTCCCGAGCCTGTTTCATCTGCGCGTTCACCGGCTGCGATAACTCAGAGCTGAGACGCGACGCTTCACTCTCTCGAACAATAGCCGCCGCCAACCAAGGGGCGGCCAATCACCTGCTTTAGCTGATACCAATTGGCCACCTCATCCGTTAGAGTGTGCGCCGCCCGAGAGATGGATCCCGGGCAATATCTCATGGAGCTTTTTCAGTGAAGTACGTTAGTAAAGTTGTCGCAGTAGCCCTGTTCGGTCTGGTTCTGGCGGGTTGCACCGGCACGCCGATGAACACCCAGCATTATGAAAGCAGTCAATACACCGTCCTGGGCCACAGTGAAGCGAGCGCCACGGGCCTGCTGCTGTTCGGCGTGATCCCGATCCAGCAGAACAACCGTTTTGTTCGCGCTCAGAACGCGGCGATCAAAGCCAAGGGCGGTGACGCGATGATCAACACCCAGGTGCAGGAAAACTGGTTCTGGGCGTGGGTCCTGACCGGCTACACCACCAAGATCTCCGGTGATGTGGTCAAGCTGAAAAACGTTCAGTAAGCCCAATACCCGGTCTTGATTGCGGATGCGCAATTGTGGCGAGGGGATAAGTCCCCTCGCCACAGGTTGTCGCTCAGCTGAAGATGTTCTTAAGTAAATAGCCTTGCGGTTTAACCGGGTTTACATCAGTGGAAGCTGGAGGTCAGTGGCGCTAGGTCACGCGAGCCTGCGGAGCCACCCGATTCCTTCCCGACCACTTCGCCTGATAGAGCTGTTGATCGGCACGTTTGATCAGCGCGGTGGTATTGCTGTCTGATATCTCGGCCAGGCCAATGCCGATGCTGACGGTGACGTGCCCGACCGTAGCAAAAATGGCTGCGGCAATCGCGGCGCGAATCTTCTCGGCAACGACCTCGGGGCTCTCGGGTTCCTCGACTTCCGGTAACAGCACCGCAAACTCCTCGCCACCGTAACGGGCCACGAAGTCAGTGGCGCGGGTGTTGTCCTGGATCAGCCGGGCGAGTTGGTGCAGCACCTCATCGCCGATCGCGTGGCCGTGGGTGTCATTGATTTGCTTGAAGTGGTCGGCGTCGATGAACAGCAACGCAAAGGGCCGTCCGGTGCGTTGAAACAGCAGGTTGCACTCATTCAGTTTCTCGTCGAATCGGCGCCGGTTGTACACGCCGGTCAGTGCGTCGTGGGTGGCCAGTTTCAACAGATCGGCGTTGGCCTGGGTGAGGGCGGCGGTGCGTTGCGCGACCGTGGCTTCCAGCGACGCATTGGCTTCCTGCAACTCGCGCTCCTTGCCGAGCAAAGACTCCGTCATGCCCTGGAGGGATTGGCCCAGCTGGGCAATTTCTCGCACCGAATGGTCCCGCGGAAACGTCACACCCGGTTGTTGGTTTTGTACCCGTTTGGCTGACTTTGCCAGCTGTTCGATCGGGCGGCTGAGGTACAGCGCCAGGTAGTACGCCACCAGAGCAAACACGATGGCGGCAATGACCCCCAACACCAACAATTTGTAAAACAGGATACGTGCGGGTTGAAGCGCGATATCCAGTGGCTGGCGGACCGCGATGTACCACGTCAGGCCCGTGCTCGAGGGCGTGGGGACCGCGACCACGCTGGTCAGGTAACCGTCGCCGACTGACCAGCCGGCGGTATCGGAATGGTTTTCCCGGGCGACCGGCATGTTCGCCACACGTTGCCCCATGAGCGCTTCCGGATAGAGCACTTTGCCGTCGTGGTCGACGATCAGCGCCTCCACCTCGGGCGTCATGTCCTTGCGCAGCACGGCCGCGTCGACAATCCGCGTCGCCCAGCTCCAATGGGCATGGGCGCCCAGCACACCGATCACCTGGCCCTCGGCATTGCGGATCGGCGCGGCGAAATCGATGAAGCGCAAAGGCTCGCCACTGGCGGTTCCGGGCAGCAGTTTGGCCAGCAGGACCGCTTCATGAGGATCGCCGGTATAAGCACCGCGCAACCCGGCCTGGAACCAGGGGCGCTCTTTCACCGATTGATTGACCAGAAGACCGTTCACGGCTTGCCGTACACGCCCGTTGGCGTCAGCCACGCCCATCCAGGCGTACTCGGCGCGGGATTGCGAACGCAGCTCCATCGACGACAAGATATCCGGATCGCCCAGGTCGCCGTGCTTGAATAACGGCGCTCGACTGAGCAGAGACACTTCGAGCTGACGCTCATGCAGTTGTGCGCCCAATAGCTCGGCCGCCGACCTTGCCGTACTCAACAACGCATTGCCGCTGGCCTGCTTCATTTGCTCGGTGGCAATGTGGCCCACGTAGAAACCCACACTCACCAGCGTGAGCAACGACAGACCGGCAAACCAGAGTGTCAGGTGGCTTCGCAAGCTGGCTTTGATCATGGAAGACACCTGACGGTTTGAAGTCGCAGCATGGTATGCGCAATGGTCGGGTGGGGGCCAGTGGCGGCGCTTTCATGGCATCGATCGGTACACGCATTCGCCAACGCGATGACAAGAAACGAGTCAGTCGGACCGAAGCGCCCTCAGTCGGCACGTCCGCGCAGTTGCGCGAGAATCCGCGCGGCATCTCGGGCCGGAGGCAAACCGAAGACGCGGGCGTAGTCCCGGCTGAATTGGGTAGCGCTTTCATAGCCGACATCGAACGCGGCGCTGGTGACGCTTTTAGCGTTCGCCACCAACAAAGTCCGCGCCTGAAGCAGCCGCACGCGTTTTTGATACTGCAAGGGGCTGAGCGTGGTGACGGCTTTGAAATGGCGGTGGAACGCTGACACGCTCATCGACGCTGTGCGGGCCATGTCCTCGACCCGCAGCGGCTCGGCGAAGGCGCGGCGAATCCACTGGATCGCGAGGCTGACACGGGCCATGGCCGTATCGGGCGCGGCAATCTCGCGCAACATCCAGCCGTGCGGTCCTTGCAAAACCCGATAGAGAATCTCCCGCTCGTACACCGGGCTCAGGGCCGCGATGTCCGCCGGCCGGTCCATCAATCGCAACATGCGCACCCAGGCGTCCATCAGCTCGGGTGTGACTGCGGCCACTGAAAAGCCGGCCTCCTGTTCTGACGGTGCGACAGGTTTTGGCAGGTCTGTCAGTAACGTTGCCAGTACGGCAGGGTCCAGCGTCAAGGCGACGGCGAGGTACGGCTCGCCGGACGTGGCCGGGTGCACACTGCCGACCGCCGGCAGTTCAATCGACATCACGAAATAGGTCGCCGGGTCATACCTCAGTGTGCGATCACCGACGGTGATGGTCTTACTGCCTTGCAGGATCAGGTTGATCATCGGCTCATAGACAGCGGCCAACTGATGTTCGGGAATCGCACCCTGGACCATGGCCACGCGCGGAATGCCCGTCTCTGTACGCCTGTTTTCGGCCCTGGCGGCAAGGGTTCTGAGTTCATGCAGTTGGTTTTCCATGGGGAGACATCTGACCGCAGGGGGACGCACGGCGCAAGCGAAAAGCAGAAACAGGCAGGATTGGAGTAGTAACGGCTGCGCTCGCCCGAGGGTCTATGGTTACCGTGGTTGCTCATCTGATTGACAGTGGAGCAAGCCATGAGCGTTATCGTCATTACCGGCGGCAGTCGAGGCATTGGTGCCAGCGCCGCAGTGCACTGTGCCCGGCGTGGAATGGGCGTCATCCTGACCTACAAGAGCAACGTGCAAGCGGCGGATTCGGTGGTTCAGCGCATCAAGTCCGAAGGTGGTCATGCCGTCGCCCTTGAACTGGATGTCTGCCATGCCGGAAGCTTCGGCGTGTTCGTCGATGCGGTACGACAGGCGCTGCAATCGAACTGGCAAACCACCACCTTGGGTGGTCTGGTCAACAATGCCGGCCACGGTCTGTTCAATCCGCTTGAGGCGGTCACCGAGGCGCAGTTCGACGACCTCATGAACGTTCACCTCAAGGGCCCGTTCTTCCTGACCCAGGCCTTGCTGCCGCTGATGGAGGAGGGCGCAAGCATCGTCAACCTGACCAGCGCGACGACACGGGTGGTCACCCCAGGCGTGGCGCCTTATGCCGCTTTCAAGGGCGGACTGGAAGTACTGACCCGCTACATGGCCAAGGAGTTTGGTGAGCGACGCATCCGTGCCAATGCCGTCTCGCCCGGCGCCATTCGCACCGAACTGGGCGGCGGCTTGAGCGAAGAATTCGAGACGCTGCTGGCCTCGCAAACGGCGCTCGGTCGCATCGGCGAACCGGACGACGTCGGTCGAGTGATCGCCACGTTGCTGTCCGAAGAAAGTGCCTGGATCAACGCGCAATCCATTGAGGTTTCCGGCGGTTACATCATCTGAACCAGCGAGGCGCATTCCATGCTTGATCATGTGTTTATCTCAGTCAGCGACACCCAACGTTCCGTCAATTTCTATACCGCGGCGCTCTCACCGCTCGGCATCACTCACTCGCTCGATTTCGACGGCAAGGATGGCCCACCGGGCCACCCGGACCTCAAGGGTTTCGGTGCGCAAGGCCGGGTGTTTTTCTGGCTGCGTGAAGGGGTGGTGGAGGGGCGGGCTGCGCATGTCGGGTTCGTTGCGAACAGCAGGGGCGAGGTCGATGCGGCCTATGCCGCTGCGATGAAAGCAGGCGCTACCAATAACGGCGCTCCCGGCGCACGGTTGCATTACGACCCGAATTATTACGCGGCTAACGTCCTGGACCCGGATGGCTACAGCCTCGAATTCGTCTATAAAAACTGGCAGCACCCACAATGAGCAAACTTCTGATTTATGGCGCAACCGGGTACACCGGCCGAATGGTCGCGGCACAGGCGAAGGCAGCCGGGCTGGACTTCGAAGTCGCTGGACGTGACGCGACAAGCGTGGCTGCGCTTGCCCGGCAGCTGAGCGTGCCTTATCGCACCTTCACGGCCGACGCTCAAACGGCGCAAGCGCTGAGCGGCGTCACGGTCTTGTTGAACTGCGCCGGTCCTTTTGTGATGACTGCAGAGCCGTTGATGCGGGCCTGCATCGAGGCCGGGGTCGACTATCTCGACATCACTGCCGAAATCAACGTTTACCGGCTGGCGGAGCGGTTGGGCGAGGATGCCGGTGTGATGCTATTGCCAGGCGTCGGCTGGGACGTTGTCCCCACGGACTGCCTCGCCCTGCACGTTGCCCGTCGTGTCGAACATCCGCAATCGCTACGGATCGCGCTGCAGGTTGCAGGCTCCATGTCCCGTGGATCGGCCAATAGCGTTGGCGAGATCATCGGTGCAGGATTGATGGCGCGGGTCGACGGCGTACTCGTTCCTGCGCCGGATGCGCAACCGCGTCACTTCGACTTCGGCGCCGGGCCTGTGCTCTGCGCGCCGCTGTCGTTCGGTGATCTGGTCACGGGTGGGCGCTCGACGGGTATCCCCAACATCGCGATGTTCGTGCACATCAGCGGTGACGCATTCCCCGAGGGCGACTTGTCCCGACTTCCCGATGGCCCCAGCGAGCAAGAGCGCCTGTCGCATCGGGCCTATGCGGTTGCTGAGGTGACGGGGGCAGATGGGCAGGTTGCGCGGTCGGTGATTGAGACTATCAACGGCTACTCCTACACACCGTTGGCCGCGGTGGAAGCGGCGCGACGCGTGTTGGCCGGTGAGCGGCGTTCCGGGTTCGAGACACCGGGTCGTCTGTTCGGAGTCGAATTCGCCGAGAGCATTGCCGGGACGGTGATCGTTGATCTCTAAGGCTGGCGCTGAAGGCACAGCAAACGCTCGATCTGCGCCAACTCCCAGGTGCTGAGCAAACTGACCGGGTCGGTGCCGTAACGTTGCCAGCGGTCGAGTTCACCCTCGCGGCCGTCCGGGGCCTGGCAACGTTGGCAATGCAGCAGGCGGGCGCCGTCGACACCGAGGCTCAGGCGCCAGCCTTCGATATCGACGTGCACGTGGCCGGGCTCGGGTTGTCTGGCGAGGCGCGATAGCGGCCGGAGTTCCAGCGCGGCGTCGCGCAACTGCTGGTAAACCTCGCGGGCGGTCAAGGGTGGCACAGGGCATCTCCGGTGGAATCGCAGGGTTGCACAGGATAGAGTCTGCGCTTGCCGCTGTCAGCGGATAGCGGGGTCGTTATTCCACCCGTCTGCCGGCGGCTTATTGGAAGTAGGTTCAACCGGGTGCGAGCTGATTTACGTGCGCTTGGCCACAAATGATTTGGAGCAGGACATGAATAAAGCCGCAGCCCTCATGGTGCTTATTGCGGGGGTGTTCGGCGCGCAAGTCCAGGCGGCCGGCGATGCTGAAGCCGGCGCGACACTGTTTAAACGGATATGCGGCGGCTGCCATCAAGTGGGGAAGTCGGCGCGGGGTTCGTTCGGGCCGCAACTCAATGGCATTTTTGGACGCCCGTCAGGTAGCACGACGGATTATCAATACTCCGACGCCATGAAATCGGCCGGCATTGTCTGGACCCGCGAGACCCTGATCGCGTACCTCGAAGATCCAAAGGAAGTAGTGCCCGGTACCCGGATGATTTTCTGGGGGCTCAGCGATCCGGAGAAGATTGAAAACCTGTTGGCGTATCTTCAGACCTTTCAGCCGCAGTAGGGCACCCTGCATTGACGCAGTGCGGCTTTCGATCAAACGCTCGGACCCACCCTCAGCAAGGTGACGTGCGTACCATGACGATCTATAGGTAGGAAGGCACCTACAAAAACTCACGAAACCATGATTTTTCACACTCATAATCGAACTGGATAACCGCCCGATGGGGCGCCCTTCGTTATGGCGGCACCCCGGTGCTGGTCCCGCATGCCATTACCCGCTCGCCGAAGGCGTTCTACCAGTTGATTGGCGAGCAGGGCGTCACCTACGCGGCTGACCGTGAGCGTGCTCGTCTGCCGCAGGTGGATATGGTTGGCGGCTGGAGAGAATTATTGCCGGATCTGGCGATAAGTTCGGTTTCTATTCCAGGCACGCATGTGTCCATGATGGAGGACATCAGTCATCGGAAACACCTGGCTGAAGCCTTCAGCCGGGCGCTTTTGTAAGCGCTCGAGCGTAACGCTCATCTGCCTCGCTTGCTGGTCCACATGTGCCATTGAGTCGCCGATAAACCGCCCGCAACAGTTTGCGGGCGTGCAGCGGGGTACCCATCGGCGAAGCATTATAAAAAGGATAAATCATGGCAAATCCCTACCGCGAACTGCTCACCACCCCGGGCGTCATGGGGTTGGTGATCGCGAGTTCCATTGCCCGTCTGCCACAGGCAATGATCGGCATCGGCATCATTACCATGTTGGTGCAGCAGACGGGACTTTATTGGCTGGCTGGCTCGGTCGCCGGTACCTTTACCCTGGCAAATGCGCTGATCGGCCCGCAGGTGTCGAAACTCGTCGATCAGCGGGGGCAGAGTCGGGTGCTGCCCTTAGTCACCACCTTCAGCATTGGCATGTTGCTGGCGCTGATCGTTGCCGTCTCTATGAGGGCGCCGACCCCGCTGTTGTTTATTCTTGCGGCACTGGCGGGCACGATGCCCAGCATGCCCGCGATGATAAGAGCACGCTGGACACAGCTTTTCCGTGGCAAGCCGCAGTTGCACACGGCTTTCTCCCTGGACACGGTGCTGACTGAGCTCGCTTTCATTATCGGTCCACCCCTGGCCATCGGTCTGAGCGTCAGTTTTTTTGCCGAAGCCGGACCGCTTGTCGCGGTCTTGCTGCTGGTCATCGGCGTGAGCGCTTTTCTTCTGCAAAAGCAGACAGAACCTAAGGTCGTCGTGGGCGTCAGGAAGAGCACCGGCTCTACCTTGCTGATTCCCGGCGTTCGCACCATCGTTCTGGCACTCCTGGCGATGGGGGTGATTGGCGGATCAATCGATGTGGCGGTGGTGGCCTTCGCCAACGCACAAGACTGGCCAGCGTCCGCCAGCTTCATCCTCGCAGCCTATGCGTTCGGCTCAATGATCGCGGGCCTGACGTTCGGCGCGTTGAGGGTCTCCTTGTCGATTGAAAAGCAGTTCTTCGTTGGCGTTCTGATCACGGCAGTTACAGCCGTCTTGCCCATTTTCTCGCCGGACGTCTACATCCTTTCCGGGATGCTGTTTGTGGCAGGCATGTCATTCGCACCAACGATGGTCGTCGTGATGAACCTTGGTACGATCATCGTTCCACCGTCCAGGATCACCGAAGGCCTGACGTGGATGACGACGGGCATCAGCATCGGCGTGGCGCTCGGTGGCGTACTCGCGGGGCTGGTCATCGACGCCTATGGCGCACGGGCAGGGTTCGGCGTCGCCATCGGCGCGGGGCTGGTCATGGTGGTGATCGTGCTGTTGGGGCTGCGGACACTTCGCGCCACATCAGCGGTTTGCGCCGAGCCGAGTTTCCAGTAATCAGCACGCTGGACCTCGTCACAGCATTGATCTGCCGACAAGGGGCATGGCCCTCTTCGTGGTCCATCTGGTCGCTCAGCTAGAATGACCATTCATTCCCCATTGATGGAGAACCAGAATGGTCAGCAAAAACACGATTTGCCTCTGGTACGACGGCGCCGCGCTGGAGGCCGCAACGTTCTACGCCAAGACGTTTCCCGACAGCGCGGTGGGCACCATCCTTCGCGCGCCTGGCGACTATCCTGCGGGCAAGCAGGGCGATGTATTGACGGTCGAATTCACGGTGATGGGCATTCCGTGTCTCGGTCTGAACGGGGGCTCGGGGGTCAAGCACAACGAGGCGTTCTCGTTCCAGGTGGCGACTGACGACCAGGCCGAAACCGACCGCTTGTGGAGCGCGATTGTCGGAAACGGCGGCCAGGAAAACGTCTGTGGCTGGTGCCAGGACAAATGGGGACTGTCGTGGCAGATCACGCCCCGCGTCCTGACGGATGCCATCAATAATCCTGATCAAGCAGCGGCCAAGCGCGCGTTCAACTCGATGATGCAGATGGGGAAAATCGATGTCGCGGCGATCGAAGCGGCGGTCAAGGGTTAATCCGACCTGACGCTGATGATCTACGTTATCGCGCCAGTTGCTCCACCAGCTCAGGCGTCACGTAGTGCGGTCCGTCGAACAGGTACAGCGGATAACCGTCATAGGCCGCCAATTGCGGCTTGAGCTCGGCGGCGGTGGCGGAGCGAAATCCGCCGCCGAAGTTGGGGCGGAAGGCTTCGACGATGATGCGCACCCGGTCTTTGCCCAGGCGCTCGCGCAACGCGTCGGCGTAGGTCCTGGCGACCGGTGCGGTGCGGGCGTAGACACCGACGCCGTCCTGGAAGAACACGCCAATGTCATTCGGCAGCCACTGCTTGAGCCATTCTGCCGTGGCGACAGGGCCGATGTTCGCACCGTCATACACGCTGATCCATAACGGTCGTGGCAGCTTGGCCAGCAGGGCGGGCAGTTCTTTGGCGCGGGTCCAGCTGGGGTCGACTTCGGCGGGGAAGTACCAGCCGGTGACGTGCAAGGGCGTCGGCAATTTGGCGATGCGTGCCGAGACTGCCGCCAGTTGCTCGATGTTGTCCCGTGAGCGGTTTTCGCTGAAATAGCCGGCCAGTCCGAGGATGACGTCTTGCGCCCAAGGGGCCTTGGCAATGCGTGCCCAATCGGGCAGAACCGGCACGCTGGGCAGGCCGGAACTGGCAACGAATGCCTGATCGTCGACGACAGTCCATTGCACCAGCAGCTCGCGGGCCCCCAGCTTTTCCCAGTGGCCATTGATGCCGACGGTCTTGTTGTCCGGCTGCCAGACGATGCCGACGATCCCTGGGGTCTGGGCCTTTTTGTCCGTCACGTAGAGCACGCCGGTCCCGGTGCCGAGAATGGCGGCAAACAACAGACCCGCAATGGTCGCGCGACTGGCGGTGTAACCAAGAATGTTCACGGAAGCGCCTTATTGATGCGCTGATGCCATTGGCTCAGCGAGGTGACGCCTTTGGCGTTCCAGTTAGCTGCGGCATCGGGGCCGAGGTGGAACTGGCCCTCGTTGAATTGCCAGACGATCACTTGCGGTTTGTGTTGGGCGAAATCCGCAGAGGTATTGCAGCAGCGTAGCCCATGGGCCGACATCGCCAGGATTCCAGGTCAGCGCGACGGGACGGTCCAGGGCATTGGAAAGCTTTTGCGTAAAGCCCAGGTAAGGTTGGACAAAGCTGTTGCCGATCACCTGAACCGGTGCCGGTGCATCATCGATCAGCAAGTCGTTCTGGGCCTGATGGCGAACGGTGTAGATGTCGCGACCAATCGATTTACGTTTGATCGCCGGCAGGAAATTGCTCGCCAGATCGCCGAACGCGCGTCGGTCGAACCACTCGCCCAGTGCCGCGCCACCGCCGGGTTCGCCTTGCAGGCGGTAACGCTCGGTAATCAGTTGCGCCGTGGCGTCGGCGGTGTTTTCCGCGCTCCAGGCGGTCCAGTGGTAGTCGGCGCGATAAAACGCGGTCTGTTTGCCGTGTTCAGTGCGTTGCAGGACGGGCTTGATGTTCAGCGTGGTCAGGCCTGCCTGAGTCAGCTCGCTCTGTATGTGGTCGTAGCGCTGCATCACGGCCGGGCTCAAGGGCTGATTGGCGGGCAGGCGCGAGGCATAAAACGGCGCTTTCATCGGCACTACCAATACGACCAGACTGATGTGTTCCCGCGCAAGGTTCTGCTGGAGTTGTTTCACCAGCGCAATGTTGCGAGTCGTGCCGGGGTTATCGACCTTGCTCAGGCTTTCCCAGGCCGGGAACAGCCAGCCACCTTCGCCGGTAATGACCGCCGAGGCCGCTTCAACGCCGGTGCCCGACAGGCTCAACAAGACACCGGCGATCAGGGCGGAAACCGGCCAGCGAGATTTCCATTGAAGGGTCATGGCGCGGTCTGGTCGACAAGGCCGATCAGGCGTGGAGCCTGCCGGGAGCCGACCAGGAACAGGCTGTAACGATCGCCGGCCTTGAAGGGCGCCAGCTTGAACGGCAGGCTGATGTTCTGCTCGCAATTGGCAACCAGCGTTGCTTGCACCGGGTTAATCGTGCGCTGGGCCTGACCGTTGAACGGCACTTGATTGAACACCGGGGCATGGTTAGCCAGTTTCACCCCGGCCTTTTCGCAACCGCTGGCCAGGTTGTAGAGGTTGAGTTCGGCACGCAAGTCTTTGCCGCGCAGCGGCGGGTCGATGACCAGGCGGGGTGCCCGCGCCGGGTCACTGTCGAGAATCAGCGTGACCCACGCACTTTTCGGTGCGCTCAGGCCCTTTATCTCGCGACCGTTGACGGTCACTTGCAGCGGTTGTCGCGAGTCCACGACCTGAAAAGGACTGGCCACCGTCGCCTGGGTCGAAAGGGCGAAACTCGCGCCCTGGCCCACCTGGACCTGCATGGCAGTGTCGGAGGGGTTGACCACCCGCACCCAGGCCGAACCCTCCGGCAGTTTTGGCGCGTACAACTGGGCAATTTCAGGGGCGGCGTTTGCCCCCATCGGGATCAGGCCAAGTCCCAACCACAAACAGAATCGAATCTTCATGCAAGTCCTCAATAGGAATAAGTCAGGCGACCGAAGACACCTTGAGCGCGATCATCGCCCAGCACCTTGACGCGGTACTGCAGGGAGAAGTCGAGATAGGAGCGGGGCGCGTTGTACGCATCTTCGCGGAACCAGTAGCGCACGTTGTTGCCGACACCGATGCCACCGGCCTTGCCGGACGATGAGTCCGATTTGCCATCGGAGTCGGTGCCACTGTTCATCTTCGAGTCGTAATCGAACGCGGCCACCACATGGGGGAATGTCACCCAGCGTGAGCCCGCGCCACCGATGGCATAGCTGCGGCCGACCTGCCATTCGCTGTTGAAATAGTCCCGCGAGTCGTTGACGTAATGTCCGGCTTCAGCGAACAACTGCGAAGTCCACCAGCTGGAGGCATCGACCCGCAGATCGGTCCCGACGCTTGCGCCATAGCCCAGACGCAGCAGCCAGTCACCGTCGACGTCCGACGATCCCAAGGGGAATGTGCGCTCGACGGCGGCCATCACGTTCAGTGACGTAAAGGGTTTGACCCGTACACCCACCGCGCCTTGCAGCGCATCGAAACCAGTGTCCGAATCGCTGTTCTTGCTCCACAGCGTGTCGGTGACGCGTCCGTAGAGTTCGACAAAGCGTGCATTGCGATAGCCCAACGGGCGCCAGGACAATTCGGTGCTGTTCTGCAGGCTGTCATTGCTGCTATTGCCGCCGCTCGGCGCTGAGCTCAGGCCGCTGCTGGTGCTGTTGCCGCGGTAACTGGTGGTGTTGGTCAAACCCCAGGTGCGCGACACATCGGCCACGGTGCGACGGGTGTCGAACAGCTGCTGCGGGGACAGGTCCGGTTCACCGGCATTGTTTGCGTCGATGACGCGCTTGAAGTAGCTGACGGCTTGTTCGTCATCATTGACCCGCATCGCGTTATAGGCCGCGTCCTGAGTGGCTGTCGGCGTCAGTCGCGTCTCGGCATCGGCCTTGCGGAACGATGCGTGGGCACCGTCATCGTCGCCGGCCTGGACCGATAAGTATGCGATCTGCAGGTCGCTCATCGATTCCAGTTCACCCGTGTCCCGCGCTTGTTGCAGCCGTTCGCGCGCGGTTCGGCGCTGGCCGATGGCGCTGTACAGACTTGCTTCTTCATAGGCAGGCAGGCTCCCCAGCGCCAAGGCCTGGGTAAAGTCTTCGCGAGCCCCAGCGTCGTCACCCGATTGCTGGCGCAGACGACCGCGTTGGGCCAGCAGTCGGGCGTCATCGCCGCTGAGCTTGAGGCCCTCGCTGGCTGCCGCGATGGCTTCGGGCACTCGCTTCTGGTCACTCAAGGCGCTGACGAGCAACCGTCGGTACGCTGGATTCTGCGGCGCACGGGCAATGGCTTCGTTGGCCAGGACGACGGCCGAGGCGGGGTCCTTGCTGGCGAGTGCGGCGTAAGCCTGGCCGGCCTTGTCGGTGCCGCCGTCGCGCTGGTTGCCCGGCCAGATATCGCAGACCAGGCCAAAAGCGGTTTCCTGACAGTTCAGGGCCGGGGCCGGAAACTGGGCGACAGCGTTCAACCCGTTGTTTTTTTGCCTGAGGGCCATCCGGGCGGCAGTGCGTCGACGGGCCACTTCGCCGCCTTCGTCATCGATCAAAGGTTGCAGCTGATCAAGCGCCCGCTGAGGCTCGCCATGGGCCAGCGCAGCGTCGGCGGCGAAGAAGCGAATGTCGCGGGTTTCGGTTTCCAGCAGGCCATCGATGGACAGGGCGTGATTCAGGTCAGCCTCGGCTGCCGCTGTTTTACCCTGACGATCAAGGGCGTAGCTGCGCAGGATCCACGGCGCGATTTCGCCATCGTCCTGAGCCAGTGCGCCAGACGCGGCCAGCTCGGCCCCTCGGTAATCCTTGGCTGCGAGCAGGGCGCTGATCAGCAGTTGCTGATTGGCGCCGATTTCCGGTGCCCAGGCGACGGCTTTCCGGGCCTTATCCACGGCCAACGGCACCTGGCCTTGCTCCAGGGCGCGATAACTGTCGACGGCCAGCGGTGCGGCCAATTGTCGACGAATCGCTTCGCGGCGCATCAGCAACGTATCGTCGTCCGGGAACACGGCCAATGCCTGAGTGGTGGCCTGATCCGCTTCTTGAAGATGTTGTTGACGCTGCAACGACTCGATCAGCAGCAGTCGATAATCCATGCGTTTGGGTGCCTGAGCGATGGCTTTGCGTGACGCTTGTGCCGCCGCGCCGAAATCATCGCGATCATAGGCCTTGAAGGCTTGGGCGGCGGCGCCGAAGCCTGGAGCCTGACGTGACTGTGGGTAGCGCTTGGGTTGATCACGCAGATCCTTGTCCCGTTGAGCCAGCACGATCAGCCTGTTCAAACGGGTGATGTCGGCGCGCTGACGCAACGCTTCGCGGGCCTTGGCGATGGCCAGGTCGTAGTCTTTGCGCTCGTAGGCGCTGTAGGCCTCGTTGGCAGTGACGTAGGCTGGACCGGTCAACGGTAATGGCAGTGTTTCGGCATGAGCCAGCGCAGGTATCAGGCTCAGCCCCGTGGCCATGAGAGTCAGCAAAGGGCGATTCATGCCGGAAGTTCCTCAGGGTAGTGGCTGTGTTGACGTGCCACGGCCTTTTCGATGGTGGCGCGGGGCAGCACGCCGCTGTCGACCAGATAGTCGCCGATGCGTCCGTGACGCTGCGGGCGGTACTGCAACATGGTGCGGTTGAACACGTCGCGATCCAGCAGGCCCATTTCGATCAACAGGTCACCCAACAGTGGCGCGCGGGCATCTGGTACCGACTGGCCTTCGCGCACATTCATCAGGCGCAACTGCGCAACGATTTCGCTTTCACGGGCAATCAGCTGCACCGGCTCGCTGCCCAGTACCTCGCTGACTTGTTGCAGACCTTCGGCCGGCAACGGACTGGCCACGGCCAGTTGGACTCGGCCGTCGGCATTCAAACCCACTGGCACCACACGCCAGCGCAGGGCGAATTCATCGTCCAGGGTGAGGGTCGACGCCTGCGCCTTGTGGGCCACATCGAACACCCGCGGCAGGTCATTCTGGAAGGCGATGGCTTCGGCCAGTGTCTCGTCGTCCAACCAGCCATTGCTGAGCAAGATCCGCCCCAATGGCATGTGCCGGGTTTTCTGTTCGGCGAGGGCGCTTTGCAGGTCGGTTTCGTTGATCGCCTGCCAGGACAGCAACACGCTGCCCAGCTTGCGCGGGGCGGCGGCGACCAGGTCGGTGGACGGGAAGTCGTGCATGGTCTTGTCCCACACCAGTTTGCGGTTCATGACCTTGCCAACCAGGAACATGCGCCAGGCCCGTGACGCGGCCATGAAGTTGACGAAGTTGCCCACCACCATGCGCGGGATGGACAGCAAACCGTGCTGCCAGCCGTACAGCACGGTGGTGAAATAACAGCGATGCGCGATGCGCCAGGCCAGCGCAACACCGTTGGCCAGCAGCAAGTATTTGATGAAGCCGTTGGTTTCGAACGGCGTGGGGAAACTCACGTCCCACAGACCGCTCTGGCGCAGGATGATCAGGCCCAACAGCTGCACCAGAATCACGTAGGCGATGATGCTGACAAACGCCGTCACTACGCCTTTGCGGTCACGGAACAACAGATATCGGTTGGCCAGCGAACCGTTCCAGCCCATTTGCTCCCAGCCTTGCAGGCCGATGCCCAGTGTCCAGCGGGCCTTCTGCCGGAACGCGGTGCGGAAGGTGTCGGGAAAGAACTCGCGCACGCACAACGGCATCTTCAGCGTCGATTCGTAAGGCTTGCGAAACCAGGATTTGCGCAGCACACGAAACTGCACCGGGAAGCGCACGAAGATCGCGTTCATGCCGACCTTGGCCAGGCGTGCGCCGACGTCGTAGTCCTCGGTGAGGCTGTCAGT
This sequence comes from Pseudomonas sp. SJZ077, assembly GCF_007993905.1. Taxonomy (NCBI): domain Bacteria; kingdom Pseudomonadati; phylum Pseudomonadota; class Gammaproteobacteria; order Pseudomonadales; family Pseudomonadaceae; genus Pseudomonas; species Pseudomonas sp. SJZ077. The sequence continues at coordinate 36,450 of NZ_VIUJ01000032.1, forward strand.
GTTGAACGGCTGGTTCTGGGTTTCCCCGGCCAGCACACGCAGGGCGCGATGGGAAAAACAGGTGCCGACGCCGGCAGACGGCACCGTGTCGGTCATGCTTTCACGCACCACCAGGTCCTTGCCGTGCCATTCGGCGAACTCGTCCATGTAGGTGCCGGCCACCCATTCGTACCAGTTGCGTTCCAGCGAAACCACGGGCAACTGGATCATGTCCTTGCGCGGCAGCAAGTAGTTGAACAGGCGCAATTCCATCGGGTGCAGCACGTCTTCGCTGTCGTGCAACACGACGCCGGCGAAGGTCATGCCGTGGGTTTTCTCATGCAGGAAGATCGCCTGGATCACCCAGTTCAGGCAGTCGGCCTTGCAGGTCGGCCCGGCGTGCGGGACTTCCACGCGGTGCAGCTGCTTGTAGCGCCGACGCATGCGCTCCACTTCGTCAATGGTGCGCTGATCGTTGATGTAGGTGCCGACGAAAACCACATAGTTCTGGTAATCGAGGGTCGACACCATGTTTTCGATCATCGGCGCGATGACGTCATATTCCAGCCAGGCCGGGACCATGATTGCCAGCGGCTGCTCATCCCGGGCCATCAACTGCTCGGCGGTCAGCGGTCGGTATTTGCGGTCCGCGGTGAACTTGCGAAACAGGCGGCGCGACCAGTACCACAGGTCAATGAACAGGTCGTCCAGGCTGGAAATCAGGATCAGCACCGCGACCACGATGGTCGAGATCTCCAGAAAGCTGTAGTAGTGAGCCAGCCAATAGGGCCAATAAAGCGACGTCATCGAAGGGTTCCGTTACTGGCGATTGCGACGGGCATTACGGCCAGCCAGCAACAGGATGAGAACCAACAGGATGCCACCCGGAATCAGCCACAACAGCGACGGTGTCCGCCAGGCGTCGAGGCCCTTGGGTTCTTCGTTGTCGATCAATTGGCTGCCGCTTGGATCCTGAGTGTCGAAGGTGGTCAGGGCACCGTTGTCGCCGAGGATGGCCACATCGCCGCGGGTCAGCAGAATCTGTTTGGCGAAGCGTGGCGAGTCATTGCCCAATGCGCGATAGACCATACCGCGCTGGCCGCCGGCATCGACCACTTGCAACGAGGCAAGGTGATTGAGCGGATGCACGTCAAGCAACACTTGATCCTTGTGATTGATGCGCAGGCGCCCCTGCTCATCGACCTGCACGGACTCCTTGCTGCCTTTGATCGGCAGCTCGAAGGCGAGGAAGGCCTTGTCCAGCGTGACCGAGGCTTTCGGATCTGTGATGACCTTCAATTGCGCACGCAGCGGCGAGACCCCGGCGGCATCGGCGACTGAAATCACCTGCGGCAAGCTGCTCGCCGGATGATCGAGGTAGGCCTGAGGCACCAGGAGTTGGGTGTCCACGGCAAAGCGCGCGGCCATGCCGGAGAAGTCATCACCCAGCGCGGTTTTTTCCAGCACGATGTGGCTGGTCGGCAGCACGGAAACCGGGAAGGCTTGCGGCGTTTCCAGGCAGCGATCACTCACGGGCTGGCGCTGGAACGACACGCGCAACACGTTGGTCGCGCCCACGGCGTAACGCGGGATGCGCGCTTCGATGCGTTGTTTTTCACCGTTGGCCACCAGCTGCTGCGCGCCAATCAGGTAGTCATTGAGAAACAGCGAGGCCACCGGCGCAGTGTCTGAAGCGCCGGGCGCGGCAGACACATCGACCACAGCCTTCACCGGCAAGCGACCGTCGTAAGCCACGCTGCCCAGAGGGAATGACGTGCTCCAGTCAGACTTGGCCAGCACGTCGATGGCGCCGGGATTGCCGCCCAGGCGAGACAGGGCGACACGGCCGTCGGTGCTCAAGGGCAGCTGTGCTTCGCTGACGGTCAATTGGCGACTGCGTGCCAGTTTGTTCCAGGCGCTACTGAACAAGGCCAGCGCCTTGTCGGTGGCATGCGGCGCAATCATCAGAACCGGGCGCGTGCCCACGAGGGCCAGGCGCACATTGTCAGTGCCATTGGCGGCAAGGCCGGCATTGATATGCGTCTCACGCCATTGCGTGAACGCGTTGGCCGCCGTGGCATCGAAGCCCTGGATTTGGCTCTGCAGCGCGTCGAGGGACGCATTGATCGCTGTGAGCAGTTGCGGGTCGTTGACCGCCAGATCCGCCTGGACGTTCGGCGTCTGGCCCAACACCAGCAACGCGCCGATCTCCGCCGGGTTCGCCAGGGTGTGTCGACCTTTGCCGTTGAGGCTGGCGAACGCTGGAATACCTTGCAGTTCGGCCGGAATGCGCAGGCCGCTCAGGTCGACGCTGTCTTGTACGGCAGGGAAGGGCAGGATTTGACTGCGCTTGCCAATCCGCTCCAGTGCCACGCCCAGACGCCATGCCGAATCGTAGCTTTCAGCGGATAAGGTGCCGGGCGCGACCATGATCCCCGGTTTGCCAGGCAAGGCCGTCCACGCAGCGCCGACGTCGCGCAACTGGCTGGCGTCATAGCTGTAAGTCAGGCGGGTGTCCGGTTCGATACGCAGAACATTGCCGATGGCGCGTTCGTCTTCGCACAGCACACGGGACACGATCGACGACCAGGCGATGCCCAGGCGTAGCGAGCCGCTGTCCCGCGCTTTTTTGTCCACGCCCAGCGTGACGCTGGCGTCACCCTGGGGTTCGCTGAGCCCTTCGGCACGCACTGGATAACCGTCCAGCGACAGCAGCAGCGTGTTGCGGCCGCCTTCGCCATTGAGGTAACTGGCGTCGAAATTCAACGTCGCATCCGTCAGCGGAACACCTGCCGGCACCGGCAGATACAGTTCGCGGCGGGCATCGGTGGAGCCGAGGATGATCGGTGCATCGATCCCCAGATCGCTCAAGCGCACCTCCCGCTCTTGTCGGGTGTCGGCGTTGAGCCGGTTGATCGCCTGGGTGAGCGGACTGTCCGCGGCCAAGGCAAAGGTCGGCATGAGCGCGAGCAGGCTCACACCACAGGCAAGGGCGCTGAGGGCACCCGTATGGATGGCAACGGAAGACTTCATTCAGGTAGATCTCGAGCTGATAAGGGGAGGAACGGTTTGGTTTATCGAGAGGTAAAAGCGGGGTAATGCTTCTCGGGCGCAGGCTGTGCAGACGGGTATTGCAGGAACTTGGGCAAGGACTGGCCGGCCACGATGAAATCGTCCACCGGACGGCCCATCAGGGCATCGACGATGCGCGCACTGGCCTTGCCGTCGCCGTAAGGGTTGGCCGCCTGGGAGCAGCGGCGCCACAACAGGTCGTCATCGAACAGCGCGTTAACGCCAGCGATGATCGAGCCCGGCGAGGTACCGACCAGGCGCACAGTGCCCGCCGCCACAGCTTCCGGGCGCTCGGTCACATCACGCATGACCAGCACCGGTTTGCCCAGGGACGGCGCTTCTTCCTGCACGCCACCGGAATCGGTGAGGATCACATGGGCCCGTTGCATCAGGCGCACGAAGGCCAGGTAGTCCAGCGGCTGGATCAGGTGCACGTTGGGCAGATCGCCCAGATGCTCGGTGACCGGGCCCATGACATTGGGGTTCAAGTGCACCGGGTAAACGATCTGGATATCCGAACGCCGAGCCAGATGACTCAGGGCCTTGCAGATATCCAGGAAGCCTTCACCGAAATTTTCCCGACGATGCCCGGTCACCAACAGGACCTTGCGGCCGGTCTGCAGGAACGAAAACTGCCGGTCCAGGCTTGCGCGCAGGTCGGCATCCTGCTCAATGCGCCGTGCAGTCATCTGCAGCGCGTCGATCACCGTATTGCCGGTGACGAAGGTGCGACCCTGTAGGCGTTCGTCGAGCAGGTTCTGGCGCGACTCGTGGGTGGGCGCAAACAGCATGTCCGCCCCCAGGTCGATGCAGCGACGGTTCATTTCTTCCGGCCATGGGCTGTAGATATCACCGGTTCGCAGCCCGGCTTCCACATGGCCGACCGGGATCCGTCGATGGAACGCCGCCATCGCGGCCACCATGGCCGAGGTCGTGTCGCCGTGCACCAGCACCCGGTCCGGGCAGGTCATTTCCAGCACCGGGTCGATCGCCCCGTAAAGCGCCGCCGTCAGGGAGTTGAGCGTCTGCTGCGGGGTCATGACATCGAGGGTGTAATCGGCCTTGAGGTCGAACAGGTCCAGCACCTGTTTGAGCATGCTTTGGTGTTGGCCGGTGATGCATATCTGCGAATCAATGCCGGGTTCCGCAGCGAGGGCTTTGACTAACGGCGCCATCTTGATGGCTTCTGGACGGGTACCGAAGATCGAAAGGATTTTAATCCTTGAATGATGACGAGCGATGATGCCTTCCTCGCGCAGTTTCAGTGCGCAGCACAATGCAGGCCCAAGTTTTATTGAACTTGAGCAAGCCGGTGTTATTGAATTTGATTAATGCCGGGGATCAGCGTTGATGCTGATATTCACTTCGTGTGAGGGGGAGAGCGCCTGTAAGCCCGGAAGCGGCGGAATTATTAGCATTGAAGAGAGATGTTTTAAAGCGCTACATGGAATTTATTATTTATTAAATGAGTTTGAAACTTTTATAACTGATCCCTGTCTTTTTTTGGTTTTGTGTTTTTCTGGCGGGATTTTGTTTTAGTTGGTAATAGAATATTAAGTTGTTGTTTTTAAAGGGTTTAAATATTTAAAGTCCATTCGTCGGTGTGTTTGAATTTTTGAATGATTGTTGCAGTCTCGGTCGGTGGCATTAGCGAGTGGTTTTTGTGAAATACAAGTCACTTAAATGGCGCCTGAATAATGTCATGGCGCACTGGAAGTTCTTTTGAACTAATTAAGTTTTTTGTAAGCGACTTCTCTCAATAGCACTAGGCTGAGTGTTCTGTTGTTCAATATGAACTTCATCAACGGACTTGGCTGAGGATACTGGCCATTAGCCGAGTCCCCTTTCATATTGCAAGTGCGGGAGACGTCTGGCTCGTTGCGTCCAGGTTACTTAACAGCCACTCGACGAAGCTTCGCGCCAGCGGATTGTTCTCGCTGTCACGATGGGTCAGCAAGGCCCAGTTCGGGCCGCGAATGGTGTCTTCCACCAAGGGCTGCAACAGTCCGCTGTCACGTGCCGGCCGACTCAGCAACTGACTGACCAGGGCGATGCCGAGCCCCGCGCAGGCGGCGTCCAGCAGCAGGCCGGGGTCGGAGAAATTCAGCCCCTGATCCTTCTGCCCGACATCAATCCCGGCCTCCACCGCCCAATGACTCCAGTCCATCTCCCGCTCTCCGTGAAGGGTGGTGCGCTGCTCGACGGGCACCGTCAACACGTCTGGATGACACGCCGGGTACAGGCGGTCGGCGTGCAACACCTTGAAGCTGCACTCGGCCTGGGAACTGATGTCGTCACGCACCGCGAGGTCGATGGTCTGGGTGGTCATGTCCGGGACTTCATCGGTGCTGAAAATCCACAGGTCGACCTCCGGGTGCCGACGACGAAAATCCCCCAGACGCGGCAGCAACCAATGGCGGGCGAATGTCGGCGTGGTGTTGAGCACCAGTTGGTTGGGTTTCTGGTATTGCCCGAGGCGACGAATGCCGACCGCCAGTTGCTGCAATAACGCCTGGGTGGTGCTGAGCAAATCGTGACCGGCATCGGTCAGGCTGACGCTGCGTCCACTGCGAAAAAACAACGGCTGCTCAAGGTACGCCTCAAGCGTGCGGATCTGCTGGCTGATGGCCGACTGGGTCAGGTGCAACTCGTCGGCCGCCTTGTGAAAACTGCCCAGGCGGGCGGCGGCTTCAAAGCCGCGAAGGGTGTTGAGCGGGGGCCAGTGCTTGAGCATATCGATAAGTTCCTCTAATCACTTTTCTACAAAATCCATCGTTTGTTGGCCTTGTTTTACGGCCGTAGCATGCATGCCAAGACCGCGAAGGCAATTTTCATTGAACACAATGACTTAACTCAAGGGTGCTTGTCATGCAGCAGAACGAACTTCAGAACAGTGGCTGGTGGATGCCGGCAGAGTGGGTGAAGCACGCCGCGACCTGGATGGTCTGGCCACACAACCAGGCGCTTTGGGAGTCGGGCTGGGGCGTCACCTTGCCGTTGGTGCAAGAGGACTTTGCCCGGGTGGCGAACGCCATCGCCCGGTTCGAGCCGGTGAAAATGGTCGTCGACCCGTCGGCCGTTGCGAGTGCCAAAGCGCTGTGTGGGCCCAACATCGAATTGATCGAATTGGCCGTGAACGACAGTTGGTGCCGCGACTCCGGCCCGAGCTTCGTCTGCCATCCGCAACACGGTCTGGGCGGGGTGAGCTGGCGCTTCAATGCCTGGGGCGGCAAGTCGCTGCATAACCTCGACGAAAGCCTGGCGCGCCGCGCACTCAATCGCCTCGGCGTGCCGTGCTTTGGCACCCCGCTGAGCAACGAAGGCGGTGCGATTCATGTCGACGGCGAGGGCACGCTGATCACCACCGAATCGGTGTTGCTCAACCCCAATCGCAACCCCGGCATGACCAAGGCCGAGATCGAGGAAATCTTCACCCGTCTGCTGGGGGTGAAGAAAACCATCTGGCTGCCGGGTGACCCGGACTACGTGACGGGCGACATGACTGACGGCCACGTCGATGGCGTCTGCGCCTTCGCCCGCCCCGGCGTGTTGCTGGTGGATGCCACCCACGACAAAGATTCGGTGTACGCCGAGGTTGCACGGGAAAACCGTCGCGCACTGGAGCTTGCCACCGATGCCCACGGGCGCACGTTCGAGCTGATCGAACTCTATGAAGCCACCGATGCCGTGGACACCGAAGCCGAAGTGTTCTGTGCCTCGTACACCAACTTCTACATCGCCAACCACGCGATCATCATGCCGGCCTATGGCATCGACGCCGACCACGCGGCGGCCGAAGTGTTGGCCCGGGCGTTCCCGGAGCGCGAGGTGGTGCCGGTGCGGATCAATCACCTGGCCCATGGCGGCGGCGGGGTGCATTGCATCACCCAGCAGCAGCCGGCCTGGCCCGTGCAGGAGTGATGCCATGACCCTGTTGACGATTGCTACCACCCAGATGCCGTGCACCTGGGACTTGCCGAACAATCTCGATCAGGCCGAGCGACTGATCCGTGAGGCGGCCGCGAAGGGCGCCCAGGTCATCCTGTTACAGGAGCTGTTCGCTACGCCGTATTTCTGCATTGAACAAAGCCATAAACATTTGGCGTTGGCCGAAGAGTATCGATACAGCGGCGTACTCAAGCGCTTTGCTGCGCTGGCCAAGGAGTTGGGGGTGGTGTTGCCACTGAGCTGGTTCGAGAAGGCTGGCAATGCCTACTTCAATTCCCTGAGCGTGGCCGACGCTGACGGGCGCTTGCTGGGGGTGTATCGCAAGACCCACATCCCCAACGCCATCGGTTACCAGGAGAAGGAGTATTTCAGCCCTGGCGACACCGGTTTCCGTGTCTGGGACACGGCGTTCGGGCGCCTCGGCGTCGGGATCTGCTGGGATCAGTGGTTCCCCGAGACCGCCCGCTGCCTGGCGTTGATGGGCGCCGAAGTCTTGCTGTTTCCTACCGCCATCGGCTCTGAGCCGGGGTGTGCAGCGCTGGATTCCCGTGACCACTGGCAGATGACCATGCGTGGCCATGCCGCTGCGAACATCCTGCCGGTGGTGGCGGCCAATCGCGTCGGTCGTGAGGTGGCGACCACCGATGCGGCCTTGCAAATGAGCTTCTACGGCTCGTCGTTTATCTGCAACCACAAGGGCAAGTTGCTCGCCGAGGCTGATCGCGAGAGCAGCGGCGTGCTGGTCCACAGCCTGGACTTGCACGCCATGCGCGAAGAACGCCTGAGCTGGGGCATCTACCGCGACCGTCGCCCGGACATGTACGGGGCGTTGCTGAGTCAGGACGGTCGTCACCTTCATGCACGCTGGAACACTCAAGGAGTTTGATATGCGCATTCCCCGCAAGCTGTTGCTCGGCGCCTTGGGATGGGCAATCGCCTCGTCGCCGCTGCACGCCGAAGAGAAGACCCTGCGGCTCTACAACTGGGCCGATTACTTCGCCGAAGACACCCTCGCCAGATTCACTGCCGAAACCGGGATCAAGGTGATCTACGACGTCATGGACGGCAGCGAAACCCTGGAGGCCAAGATGCTCGCCGGCGGCAGTGGCTATGACCTGATCTTCCCCGGCGACACCGTCGCCGAACGCTTGATGCGCGCCGGCAGCCTGCTGCCGCTGGATCGCTCAAAACTCACCGCCGTCGACGACATCGAACCCGGTTTGCAGAAGCTGCGCAGGCAGTACGAAACGTCGAGCCAGGCCACCGTCCCCTACACCTGGGGCACCATCGGCCTGACCTACAATGACGAACAGGTCAAACAGCGTTCGCCCGACGCCCCGGTCAACAGCCTGGACATGCTGTTCAAACCGGAACTGGCGGCGAAATTTGCCGATTGCGGCATCTCGATAATCGACTCGCCGGACGAAGTGCTGGCGGTGGTGCTCAACTACCTCGGGCGTGAACCGCGCAGCGCCAAGCCTGAAGACCTGGCCGCAGCGAGTGAGTTGCTGATGAAGCTGCGACCGCACATTCGCAAGTTCCAGTCGCAACCCGTGACCGATCTGGTCAACGGCAACCTGTGCCTGTCCCTCGGTTACAGCGGTGACATGACCCAGGCACAACGCACCTCGGACAGCGCCGGCAAGCACACTCGTTTCGAATATCGCATTCCCCGCGAAGGCACGACCGTGTGGATGGACACCATGGCCATTCCGGTCGACGCCAAACACCCGGAGTACGCCTACGCGTTCATCAACTTCGTCATGCGCCCGCAGAACATGGCGGCCATCAGCAATTTCACCGGCTACCCGACATCCAACGCCAAGGCCCGCCCGGACGTCGATGCGACGATGCGCAACAACCCGGATATTTACCTCGATGAGGCCACCTATGCGCGGCTGATTCCGGGCAAGGACATTCCCCAATCCGACATGCGGGCGCGGATGCGCACCTGGACCAAATTCAAGACGGCGACAGCGAAATGAGTGCTTCAGACAAGGATCAACACCGGCCGACACGGCGGGATTTCATCAAGCAGGTGTCGGTGATTGCCGGTCTCGGCGCTGCAGCTTCCCTCGGCTTCAGCTTTGCGCCCGTGCACGCAGCGACGCAAGGTCGTTGGCGCATGCCGGACGAGGGCGACCGACACGAACGGGCCTTCATCGCGTTCGGCGCACAGAGCGCCATCTGGGAGGATTTCACGCCCGAAGTGCAAGCGACCATGGGCCTGATCGCCCGCACCATCGCCCGCTATGAGCCGGTCACCGTGTTCTGCCGCCAGGGCGAGCGGCGTCTGGCCGAACGACAGTGCGGCACGGCCAATATCACCTACGTCACCACTGAGCTTGACGACATCTGGATGCGCGATATCAGCGCCAATTTTGTCATCGATGGCGAAGGCGGACTCGGCGCCGTTGATTTCAACTTCAACGGCTGGGGCAACAAACAGCAGCATGACGAGGATGCGCAAGTGGCCGCTTTGGTGGCCGAGACTACGCAGGCACGTTATCTGCGCAGCGAACTGGTGGGCGAGGGCGGCGGTATCGAAGTGGATGGCCACGGCACGGGGATCATGACCGAAAGCAGCTGGATCAACCGCAACCGCAACCCCGACTGGACCAAAGCCGAGGTCGAGCAGGAACTGAAAGACCGTTTGGGGTTGCGCAAAATCATCTGGTTGCCGGGCATCAAGGGCAAGGACATCACCGACGCTCACGTTGATTTCTACGCGCGGTTCGTCAAGCCGGGCGTGGTGGTCGCCAACCTCGACAACGACCCCGATTCATACGACCGGAACGTGACATTGGCGCACCTGGACATCCTTAAAAACGCCACCGACGCCGATGGCCGCAAGCTGCAGGTGCATACTTTGTCGCCACCGCTCAATCCGCGCAAAAGTCAGTTCACCCGCAACAACCCGGACTTTGCTGCCGGATACATCAACTACTTTCTGGTGAATGGCGCGGTCATTGCGCCCGAGTTTGGTGACAAAGCGGCGGATACGAAGGCCTTTGAACTGTTGTCGCAGCTGTACCCGGACCGGGAGGTGGTACAGCTCAATATCGACGCCGTCGCGGCGGGTGGCGGAGGGATTCACTGTGTGACCAGTCATCAGCCGGCGGTTTGAGCGCAATGGAAGCGAGTCCAGGTTGAACCGACTGGCTCGCATCGCTCATTCAATGGGCTTTGGTGAACGGCAGGGAGGCGTGGGGACCGTTGCGATTGAACAGGGTCATCGCCGAACCGCGACGGTATTCACTCGGGGTCTGGTCCATTTCGATACGGAAGTGCCGATTGAAGTTGGACAGGTTTTCATAGCCCACTTCAAAACAGATGCCCGCCACTGACATCTCGGTTTGCAACAGTAGCCGGCAGGCACGCTGAACCCTGAGCTTGCGCATCAGGTCGATGAAACCGTGGCCGGTGACTCGCTTGAAGAAGCGCGAAAAACCGGGCTCGCTCATGTTCAGGCGCTGGGCAATCACCGATAGGCGAATGTCGCCTGTGAGCTCGGTCAACAAGTAGTCAAAGGCCTTGTGGATGCGCTCGGAGCTTTGGGCATCCAGGGATGGCGCGTAGTAAGCGCTGGCGAGCACATGGACGTCTTGGGAGGGCGCTTTCATCAGTGCATTGATCAGTTGCAGAAACAGAATCAGGCGTTCGAGCCCCTGAGCGGGGCCAATGTCTTCCAGCAGATGTGCGGCCTGCACAGCCGTTGCGCCGCAGAACTCCAGGCCCCGGCGTGCACGTTCAAACAGGTGCTGAAGCTCGCCCAGTTCGGGCATCGTTTCACGCAAGGCCAGAATCGCGGCACCGTCGAATTGCAGAACCACATCGCGTCCTGCCAGGAACTCGCCGGGTGCCAGATCGCCTATCCAGTCATGGGGCAGATCAGGGCCGATCAGCGCCACATGTCCGGCACCGAATGCGCCGATGTAATCGCCCGCAACCAGCTTGCCGCTGCCTTGGCGGATCAGGTGGATTTCGAATTCCGGGTGGTGATTCCAGCGAGCCAGGGAGTAGGGGTAGTCGTGTTCATACCAGCGAAAACAATGATCGGGCTCGGGAAGAATGACCTCCAGTTCGGCGGGGCGCTGTTCAAACAGCGCGGCTCGGCTATCAGGCATGGCAGGTCTCTTTCTTTGTTATTTGTTGTTCGTATGCAGGCAACATACGCCTTCCTGCCTGGCGCTTGCTAGCTCGGGGATTGCTTGGCACTGATACTTTTTTGATCGCCAGGCTGTGTCCCGGGGACGGTAAAAAAAGTATCGGGTTGCTGTCCTCTGTGCGTTTGTCCGGGGTTTTCCAAGCTGGTGTAATCAAGCCGTCCACCATGGCTGCGCAGCTGTATTTGCCCGGCAATGGTTAACAACAAAAATAATAGCTTCCGTCGTCCAGGGCGCGAAGCGGAGAGCACTACGATGACCATCCCGAACGCACTGTACATTTTTGCCGGCCTGTCTTTTGCCCTCGTCAGTCATGCAGCCGAAACGGTCACCATCGCCACTGTGAACAATGGCGATATGATCCGGATGCAGCGGCTCTCCAAGATCTTTGAACAGCAGCACCCCGACGTGAAGCTCAACTGGGTGGTGCTGGAAGAAAACGTCCTGCGTCAGCGCCTGACCACCGATATCGCGACTCAGGGCGGGCAGTTCGACGTGCTGACAATTGGTACTTATGAAACACCGCTGTGGGGTGCCAAGCATTGGCTTGAGCCGATCACGGCACTGCCGCCGGCCTACGATCTGCAAGACATCTTCCCCTCGGTACGCCAGGGCTTGTCGGTCGACAACACGCTCTATGCCTTGCCTTTCTATGGTGAAAGCACGATCACTTATTACCGCACCGACCTGTTCAAGGGCGCCGGGTTGACCATGCCGGAGCATCCGACCTGGACGCAGCTCGGCGAGTTCGCCTCCAGGCTGCACGAACCCGATAAAGGACAGTACGGCATGTGCCTGCGGGGCAAGGCAGGGTGGGGTGAGAACATTGCGTTGTTGAGCACCATGGCCAATGCCTTTGGCGCCCGCTGGTTCGATGAACAGTGGCACCCGGAGCTGGCCAGCCCGGAGTGGACCGCCGCGGCGCACTTCTACGTCGACACCCTGAAAAAGTATGGGCCACCCGGTGTGTCGAGCAATGGCTTCAACGAGAGCCTCGCGCTGTTCAACAGCGGCAAGTGCGCGATCTGGGTGGATGCCAGCGTGGCGGGATCTTTCACGACGGACAAGGAACAGAGCAACGTCGTCGACCGCGTTGGCTTTGCCCCGGCACCGACGCAGGTCACCGACAAGGGTTCGTCGTGGCTGTATGCGTGGTCGTTGGCGATACCGGCCACCTCCAAGCATAAAGAGACAGCCAAGGCGTTCATCACGTGGGCCACGTCGAAAGAATACATTCAGCTGGTCGCTGAAAAAGACGGCATCGCCAATGTTCCGCCTGGCACGCGTCAATCCACGTACAGCGAGGCCTATCTGCACGCGGCGCCTTTCGCGCAAGTGACCTTGCAGATGATGCAGCACGCTGACCCAGCACACCCCTCGATCAAGCCGGTTCCTTACGTCGGCATCCAGTACGTCACGATTCCTGAGTTCCAGGCGATAGGCACCTCCGTGGGGAAACTGTTTTCCGCTGCGCTGACGGGGCAAATGTCTGTCGATCAGGCACTCGCTGCCGCACAGACCTCCACCGAACGTGAAATGAAACGCGCCGGTTATCCCAAGTAGCCAACGGTGCATCGGGGCCACTGTCCTGGTTTGTCTGGACACCGAGTGGCCTCCATCGCGGACAAGCCACGCGCCCACAGGATTGCGCAATTAATGTGGGAGCGGGTCTGTCCTGATGCGTCTCGCTGCCTGAACGCTACACCCCGCCTGCCCTTGATCGGGCTTACCCGAATGTTAGAAAACGGATGAACCATCAATGAAACGACTCGAAGGAAAAAGCGCGCTTGTCACAGGGGCCGCCCGAGGCATTGGACGTTCCTTTGCCCAGGCTTACATTCGCGAGGGAGCGACCGTCGCTATCGCGGACATCAACCTGGAGCGTGCCCAAGCCACGGCCACCGAGCTGGGGCCTGACGCATACGCTGTCGAGATGGACGTTACCCGCCAGGCGTCCATCGATGCGGCCATCGCCGCTGTCATCGCGCAGACCGGCAAGCTGGATATCTTGATCAACAACGCCGCACTGTTCGACCTTGCGCCCATTGTCGATATCACCCGCGACAGCTTCGAGCGTCTGTTTTCGATCAATGTGGCAGGAACGCTTTTCACCCTGCAGGCAGCGGCCCGTCAGATGATCATTCAGGGGCATGGCGGCAAGATCATCAACATGGCCAGCCAGGCTGGACGAAGAGGGGAGGCCCTCGTGGGGGTGTATTGCGCGACCAAAGCGGCGGTGATCAGCCTTACCCAATCCGCAGGGTTGGACCTGATCAAGCATGGGATCAATGTGAATGCCATCGCCCCAGGTGTCGTCGATGGCGAGCATTGGGACGGCGTCGATGCAATGTTTGCCCGCTATGAGAACCGGCCATTGGGTGAAAAGAAAAAGCGCGTGGGGCAGGAAGTGCCTTTTGGGCGGATGGGCACCGCTGAGGACCTGACGGGCATGGCGATTTTCCTCGCGTCGTTCGAGAGCGAATATGTGGTGGCTCAGACCTACAATGTCGACGGTGGTAACTGGATGAGCTGACCTGTTTTTGCGCCGGCGTGGCGACGGTGCGATGCCTTCGCCATGACGGGTTCAGGGGGGCGTCGGTGGCGGGCCGCTATTGACCCGCAGCGTCCGTTGGCAGGGATAGCATCGCTCACGCTCGCGTGCCAGATGAAACGTCAGCACATCATCAATGACTTCCCCGCCACACAAACGTAATCTTGCCGATTCGCGTATCAAGAAAAACAAAAAATCAGGAGTCATTGATGCAACCGATCCGTCTCGGTCTGGTGGGCTACGGCAAGATTGCCCAGGATCAACACGTCCCCGCTATCAACGCCAACCCCGCGTTCCAGTTGGTTTCTGTCGCCACGCAAGGGCAGCCCTGCGCCGGGGTCGAGAACTTTCGGTCCCTGGGCGAGTTGCTCGACAAGGGCCCGCAGGTCGATGCGATTGCGTTTTGCACTCCGCCGCAGGGGCGCTTCGCGCTGGTGCAACAAGCGTTGTCCGCCGGCAAACACGTGCTGGTCGAAAAACCGCCGTGCGCCACGCTGGGTGAAGCCATGGCATTGGTGAGCCAGGTGCAGGAGCAAGGCGTCAGCGGTTTGTTCGCCTGGCATTCACGCTACGCGCCCGGTATCGAAGCCGCCCGTGCCTGGCTGGCCACCCGCACCCTGCAAAGCGTGCAGATCGACTGGAAGGAAGATGTGCGCAAATGGCACCCCGGTCAGGCCTGGATCTGGCAACCCGGCGGCTTGGGCGTCTTTGATCCCGGTATCAATGCTTTGTCGATTGCAACCCATCTGTTGGCGCTGCCGCTGTTTGTCGAGTCTGCCGAGCTGCGAGTCCCCAATAACTGCCAGTCGCCGATTGCCGCTTCGATCAAAATGTCTGACGCGCGTCACCTCGACGTGCGCGCAGAGTTCGATTTCGACCACGGTCATGACGAACTCTGGAGCATCGAGATTCGCTGCACCGAAGGCACCCTGCGACTGGACAACGGTGGCGCATTGTTGAGTATCGATGGCGTGCATCAAGCCGTCTCGGAGGAGGGCGAGTACTCGGCGGTGTACCGACATTTCCAACAGCTGATTGGCGACAAAACCAGTGACCTGGACCTCCAGCCGCTGCGACTGGTGGCTGACAGCTTTTTTGTCGGCAGTCGGGTATCGGTTGAGCCGTTCTACGATTAACGGCTGCTCGGTCAAAGGGTGAGGCAAGCGTCAGCCGCTTGCTCTCGTATTAATGTATTGACATATCGGTAAATGTCGATATCTTCGAGTTATGGAATTACTCGAAATATTCAAAGCCCTCTCAAACCGTACACGCCTTGAAATCTTGAAAGGTTTGAAGGATCCAGCCAAGAACTTCCCTCCGCAGGATGAAGGTGACGTTCATACGGTGGGCGTCTGCGTCAGTAGTATTCAAGAAGGCGTCGGCCTGTCGCAGTCGACGGTGTCTGATTATCTTGCAACGCTGCAACGAGTGGGCCTGGTCGAGGTCAGGCGCATCGGTCAGTGGACCTACTACAAGCGCAATGAAGCAACCATCAGTGCTCTTGTCGAGCTCATGGGGAAAGAGCTGTAGCTTTTTTTTACCGTAAGATATCTAGAAATCCCGATATCCCTTTTTATCGAAACGAGGATTGACCATGAAAGCGCTCATACTCAAATCATTTGGCGGCCCGGAATCGTTCGAACTTCGTGACGTGCCCAAGCCAGTACCGCACACAGGACAGGTCCTGGTCCGGGTACACGCAACCTCCATCAATCCGCTGGATTACCAGGTACGACGTGGCGATTATCCCGATCTGGTGCAACTGCCAGCCATTACCGGACACGACGTATCTGGCGTTGTCGAAGCCGTTGGGCCGGGTGTGACGACCTTCGCCCCGGGAGACGAAGTCTGGTACACCCCGCAAATATTCGACGGGCCAGGCAGTTATGCCGAGTACCACGTTGCTGCCGAAAGCATTGTCGGGAAGAAGCCTCCCTCGATCAGCCATCTTGAGGCAGCAAGCCTGAGTCTGGTCGGAGGAACGGCGTGGGAAGCACTGGCTGTGCGTGCTGAGCTCCGAGTGGGGGAAAGCATCCTGGTCCACGGCGGCGCGGGAGGCGTCGGTCATGTGGCGATCCAGCTGGCAAAAGCCATGGGCGCAAGGGTGTTCACGACTGTGCGCGAAGCAAACGTTGAGTTCGCTCGAAGTATGGGGGCCGACGTGATCATCGACTACGAAAAGGAGGATTACGTCGACGCCATCATCCGGGAAACCGGTGGTCGCGGAGTCGATGTCGTGTTCGACACCATCGGCGGCAACACACTGTCGCGTAGCCCCGACGTGCTCGCACAACTGGGCCGCGTTGTCTCGATTGTGGACATTGCCCAGCCACAAAACGTCGTTCAGGCCTGGGGCAAGAACGCGAGTTATCACTTCGTTTTCACAAGACAAAACCGCGGCAAGCTTGATGAGTTGAGCGCATTGATAGAACGCGGTCAGCTGCGGCCGCACGTTGGCGCTGTCTATTCGCTTGCCGACATTGCGCTCGCCCATGCCCTTCTGGAGAGGCCCAACAACGGTGTTCAAGGAAAAATCGCGATTGCAGTAGGGCCGTCGTCCCATCTCGTCAGTGCGTAATTTTGACCGTTGAACTCACTTTAAGGGAACGCCATGATTTACGAGATCGCTCTGTTACCCGTGCACAAAGATCAGATTGAAACGTTCAGGCGTGCATTTGCCGAGGTCGCTCCTTTGCTCAGCCGCGCAAAGGGTTACCGCGGTCACTTGCTCGCTCAAGGGATCGAAACTCCCCAGCTATTCAACCTGATCGTGCGATGGCAATCACTCGAGGATCACACGCCGGGCTTCGAGGCGAGTGAAGACCATCGGATATTCATGATGGGCTTGGAGGAATATTTTTCGGAGGAACCGACGGTCTATCACCTCGAGGGTGGACCCTTTGCTACAGGCGAATATGATGATCCGAACAGCGCCGCCGGCATGGGGAATGCTGTTGCCTGAGGTGTTTTTAGCTTTGCCGGATCACCGCTCTGCACTGTTCGCGTAAGCCCTGCACAATCTCAAGCCAGCAGCTCGGTGATCCATCGGGCCTGCCGGGCGATCTCTTGCAGCTTCGCCTCGGGCACGGCCTGCCGCGCACGGGCGAAGTGGGTCAGGGTCTGCTGCTTGTGGCGCAAGATGCGCTGCCACTTGAGCAGGAACGCCGGGCTGCGTGCCTGCATCTGCAGCGGGCCGAAGTACAACTCCTCGGCGGTGTACGTCACCGCAGAGGCGCGCTCGGCGACGATGATTTCGTAGTCAAAGCGGTTTTCCCGCAGCAGTTCCTCGCAGAGGATGCGGTAGCCGTTGTCCATCAGCCATTGGCGCAACGGCTGTTCGCCGCCGTTGGGCTGCAGGATCAGGCGTTCCTGGCCGCTCAGGTGCGCCTTGCCGCTGTCGAGGATGTCGCGGATCGTCTCGCCGCCCATGCCGCAGATGCTGATCGCCGTGATCCCATCTTCCGGCTCGATGGCCGCCAGGCCATTGGCCAGGCGCACGGTGATTCGCAGGTCTTCACCGCTCTCGCGCACGGTGCGTTCAGCCGAGTGGAACGGCGTCAATGCCACCTCACCGGCCACCGCCGATGCGATGACGCCCCGGCGCATCAACGCCACCGGCAGGTAGCCGTGATCCGAGCCGATATCGGCGAGGCGCGCACCGGCTGGCACATGCGCCGCCACGCGTTCCAGGCGCATGGACAATGTCTGTTCGTTCAACCGCAACCCCTTTTCACCACAAACGACCGGCACTTTGGCCGGATCGGGGCGCCATTCTGTCGAGCAACGCCGTGCATTTCAAATTCCTGCGACCGGGGCCATGGATCGCCCGGTGCCTTAGCGCTCGAAGCGAACATGAATCCGAGCACTTTCTGCCATTGCTGAGTCAGTTCGGCGGTGCAATCGGCGAGCAGCGCCCTACCTCAATTTCACAAAACCCTCAAAGCAACCGTTCAATGGCAGAATCTCCCCCACTTGATCGTTTTGGAGAACACCATGCTTCGTGCGTTTGAACGAAGACTCGACCCTTTTCCTCCTGACGAGGTACCACCACCACCCGCCGGTCTGGCTCGTTTCCTGTGGGCCTGTACCCGGGGCGCCCGCGGTTACATCCTTGCGCTTGCGTTGCTCAGTGCCTGTGTATCGATCTACGAAGCCTGGCTGTTTTCCTTCCTCGGTCAGGTCGTGGACCTGCTCTCGACCTGGCAGGCGGGCGGTGAAGCGGCGGCGCAGGAAAGTCGCGTGTTGTGGGGCATGGGCATCGTCATGGTGACCAGTGTCGGGCTGGTGGCGTTGCGCACCATGGTGCAGCACCAGATATTGGCGATTAACTTGCCGTTGCGGCTGCGTTGGGACTTCCATCGCCTGATGCTGCGGCAAAGCCTTTCGTTTTTCTCCGATGAGTTTTCCGGGCGAGTCACTACCAAGGTGATGCAGACGGCGCTAGCGGTGCGCGACGTGCTCTTCACCCTGATCGAGATCGCACCCGGGATCGGGGTGTATTTCATCGCGATCATCGCACTGGCCGGCGGCTTCGCGCTGAAACTGATGCTGCCGTTCGTTGCCTGGGTCGCGTTGTTCGGTCTGGCCATGCTGTACTTCGTACCCCGTCTGGGGAAAGTCGGGCAGGAACAGGCCAATGCGCGGTCGATGATGACCGGGCGTATCTCGGACGCCTACACCAACATCACGACGGTCAAACTGTTCTCCCACTCCAATCGTGAAGCGCACTTTGCGCGTGCCGCGATGGAGGATTTCAAGCAAACCGGCTTTCGCCAGATGCGTCTGGTCAGCCAGTTCGAGATCGTCAACCAGGCATTGGTGGTGGCGTTGATCATGGCAGCCGGTGGTTATGCCCTGTGGCTATGGCACTTGGGTGAGGTTGGCGCGGGTGCCGTGGCGGCAATCACCGCCATGGCGTTGCGGATCAATGGCATGTCGCACTGGATCATGTGGCAAATGACCTCGCTGTTCGAGAGCATCGGCACCGTACAGGACGGCATGGCAACACTGACCCTGGGCGCCAAGGTGCAGGATGCACCGGGCGCGGGCGCGCTGGTGACCTCTGGCGGCGCAGTCACCTTCGATAAGGTGAGCTTCAACTACAATGGCGAACGCCAGGTGCTCGATGGCCTGAGCCTGAGCATTCGCGCGGGCGAAAAAATCGGCCTGGTCGGCCGCTCTGGCGCTGGCAAATCCACGCTGATCAACCTGCTGCTGCGCTTCTACGACGTCGACAGCGGGGAGATTCGCATTGACGGCCAAAACATCGCACACGTGACGCAAGAAAGCCTGCGCGGCTCCATCGGCATGGTCACGCAGGACACCTCCCTGCTGCACCGTTCTATTCGCGACAACATCGCTTACGGCCGTCCCGATGCGACCGAGGCGCAAATTCGCAGCGCCGCGGCCAATGCCCAGGCCGATGGGTTCATTAGCCAACTGAGCGACCGGCAGGGCCGTACCGGCTACGACACCCTTGTGGGTGAGCGCGGCATCAAGCTGTCGGGCGGCCAGCGCCAACGCGTCGCGATTGCCCGTGTGATGCTCAAGAACGCCCCGATCCTGCTGCTTGACGAGGCCACCAGCGCCCTGGACTCGGAAGTCGAAGTCGCCATTCAGGAAAGCCTCGATGAAATGATGCAGGGCAAGACCGTGATCGCTATCGCCCATAGGCTGTCCACGATTGCGGCCATGGACCGGCTCATCGTCATGGATGACGGACGCATCATTGAACAGGGCACTCACAGCGAATTGCTTGGGAAGAACGGCGTCTATGCGCGGCTGTGGCAGCACCAAAGCGGCGGATTCCTGGGTGAGGACAAAGGTGTGTTCGAGGCGATGGATCAGGTGTGAGGGGGGAGGGTGAGCGTCCGGGCGAACTGTTGGTTGGCAACAGCCCGGACTGAATTCATCCCTCCGTTGGAGGTTGTGTCAGCGCAGACGCTCGCGAAGTGAAAGGGCTGGCCATCGCCGTGAGTCGGGGGGGTGTTATGACACCTGTTATTGAATTGATTACATTGCGTATCAACTGAAATACGCATCAGCGGCATTATCACAGGCGATCGCCACCCCTACAGTAGAGAGGACATTTTTCTCAGGGGCCTCCCATGATTCAGAGCATTATGAAAACTGCTTGCCTGACTACGTTTCTTGCCCTGTGTACAACCCTGTCGGTGGTTCAAGCACAACCATTGCCGCTCGGTAAAACCGGTGCTTTGTATAACGAAGACGTGGAGTGGCGTAGCTTTCCAGCGTTTCCGCAAGCAGTAAAACTGGCTGTACTGGTCGGTGATCCTGCCAAGCCAGGCCCCTACGTCGTGCGAGTCAAAGTACCGAATGGCACGAAGTTAATGCCCCATACCCATCCTGAAGACCGTATATACACCGTCATGTCCGGTGTGTTTTACATTGGTTTTGGGTCTGTGTTTGATCCGGACAAGTTGGTCGCTTATGGCCCGGGCAGTGTCGTGGTGCTCCCGGCTAACACGCCGCATTTTCACTGGGCCAGATCGGGGGAATATATTTCTCAGGTGTACGGAACAGGTCCGCTGGGGCTTGAGTACATTGACCGTCGTGACGATCCTCGTCATGCGTCAAAGTGAAGAAGAGGGGCAGGGCAGGCTCATCCCTTGGCCCGGTGACGCAAGCGCGAGTATGAAATCAGCATGCTGGTCAGCTCCTGCGTGAAAGTGATCTGAACCGCGCGATCAAGGGGCGTTCCCGTTGGACCGGTCGTCGGCCTTCAAAGGCCTGATCGACCTGAAAGCGCCGGCCGTAGCAGTGAGCACTTCCGATGCCATCGCATGCGACGTATAGTCTGACCTTGCAGTCCATCCGTCTTTGGCCACAGAGAACGCTCATGAAATCCACCGAAAAGACAGCCGCCCTCGACCTGAAGCTTTCCGACTTCCTGTGCTTTGCGGTCTATTCCTCTAACCTCGCTTTCGGCAAGGCATACAAGCCAATGCTTGAACGGCTCGGACTTACCTACACGCAATACATCACCCTTGTGGTGCTGTGGGAAGAAGACAACCAGACCGTTGGCAGCCTCGGCGAAAAGCTGTTCCTCGAATCCAACACCCTCACGCCGATCCTGAAGAAACTGGAGGCGATGGGTTATCTGCTGCGCCAGCGCGACCCGGAAGACGAGCGGCAGGTTCGCATCCGCCTCACAAGCGAGGGGCGAAAACTGCGTGAAGGCCTCACGGAAGAAGGCTTCCCGCAAACCGGTCTTGATCCCGACGAATTCGTGCAAATGCAGAAAGCCATTGTGAAATTACGGGACAACCTCATCCGTACTACGAAAGACAGGGAATAAGCCGTTTCGAATGGCTACTTCACTGCGCCTCCCTGCTTGATGTCACCGCAAAAAATATCGACGTTGCCACTCTCCGGAGCCGTTCGCACGACGATGGAATACTCGCTGGAAAGCAGGTCTTGCAGGGCGATCGGTGCACTTCTTGAGAACGACCAGCCGCGTACAGGTTCGCGCTGGGTGTTGACCTTGTCGTTCATTGCAAAGGCCACTGGCCCGGGCTGCTGGCAGGTGCCTTTATGGATGAAGCTGTAGAGACGCAAGGGCAAAGTCGCTCCGCTGGGAGCTCCCGTGATGAAGAAGCTGAGTCCGGTCTGTTTTTCCCAGCTTGTCAGCGTGACGTTGCCGATCTGCCCGGTGTTCTGTCGGGTGGCGACCAAGGGGACAGACACGCCATGGTCTGTTGAAGTGGCGCAGCCGAAGAGGCTTACGCTGATCATTAGGGTTGCAAGTGAGCATCTGAAGTTCATTGCCAACTCCTGCGTAAGAACTGCAATGGGTGATTAGCTGGTATAGAGCGAGGTGCTCGGGTTGCCTGTCGGCCCCCCTGCAGCACCGCGCCCCAACCGATGCTTTGCAATCAGGCTTTGCTGGCGGCCAGAAAAGCGCCAAGGCGTTGTCCCATTTGCTCGCCCAAGGCTTGCAAGGCACTGAATGGGCGAACCATCACCTCGAATTCGACGATTTTTCCGTGTTCATTGAAGCGGATCATGTCGATACCCTTTAACTCTTTACCGTTCACTTTGGCGCTGAACTCCAGGACGACGCTCAAGCCGTCGGCCGTCGACAGTTCCCGGTGATAGGCAAAATCCTCAAATACGTTGACTACCGTGTTGAGAATCATCGATACCACGGCCGCTCCCGGGTAGGGCGTGTGGGCCATCGGTGAGCGGAATACTGCCTGTGGGTCCAACAACTCGGGCAGGGCGCTCAAGTCACCCTTGCGGATCATGTCGTGCCATTGCTTCAGGGAGTGCGCGGCGTTGGGGTGCAGGTTCAGCTCAGACATTTTCAACTCCTGTATTTTTGTTGTTCTGTAGAACGTTTCAGTGTTGCACATGCAGTGTCGCCCGATGGCTTGCTGCAAGACCCTGATAGTGCCGCCAAGATCGACTGGCGGCTATGCGAATGTACTAAAAGTAGCTCACGAAAAAGCCCGGCGGGTCAGGCCGGGCTTTTTGATAGGTACCGCTGTGACGCCATTCATTCAGGCGACGCGGTTTTCAATCAGGCGGTCGGAACCACCTTCGGCAACGCGGTTCTCGATCAGACGGTCGGAACCACCTTCGGCGACGCGGTTTTCGATCAGACGGTCGGAACCACCTTCGGCGACGCGGTTCTCGATCAGACGGTCGGAACCACCTTCGGCGACGCGGTTTTCAATCAGACGGTCGGAACCACCTTCAGCAACGCGGTTTTCAATCAGACGATCCGAACCACCTTCAGCAACGCGGTTTTCGATCAGACGGTCGGAACCACCTTCAGCAACGCGGTTTTCGATCAGACGATCCGAACCACCCTCAGCCACGCGGCTTTCAATCAGACGATCCGAGCCGCCTTCAGCGACAACCGGGTGAGTAGAAGAAGCGGCGAAAGCGTTAACTGCAAAAACCGAGAAAGCGATGCTGAGAAGGATTTGGCGTTTCATGATGGTGTGCTCCGGGGTGTAGTTGTTTGGTATGGAGGCGATGTTACGCCCCGGAGTTTTTAAGAGAACTTCATTGAGTTAATGGTGACTATTGATGCAGTCAATGGCTGCCCGAGACTACCGTCGGCCTGTCACTGATCGGCGACACACAGCTCCCCGGTCGCACGTATCAATGCCTGACCATGCAGTTGGTCCTTGATCAGGCCGGCGCGTGCCTCGCCCAGCCAGTTGGGGCAGTTCGGGTCTTTGCGATAGGGCGCGAACTCAGCGTATTGCTGCAACAGCCGGTTCTGCAGCTCATCCAGTTGGGGCCTGATCTGTTTGGCAAGGTCCGGCCGCGGTGTGTCAGGCGCCTTGCCGGCCGCCCGCCAATTGGCGAGCAGTCCGTACTGCACGAGCTTGTTGGCTTCAATCTGTGCGGCGATCAACTCGGCGACCTGTTCCGGGTCCAGTTTGCGTTTAACCGCCATCTTCCTGGCGTTAGCGATGACTTGCGCTTCTCGGGCACTGTCCTGGATGGGTTTGCCGCTGTCCCACTTGGCCAGCGCC
Organism: Pseudomonas sp. SJZ077; assembly: GCF_007993905.1. Lineage (NCBI taxonomy): Bacteria > Pseudomonadati > Pseudomonadota > Gammaproteobacteria > Pseudomonadales > Pseudomonadaceae > Pseudomonas > Pseudomonas sp. SJZ077. The sequence continues at coordinate 59,678 of NZ_VIUJ01000032.1, forward strand.
ACCAAATCACCAATGTTCAGTCGCTCATTCATCGTCACCAGCAGCGGTTGCAAACTCTCGGGCGCTGGGGAGGGCGTGCTCGCCTGTGCGCCGCCAGCGAATAAACCGATCAGGGCGCAGGCCAGCAGTTGCGGGATGCGTGGGGAGTGGGGCATAAGCAAAACCTCGTCAGAACTCAGGACTCACACAATCAGGTGTTGTGTATCACACAGGTGCGCCAAGCATACAACGCCTGGAGCGCCCGCTGAGTCAGACTGAAACTCAGAACAAACATACTGATTTCAGTCTGCACTGTGCAGACTCATGGACAGTCAGGCTGCATGTTCATTTTTTGTAAGTGTTGTTGAAACAGGCTCTTTCAGCCGGGCCGCAGACCCACTGGCGCGCGAGGTCAAAAGCTCAAGCGGGTGGACACCTGAGGTCGATGCGCCGGCCTCATTCGCCAATTGCCTGCTGATACCCGCCGCGTGTGGAAAGGACCCAACCGGACCGCAACCCCCTCGGTGATATGCTCTTTCGTGTCTACACTTCGCCCAGAGATCGCCCATGGATCGCTTGTCTACACTGTTGTCGCAGTTCGGCGTGCGCGCCAACCTCTTTTACAACGGCAAGCTTTGCGGTATGGCGTCTTACGACGGTGCTGACACGCGAGGTCATATTCACCTGCTTCAGGCCGGTTCCCTCACGTTGCTGGGGCTCGATCGCAAGGACTTGCTGCTGACTCGGCCCAGTCTGATTTTTCTGCCCCGACCACGCCGGCATCAACTGTTCGCCAATGAACCCGAAGGGGCTCAACTCCTGTGCGCATCAATGGAGTTCGAGGGTGGGGTTGATAACCCGCTGTCGGCTTCGTTACCCGATTTGCTGGTGCTGCCCCTGGATGAGCTACCGATGCTGGCCGACACGTTGAGATGGATGTTTGTTGAGGCGGCGGGCGGACATTGCGGCAGGGAGGCTGCGCTGGATCGCTTGTTCGAATTGCTGATCATCCTGTTGTTTCGGCATCTGCTCGACCACCACCAGTTGCACACCGGAATGATGGCTGGGCTGGCCGATTCACGATTGGCGCGCTCCCTGGTCCAGATTCACAACGCACCGCATCGTCCCTGGTCGATTGCCGAGCTTGCGAGCGAGTCAAACATGTCGCGCGCGGCCTATGCCGTGCATTTCCGGGCCGTCATCGGGCAGACACCGGCCGATTATCTGTTGAGTTGGCGTATCAGCCTGGCGCAGAAGCGTCTGCGTGAAGGGCGACCGATCACGCTGATCGCCGCCGAGGTCGGTTATGAAAGTCCTTCGGCGCTTGCCCGCGCTTTTCGTCGCAAGACGGGCTACAGCCCCCGGGACTGGATGAAGGATTCGGCAGGAGAGGCTGATGGCGAAATGGCCTGAAAACCTCGAGCGGTTTCAGGCCATTCCTGGAGGACAAATCATCGGTTCAACGCGATTCCAGTGCAGTCAGAGAATGGCCGGCCACGAAAACCGAAGCGGCAAGCAAGCCGATATCCTTCAGGAGAAACTGACCAGGTGCAACCGAAATGGCCGGGAAACCGAGGCCGGATTCAATCACGCCAGGTGTCGACAACATGAAGCTCAAGGTCGTGAAAAACAATCCGGCAGACAACGCACCCCCGATCAATGAAAGCTTGGGTGACAGCAGGCGCCCCGCAATAAGAAGACCGATCGAGACTTCCAGGATACCGAGCAGACTGGAGAACGTATCCACACTGAAAATGTTGTAGACCCAACCGAGGAAAGGGCTGTTGCTTACCAACGGGACCAGGCCCTCGGCTTCATAGTGCGTGAACTTCATGCCGCCGAACCAGAAGTAAATGATGGCCAGAGCAACGTAAGCACCGTAGGTGCCGATCGCCGTGGTTCTAACCCCGAGCGATGCTTTCTGAGTGACGCCGGACGTTCTGCAGTTCTCATTGTTCAAGGTAGTCATGATTCAGGCTTCCAATAATGTGGGGATTCAAACCCAGCGCGGTTTACGTTGGGAGTGGACACAGTGTTGCCTTTGACTCCACGCTCTTGGCTTCTGAACGTATTGAGAACTGTGCAGATCGTCTTGACTCACTTCAGGTCTTGAAAAGAGGAGGGCGGCTGGACCATCGCGTCCATACGCCTGCCCATGACACTGGACAGCCTGTTGCTGTCCCTGGAAATGATCTTCGCGACCTGCCTGGGGCTGCTGTTGTACTTACCAGGGCCCTCGGTGCCGGAGGGGCATCGCACTGATTGTGGTGGGAGCCGTCACAGCGATCATTTGGACAAAGCGACCGCCATGGCGAATTCCCCAACGCTGTATTCACGAGTCATGTCCGTCGCTGACAGGCGCATGGTGTGCCATCAGCTCAGCAACCCAATCGATAAACACGCGCAGTGTGATACTGATATGCCGATTTGGCGAAAATGCCACGTAGATGGGCATCGGATCGAGTCTCCAGTTCTCGAACAGGGGCACTCACTCGCCGCGCGCTTCTCACCCTGCGTAACTGTCCGTATATGGACTCCTCCTCGTTGCAAGCCTCCTTTGCTTTGGCGCCCGTGCCGACTGCACACGTATATTCGGCCTCTTACTGCGGCATCGTT
>NZ_VIUJ01000033.1:0-46427 GCF_007993905.1 Pseudomonas sp. SJZ077
CTGCGTAACTCTTTGTTTACCAAGGAGTTTTCCGTTTCGACTGCGCCGGAAGTGGGGCGAATTATAGACTTCCAGAATCTGCCGTCAACACCTATCTTCACATTTCTGTCATATAGATTAAAAAAGCCCGAAAACACGAAGGCCGAGCCCCAAGGGGCTCGGCTTTCTGCCCTTCTACTTACAAGCTAGGGAATGCGAATTGCGACGCTTCATGGCTCGCACGCTGCGGCCAGCGCTGGGTAATGGCCTTGCGACGGGTATAGAAGCGCACGCCATCCGGGCCATACGCATGCAGATCGCCAAACAGCGAACGCTTCCAGCCACCGAAGCTGTGATAAGCCACCGGCACCGGCAACGGCACGTTGACGCCGACCATGCCGACTTCGATCTCATCACAGAACAACCGCGCCGCTTCCCCATCACGGGTGAAGATGCAGGTGCCGTTGCCATATTCGTGATCGTTGATCAGTTGCATCGCCTCTTCCAGGCTGTTGACCCGAACCACACACAACACTGGCCCGAAGATCTCTTCTTTATAGATGCGCATCTCTGGCGTGACGTTGTCGAACAGGCAGCCACCCAGGAAGAAACCTTCCTCATGACCGGCCACGCTCAATCCACGACCATCAACCACCAGGGACGCGCCCGAAGAAACGCCGTCTTCTATATAGCCACTGACTTTATCGCGAGCCTGACCGGAAACCAGTGGCCCCATGTCCAGCCCACAGGAAGTACCCGCACCGATTTTCAGCGCCTTGATTTGCGGTACCAACTTGGCCACCAACGCATCCGCCACCTGGTCGCCCACACACACGGCCACCGAGATCGCCATGCAACGCTCGCCGCAAGAACCGTAAGCCGCACCCATCAGTGCGCTGACCGCGTTGTCCAGATCCGCATCCGGCATCAGCACCGCATGGTTCTTCGCGCCGCCCAGTGCCTGGACGCGTTTGCCGCGCTTGGTGCCTTCGGCGTAGATGTATTCGGCAATCGGCGTCGAGCCAACGAAGCTCAGCGCTTTGACTTCCGGCGCTTCGATCAGCGCGTCCACCGCCGCCTTGTCGCCATGCACCACACTCAGCACACCTTTAGGCAGGCCGGCTTCGATCAATAGTTGAGCGATCAACAGCGTCGAACTTGGATCACGCTCGGACGGTTTGAGGATGAAGCAGTTACCGCAGACGATCGCCAGTGGATACATCCACAGCGGAACCATGGCCGGGAAGTTGAACGGAGTAATACCCGCCACCACGCCCAACGGCTGGAAGTCCGACCAGGCATCGATGTTCGGACCAACGTTACGGCTGTACTCGCCCTTGAGGATTTCCGGCGCTGCGCAGGCGAACTCAACGTTCTCGATTCCGCGCTTCAGTTCACCGGCAGCATCTTCCAGGGTCTTGCCATGCTCTTCACTGATCAACTGGGCGATACGCGCTTCGTTCTGTTCCAGCAGTTGCTTGAAGCGGAACATCACCTGAGCACGTTTGGCCGGCGGCGTGTTACGCCAGGCCGGGAACGCAGCCTTGGCCGAGTCGATGGCTTTCTGAATGGTTTCGCGGCTGGCCAAAGGCAGCTTGTGGATGGCCTGGCCGGTGGACGGGTTGAACACGTCGGCCGTGCGACCGTCTTCGGTCACCAGTTCGCCATTGATCAAATGCGGGATAAGGCTCATGCGGGGCTCCTGAAAATTTGTCCACGAGACGCCCTTCAAGGGGCGCCTCTATATAGAAGGGAAAATCAGTCGATTTTGTTCAGCACTTCGCCGACCGCGTCGAACAGACGATCAAGGTCTTGCGGCTTGCTGTTGAAGGTTGGGCCGAACTGCAGGGTGTCGCCGCCGAAGCGCACGTAGAACCCGGCTTTCCACAGAGCCATGCCGGCTTCGAACGGACGCACGATGGCGTCGCCATCACGCGGTGCGATTTGGATCGCGCCTGCCAGACCGTAGTTACGAATATCGATAATGTTTTTCGAGCCCTTCAGGCCGTGCAGCGCATTTTCGAAATGTGGCGCGACTTCAGCCACGTTCTGCACCAGGTTTTCCTTTTGCAGCAGGTCGAGTGCAGCCAGGCCAGCGGCGCAAGCCACCGGGTGCGCGGAGTAGGTGTATCCGTGCGGGAATTCCACCGCGTACTCTGGCGTCGCCTGGTTCATGAAGGTCTGGTAGATCTCGGAGCTGGCAATCACCGCACCCATCGGAATCGCGCCGTTGGTGACTTGCTTGGCGATGCACATCAGGTCCGGGGTCACACCGAAGCTGTCGGCGCCGAACATCGAACCGGTACGGCCGAAACCGGTGATCACTTCGTCGAACACCAGCAGGATGTTGTGTTGATCGCAGATCTCGCGCAGACGCTTCAGATAACCCTGCGGCGGAACCAGCACGCCAGCGGAACCGGCCATTGGCTCGACGAATACGGCGGCGATGTTCGAAGCGTCATGCAACTCGATCAGCTTGAGCAGTTCATCGGCCAAGGCGATACCGCCCTCCGTCGGCATACCACGGGAATAGGCATTGCTCGCCAGCAAGGTGTGCGGCAGGTGATCGACGTCCATCATCGCCTGACCGAACATTTTGCGGTTGCCGTTCACGCCACCGAGGCTGGTGCCGGCGATGTTCACACCGTGATAGCCACGGGCACGACCGATCATTTTGGTCTTGGTGGCCTGGCCTTTCAGACGCCAGTAAGCACGCACCATCTTCACCGCCGTGTCAGCGCACTCGGAGCCCGAGTCAGTGAAGAACACGTGATTCAGATTGCCCGGCGTCAGATCGGTGATTTTCTCGGCCAGTTGAAACGACAACGGATGGCCGTACTGGAAGCCTGGCGAGTAATCGAGGGTGCCCAACTGCTTGGCAACCGCTTCCTGGATTTCCTTGCGAGTGTGCCCGGCGCCGCAGGTCCACAGACCCGACAGCGAATCGTAGACCTTGCGCCCCTTGTCGTCCGTCAACCAACTGCCCTCAGCAGCAACGATCAGTCGTGGATCGCGCTGGAAATTACGGTTGGCGGTGTAGGGCATCCAGTGGGCATCGAGCTTGAGCTGGCTGGCCAAAGGAGATCGGGCGTTTTCGGGCAAGTTCATGGGCAAAACCTCGCAGGGCAATAAGCGGCATAGAGATCAAAAGCGTTCTTGCAGCTAAATTGCCACGAGGATAAAGTCGGTGAAATCCAACTCTTCTAACGTTCAGTCAGCCATCCACTAAACTTTGAGTAATTCAAGCATGAGCAGCCGTCGCCCCGATCCGCTGGCGCAAGTCAGTGACTTTGATATCCGCCTGCTTCGGATCTTTCGCAGTGTGGTGGAGTGCGGAGGCTTTTCTGCGGCAGAGTCGGTATTGGGGATCGGCCGCTCGGCCATCAGCCAGCAGATGAGCGATCTGGAACAGCGCCTCGGCCTGCGTTTATGCCAACGCGGTCGCGCCGGATTTTCCCTGACCGAGGAAGGTCGGGAGGTCTATCAATCGGCCTTGCAGCTATTAAGTGCGCTGGAAAGTTTTCGCACTGAGGTCAACGGCCTGCACCAACACTTGCGCGGCGAATTGACCATCGGCCTGACCGACAACCTGGTCACCCTGCCCCACATGCGCATCACCCATGCGCTGGCACAACTGAAGGAACGCGGGCCGGACGTGCAGATTCAGATCCGCATGATCGCGCCAAATGAAGTTGAACAAGGGGTGCTCGACGGTCGATTGCATGTCGGCGTGGTGCCGCAGGCCAGCGCACTGTCGGGGCTGGAATATCAGCCGCTTTATAGCGAACGCTCGCTGCTGTATTGCGCGGTCGGTCATCCGTTGTTTTATGTCGACGATAAACAACTGGATGACGAGCGCCTCAATAGCCAGGACGCCATCGCGCCGACCTTCCGTTTGCCCGCGGAAATCCAGGCCCATTACCAGGCGCTCAATTGCACCGCCAGTGCCTCGGACCGTGAGGGCATGGCCTTCCTGATCCTGACCGGGCGCTTCATCGGCTACCTGCCGGACCATTACGCCAGCCTCTGGGTGCAGCAAGGTCGATTGCGGGCGCTGAAACCCAACGTGCGTTTTTATGACCTGAGCCTCGCATCGGTCACGCGCAAGGGCCGGCGCCCACATTTAGTGCTGGAAAGCTTCCTCGAAAGCCTGGCCGCGACACGTTGAAAGTGGCGAAAGCCGGCAGGAGCGAAGCTTGCTCGCGAAGACGGTGTGTCAGCTGTATTAATGTCGACTGACACGCCGCTTTTGCGAGCAGGCACTGCGCCTACAGGAATTGTGGTGTTCAGGTTTTATTGCGTCAGGACTTGTCTGGAGCTTGTGGGTGCGCTATCAACGCAGTGGCTACACCCATCCACTTGTCCGGAAGTGCCTATGACCTTTGAAGTCCCCGCTCACGGCGGCAAACCCGCCAGCCGCATTCGTCAGAAGAACGAAGAGACCATCATCAAAGCCGCCGAAGACGAATTTGCCCGTCACGGTTTCAAAGGCACCAGCATGAACACCATCGCCTTGAATGCCGGGCTGCCCAAGGCGAACCTGCATTATTACTTCACCAACAAACTCGGTTTGTACGTGGCGGTGTTGAGCAACATCCTTGAGTTATGGGACAGCACCTTTAATACCTTGACTGCCGAGGATGATCCGGCCGAAGCGCTGACGCGTTATATCCGCGCCAAAATGGAATTCTCCCGGCGCCAGCCGCAAGCCTCGCGGATCTTCGCCATGGAAGTGATCAGTGGCGGCGAATGCCTGACCGAGTATTTCAATCAGGACTATCGCGCCTGGTTCCAGGGCCGCGCGGCGGTGTTCCAGGCGTGGATCGACGCCGGCAAGATGGACCCGGTCGACCCGGTAAACCTGATCTTCCTGCTGTGGGGCAGTACCCAGCATTACGCCGACTTCGCCACCCAGATCTGCCGTGTCAGCGGCCGCACCAAGCTGACCAAGCAAGACATGGAAGACGCCGGCAACAACCTGATCCGCATCATCCTCAAGGGCTGCGGCCTCACGCCAGCTATCTAAGACACTTATGCCTTTTACCCTCAGCGGTTTTTGCGAATACCGCGAAGAGATTCGCAAAAGCCGTTTCATCACGTTCGCCACGTCGATCGCAAGCCCTGCCGACGCCCAGGCGTTCATCGATCAGCACAGCGACTTGAATGCCTCGCACAACTGCTGGGCCTGGAAGCTGGGCGACCAATACCGCAGCAATGACGATGGCGAACCGGGCGGCACCGCAGGACGACCGATTCTGGCGGCCATCGAAGCGCAGGATTGCGATCAGGTCGCAGTGCTGGTGATTCGTTGGTACGGCGGCATTCAATTGGGCACCGGCGGCCTCGCCCGGGCCTATGGCGGTGGCGCCAACAAGTGCCTGCAAGGCGCGGCGAAAGTCGAGCTGATCAGTCGGGTGCCGGTGAGCTGTACCTGTGCGTTTGGTGAGTTGGCGCTGGTGAAACTGCGCGTCGCTGAATCGGGTGGTTTGGTGGTGGAAGAAACCTTCACCGCCAACGGCGTGGAATTGCAATTGGCGATCGGCAAAGAGCACATCACAACCCTGCAAACTCAGCTCGCCGACCTGAGTCGCGGGCGCATTGTGTTGCAGCACTGATCGCACCAACACCGTTCACCGCCCTTTTATCGAGCCTGTTCAGATGCCCACATCTGCTGTGCACCCGGCTGTGGATAACCTGAGCACATCCTGCTGTAACCCTTCTGTCATGCGGCTTTGCGGGCTTTGCTCATTTTTCATCCAACTTTCCATACAAACCACTAATTTCACGAAAAAACAAACAGTTAGCGTCGGTTATCACCTTTAGAAGATAGCCGCACAGTGCTTATGCCCGTGCTTTCGGCTTGCGCACAAATACTGTGGAACAACCTGTGGATAACCCGTTCATGACTGGCTCTGCCCTATATCCGGCATAGGTTGCGGTGTGTTGCTCGTTTTTTGATCAATACCCGACGGGCAAAATCAGAGCCTGATCAAGCACTTTGCCCCTAAGTAGTGCTTGATCGACGATCAAAAGATGGCGAGGCCGCGCCCTCAATGCCTTTGCCAGCAAGGATTTTCGGTTTTCCTGACTCAATGGCCAGGAAATTGCTTTATCCACAGGCATAACTCCTATCGACCCGAGCCTGTCATGCCCAACCCCGTGCCGATCCCCGATCAAACGCCTCGACTGCAACTGCGCAAAATCAGCAAACGTTACCCCGGCTGCCTGGCCAACGACGCCATCGACCTGAGCATTGCTCCCGGTGAAATCCACGCCCTGCTCGGCGAAAACGGTGCGGGCAAAAGTACGTTGATGAAGATCATCTATGGCGTCACACACGCCGATTCCGGGGAAATGATCTGGCAGGGCGGCCGCGTGAACATGCGCAATCCAGCGCAGGCTCGCGCACTGGGGATCGGCATGGTCTTCCAGCACTTCTCGCTGTTCGAAACCCTCAGCGTGGCGCAGAACATTGCCCTGGCAATGGGTGCGGCGTCCGGCACGCCGAAGCAGCTTGAGCCAAAAATTCGTGAAGTCTCCCGACGCTACGGCATGGCGCTGGAACCGGAGCGCCTTGTCCATAGCCTGTCGATCGGCGAGCGGCAACGGGTGGAAATCGTTCGTTGCCTGATGCAGGACATCCGCCTGCTGATTCTCGATGAGCCGACTTCCGTGCTTACGCCGCAGGAGGCTGACGACCTCTTCATCACCCTGCGCCGGCTCGCGGCCGAGGGTTGCAGCATTCTGTTCATCAGCCACAAGCTCGGTGAAGTGCGCGCGTTATGTCACAGCGCTACGGTGCTGCGCGGCGGTCGGGTGGCCGGGCATTGCGTGCCGTCCGAGTGTTCGGATCAGCAATTGGCGAGGTTGATGGTGGGGGAAGCCGCCGAGCTGATTACCGATTATCCGAAGGTGATCGGCGGTGACTCGTTTTTGAATGTGAGCGGATTGTCGTGGCACAACCCGGACCCGTTCGGCTGCTCCCTGACGGACATTGGTCTCGAAGTGCGCAGCGGCGAGATCGTCGGAATCGCCGGTGTTGCAGGCAATGGTCAGGATGAATTGCTGGCCCTGCTCAGTGGTGAAGAACGGTTGAGCCGAAACGATAACGGGACGATCCGTTTCGGCGGGCAGCCGGTCGCCGATTTGCGGCCCGATGCGCGACGCCACCTCGGCCTCGCGTTCGTTCCCGCCGAGCGTTTGGGCCACGGCGCGGTGCCCGAACTGAGCCTCGCCAACAACGCCCTGCTCACCGCGTTTCAACAAGGGCTGGTCAGCAACGGCCTGATTCAGAGGGCCAAGGTCGAAGCCTTGGCGGCAGAAATCATCCGCCGTTTTGGCGTGAAAACACCCGATACCCAAGCGCTGGCCCGCAGCTTGTCCGGTGGCAATTTGCAGAAATTCATCCTCGGCCGCGAGATCCTTCAGCAACCGAAATTGCTGGTGGCCGCGCACCCGACCTGGGGCGTGGACGTCGGCGCCGCCGCCACCATTCACCGAGCGTTGATTGCCTTGCGCGATGCCGGTGCGGCGATCCTGGTGATCAGCGAAGACCTCGACGAATTGTTCCAGATCAGCGACCGGCTCGGTGCCTTGTGCAGCGGACGCCTGTCGCCGCTCAGGGCCACGGTCGACACGCGCCTGATCGATGTCGGCGGCTGGATGGCCGGCCAGTTCGACGCCCCTCAAACACTCGCATCCGCAACGGTTTAACGGAGTTTCACATGCTGCTTTCTCTCGAACCCCGTGGCCAGCAATCGCGCCTGATGCTGTGGTGCTCGCCGTTGCTGGCCGCGGCCCTGACTTTGGGCTGCGGCTCGCTGTTGTTTATTGCGTTGGGTCATGACCCGCTGCTCACGCTGCACACCCTGCTGATTGCGCCGGTCTGCGACTTGTATGGTGTCTCCGAACTGTTGGTCAAAGCGTTGCCTATTTTGCTCTGCGCGCTGGGGCTGGCCGTGGCGTATCAGGCGCGGATCTGGAACATCGGCGCCGAAGGCCAATTGCTGCTCGGCGCCCTGGCCGGCAGTGCGCTGGCGGTGAATATCATCAATATGCAAAGTCGCTGGGCGCTGGTGCTGATCCTGCTGGTCGGCACGTTGGCCGGAGCTGCGTGGGGCGGGCTGACAGCGTGGTTGCGCACGCGTTTCAATGCCAACGAAATCCTCACCAGCATCATGCTTAATTACATCGCGCTGAACCTGCTGCTGTTCTGCGTGCATGGGCCGTTGAAGGACCCGGCCGGTTTCAACTTTCCGGAGTCGGCGATGTTCGGCGATGCCAGCCGTTTGCCGCTGTTGATGGAAGACGGCCGGGTTCACGCCGGGGTGTATTTCGCCCTGCTCGCGTTGGTGGCGGTCTGGGTTTTGCTGCAGAAAAGCTTTGTCGGTTTCCAGATAAAAGTGCTCGGGCTGGACAAGCGCGCGGCGGGTTTCGTCGGGTTTCGCGAGAAGCAGCTGATCTGGCTGGCGCTGTTGATCAGCGGCGGATTGGCAGGGCTGGCCGGAGTGAGCGAAGTCACCGGGCCGATCGGCCAACTGGTGCCGCAGGTCTCGCCGGGTTATGGCTATGCCGCTATCACGGTGGCGTTTCTAGGGCGGCTCAACCCCATCGGCATTCTGTTTTCCAGCCTGCTGATGGCGTTGCTGTACATCGGCGGCGAGAGCGCGCAGATGAGCATGAACCTGCCGCAAGCCATCACCCAGTTGTTCCAGGGAATGATGCTGTTTTTCCTGTTGGCCAGTGACGTGCTGATTCTTTACCGACCGCGTTTGAACCTGCGCTGGACTCGCCGCACACAAGCCACCGCTGCACACGCCGGAGCGCTGTGATGGATATCGATCTGCTGAGCAATATTTTCTACGCCATGGTCCGTTGCGGCACGCCGTTGCTGTTGGTGGCCCTGGGCGAATTGATCTGTGAGAAAAGCGGCGTCCTGAATCTGGGTCAGGAAGGCATGATGCTGTTTGGCGCAGTGATCGGTTTTATCGTCGCCCTGAACAGCGGCAACCTGTGGCTTGGCGTGTTGCTGGCGATGCTCGCCGGGATGCTGTTGTCGTCGCTGTTTGCGCTGGTGGCGCTGGTGTTCAATGCCAATCAGGTGGCCACCGGATTGGCGCTGACGATTTTCGGCGTGGGCCTGTCGACGTTTGTCGGCGCGGCGTGGGTCGGTAAACCGCTGGCCGGTTTTGAGCCGGTGGCGATTCCTTACCTGAGTGAAATCCCTTTGATCGGGCGAATGCTGTTCGCGCAGGATTTGCTGGTGTATCTGTCGTTCGCGTTGTTTGCGCTGGTAGCGTGGGTAATCCTGAAAAGTCGCGTCGGGCTGATCATACAAGCGGTCGGGGAAAGCCCGGAGGCGGCCAGTGCCATGGGCTTGCCGGTGTTGGGTGTGCGTGCACTGGCGGTGCTGTTTGGCGGCGCGATGGCCGGTTTGGCGGGGGCTTATTTGTCCCTGGCCTATACGCCGATGTGGGCGGAAAACATGAGTGCCGGCCGTGGCTGGATTGCCTTGGCGCTGGTGGTGTTTGCCAGTTGGCGAGTGTGGCGATTGCTGCTGGGGGCGTACCTGTTCGGGCTCGCGAGCATCCTGCATCTGGTGGCGCAGGGGTTGGGGCTGGCGATTCCGTCGAGCCTGTTGGCGATGTTGCCGTATGTCGCGACCATTGTGGTGTTGGTGCTGTTGTCGCGGGACGCGGTGCGCACACGGTTGTATGCGCCGGTGTCGTTGGGGCAGCCGTGGCAGGCGGGGCATTAAGGTTGACCCGGCCGGCCTCTTCGCGGGCAAGCCTCGCTCCTACAGGTTTTGCGCAATCGCTGAAATCGGCACTGGACCTGTAGGAGCGAGCGGCGCGGCGATCCGACTTGCCCGCGAAGGCTGCCGAACCGGCAACACTTGAGCCACGCCCCACGCCAATTCAAAGACCAGAAAAATCACCAACAGCGAACTGGCGCCATGGACCAAGGCATAAAGCTGCCAAGCCGAAAACAGAAACCGCCCCACCGCGTCATACCGACCAAACACCTGCTGCGGATCACGAATCCGCAGCACCGCCCACACGCACACAATCGACCCCAGCAGATTCGCCATCAACATGTGCATCGGCTCGAACGGCGGCAACTCGCCCGGCAAATCGAACGCCTGACTCACACTCGACAACACCCCGTGCAACGCGGCAAAACTCCACGGCGTGATAAACGCCGCTGTCACGATCAAGTCATACCAGGCGCTGCCCCGCACCACCCGGCGATATTGCGTTGAAGTCCACATCGGCCTTGCTCCATAAATTCAGGGAGCAACAAGGCTAAAGCCTGGAGTATGCTCCAGGGTCAAGCCCCTCTTGAGACGTCATGATGCGCATCGGTGAATTAGCCCAGGCCAGCGCCGTCAGCCGCGACACGCTGCGCTTCTACGAGCAGCGCGGACTGATCGCCGCACAACGCAGTGCCAACGGCTATCGCGACTACCCGCCAGACATGGTGCAACTGGTGTTGTACATCAAGACGGCTCAACGGTTGGGCTTTACCCTCGGCGAGATCGGCAACAGCGTCGCCACGATATGGCAATCGCCGGATCCTGACAGCGCCGTCACGCAGTTGCTGCAAGACAAACTCAAGCTGATTGAAACCCGTATGGACGAACTCGGTGCATTGCGCCACGAGTTGCAACAACGGCTCGGTCAGCGTTGTCCACTGAGCCCATGATCCTCACTTATCAAGGAAGCCACTCATGTCCAAGGCAAAAACCGCACTCATCATCGGTGCCTCCCGGGGCCTGGGCCTCGGCCTGGTGAAAACCCTGCTGGCCGACGGCTGGCAAGTCACCGCCACCGTGCGCAACCCGCAGAACGCCGAGGCGCTGCAGGCGTTGGGCAAGGTGCGGATCGAGAAGCTCGACATGGACGATCAGCAGGCGGTCATCGCCCTGAGCCAACAGCTCAAGGGTGAAGTGTTCGATTTGCTATTCGTGAATGCCGGGGTCAAGGGGCCGGACGTTCAGACGCCGGGCGGCGCGACGTTGGCCGAGGTCGGTCAATTGTTCTTCACCAACGCCGTGGCGCCGATCAACCTGGCACAACGTTTTGCCGGGCAGATTCGCCCGGAGACCGGCGTGCTGGCGTTCATGAGCTCGGTGCTGGGCAGCGTGACCATGCCGGACGCGCCGGAGCTGGCGTTGTACAAGGCCAGTAAAGCGGCGCTGAATTCCATGACCAACAGCTTCGTTACGCAACTGGGCGAGCAGAAACTCACCGTGCTGTCGTTGCATCCGGGTTGGGTGAAGACCGACATGGGCGGTGAAGGCGCCGATATCGACGTGGAAACCAGTACGCGCGGGTTGGTCGATCAGGTGAATGCGTACACCGGCAAGGGTGGACATCACTTCGTGAACTACAGAGGCGAAACCATTCCCTGGTAAACACCACCCTCGCGCCTACAGGATTTCATTCCACATAAGGTTTGCGTCGTCTGGTCGGGCAGGACTTGCCGGCCAGGCGGTTTTGTTTGAAACTCCGCACCTCGTCCCCGCGGCGACCCTGGATCAGCAGACAGGGTAATCACTGAGCTGGCTAACCTGAACCCCACTTTCAGAGGAGCCGGCCAACATGCCTGCGACCCGTACCTGGCTAAAAAATCCCCTCGCCATTTTCACTGCCAATGACCTCGATGCCCGTGGCGGCCTGGTGGTGCAAGACGGCGTGATCGTCGAAGTGCTCGCCGCTGGCCAGCAACCGTCCGCGCCCTGCGGACACGTCTTCGATGCCCGCAAGCATGTGATCCTGCCGGGACTGATCAACACCCATCACCACTTCTATCAAACCCTGACCCGCGCCTGGGCGCCGGTGGTCAATCAGCCGTTGTTCCCGTGGCTGAAAACCCTCTACCCGGTCTGGGCCCGCCTCACCCCTGAGAAACTCGCCCTCGCCACGAAAGTCGCGCTGGCTGAGTTGCTGCTGTCCGGCTGCACCACCGCCGCCGATCACCACTACCTGTTCCCGGAAGGCCTGGAAAACGCGATCGACGTGCAAGTCGAAAGCGTTCGCGAACTGGGCATGCGCGCCATGCTGACGCGCGGGTCCATGAGCCTGGGTGAAAAGGACGGCGGCCTGCCACCGCAGCAGACCGTGCAGGAAGGCGAAGTGATCCTCGCGGACAGCCAGCGCTTGATCGCCGAGTACCACGAGCGTGGTGATGGTGCGCAAATCCAGATCGCCCTGGCGCCGTGTTCGCCGTTTTCGGTGACACCGGAAATCATGTCCGCCAGCGCCGAACTGGCAAACAAACTCGACGTGCGTCTGCACACGCACTTGGCCGAAACCCTCGACGAAGAAGACTTCTGCCTGCAACGCTTCGGCCTGCGCACCGTGGATTATCTGGACAGCGTCGGCTGGCTCGGCCCGCGCACCTGGCTCGCGCACGGCATCCACTTCAACCCGGACGAAATCGCCCGCCTCGGTGCCGCTGGCACCGGGATTTGCCATTGCCCGAGTTCGAACATGCGCCTGGCCTCCGGCATTTGCCCGACCCTGGACCTGACCGCTGCCGGTGCGTTGCTCGGCCTGGGCGTGGATGGATCGGCGTCCAACGATGCGTCGAACATGATGCTCGAAACCCGTCAGGCGCTTTACATTCAGCGGCTACGTTATGGCGCGCAGAAGATCACCCCGGAACTGGTTCTGGGTTGGGCAACCAAGGGTTCGGCGAGTTTGTTGGGGCGTTCCGATATCGGCGAACTGGCGGTGGGCAAGCAGGCGGATCTGGCGTTGTTCAAGCTCGATGAACTGCGTTTCTCCGGCAGTCATGATCCGGTGTCGGCGTTGCTGCTGTGCGGTGCTGATCGCGCGGATCGGGTGATGATTGGTGGCAAATGGCGGGTGATTGACGGGCAGGTTGAAGGGCTGGATCTCAAAGGCCTGATCGCCGATCACAGCCAGGCGGCCCGGCAGCTAATCGCCGGCGTCTGATACAACACAAATCAAACTGTAGGAGTGAGCCTGCTCGCGATAGCGGTGTGTCAGACAACCTCAATGTCGACTGACACACCGCTATCGCGAGCAGGCTCACTCCTACAGGGGATTTGTGGTGTGTTCAGAGGCCCAGCAGCGACAACATGATGAACGTCGCAAACAACACAAAATGGGTCATGCCTTCGATGGCATTGGTTTCGCCGTCGTTGAGGTTGATTGCGCTGACGATCAGGGTGAGGAAGATCATCACCGTCTGCACCGGGGTCATCGCCATCTGAAACGGCTGGCCAGTGTAGAGCGCCATCGCTTCCATCACCGGCACCGTCAGGATCACCGTCGACAATGACGCGCCCATGGCGATGTTGACTACCGATTGCATCCGGTTGGCCAAGGCCGCGCGCAATGCCGTCAGGATCTCCGGCGCCGCGGAAATGGCCGCCACCAGAATCGCCGTAATCACCGGCGGAGCCCCCGTGCCTTCCAGGCCCAGGTCGAGGGTCTTGGACATCACTTCGGCCAAGGCGCCGATCACCACAACGCCGAACACCAACGTACCGATACTCAGCGCCAGATTGACCGGTTCAGGTTCCTCCTCCGGGACTTTCCTGCGGCGTTTTTCCGGGTAGCTGTAGCTGAAGAAGTAACTGTGCGGCCCGACCTGCATACGCAGGAACAGGGTGTAGAGCACGACCATCGCGCCAATCGTGAACGCCGAATACAGCTTCCAGTTAGCTTCGGGAATGAACTCCGGCACCACCATGGAAACGCCCATTGCGGTGAGGATCATCACGCTGTAACTGCGGGCCGAGTCGTCGTTGTACGACTGTTCACCGTGCTTGATCCCACCCATCAACGCGGCCAGGCCGAGGATGCCATTGATGTCGAGCATCACCGCCGAGTAAATCGTGTCGCGCACCAGGGTTGGCGAGGCTTCGTTACTCATCATGATCGCCAGGATCACCACTTCCACCAGCACGGCGGCCAGGGTCAGGATCATGGTGCCGTAAGGGTCGCCGACTTTTTCCGCGAGCAGTTCGGCGTGATGGGCGACACGCATGGAGGCGACGACGATGAAGGCAATCAGCACCAGGCCAGCGGTCAGCGCGATGGGCTGGCCGCTGTGCAGCATCCAGTGTTCCAGTGGATAAGCGACGAGCGCGGCAATCACGGCCAGCAACAGAAACTTTTCTTGCTTGAGGAGTGTGAGCATTGCGGGCCTTTTGTGCCGAGTGAAGCGATCAGGGTGATGAGCTACTGACTGCGGGGCGGCGCTAACGTTTCGTTACACCTTAGCGCACCAGTGGATGGCAGCAGGTTTGACACGTGCACTTTTATTGGCCTTGCGGAGCTCTTCGCGGGCACGCCTCGCTCCTACAGGTCGGCGTCGCTCTTGTAGGAGCGAGGCTTGCCCGCGAAGGCCATTACACGGTTTCAGTGTTTTTGTTGTCCTGTTGGTCAGCAATTTGCATTGCCTCTGCCCACCTCACAACAACATGGAGTTCGAATTCATGCACAAACGTCCGTTGAAGAAGCTGCTTTGCGCCGTTGCCGCGGCTATTGGTCTGAGCGCGAGCCTGACCGCCAGCGCCGCCGACCCGCTGAAAGTCGGCTTCGTCTATATCGGCCCGATCGGTGACCACGGCTGGACGTATCAGCATGAACAGGGGCGCAAGGCGCTGGCCGAGAAGTTCGGCAATCAGATCACCACCAACTATGTGGAGAACGTCGCCGAAGGTGCCGATGCCGAGCGAGTGATCCGCAACATGGCCAAGGACAACTACGACCTGATCTTCACCACGTCGTTCGGCTACATGAACCCGACCCTGAAAGTCGCCAAGCAGTTTCCCAAGGTGACCTTCGAACACGCCACCGGCTACAAGCAGGACAAGAACCTGGGCACCTACCTGGCGCGCACGTATGAAGGTCGCTACGTCGGCGGTTTCCTCGCGGCGAAGATGACCAAGACCAAGAAGATCGGCTACGTCGCGTCCTTCCCTATCCCTGAGGTGATCCGCGACATCAACGCTATTCAACTGGCCCTGAACAAATACAACCCAGGCACCGAGATCAAGGTGGTATGGGTCAACTCGTGGTTCGATCCGGGAAAGGAAGCCGACGCCGCCAACGCGCTGATCGACCAGGGCGTCGACGTGGTGTTCCAGCACACCGACAGCCCGGCACCGATTCAGGCAGCCGAACGCCGCGGCGTGTATGCCGTGGGCTACGCTTCGGACATGGCGCACTTCGGGCCGAAAGCGGTGCTGACGTCGATCGTCAACGACTGGGGCCCGCATTACATTCAAGCGACCCAAAGCGTGCTCGACCACACCTGGAAATCGCAGGATTACTGGGGCGGTTTGAAAGAAGGCACGGTTGAACTGCCGATCAGCGACCTGGTGCCAGCGGCGGTGAAAACCGAGGCCGAGCAGATCATTGCGGACATCAAGAGCGGCGCCTTCCACCCGTTCACCGGGCCGATCAAGGATCAGGCCGGCACCGAAAAAATCCCGACGGGCGCGACGGCAAGCAATGCGGAACTGGCGTCGATGAATTACTACGTTGAAGGGATGAAGGCCGATATTCCGAAGTAGCTCCCCAACCCAACACAAAACCCTGTAGCAGTGAGCCTGCTCGCGATGGCGGAGTGTCAGACACTATCAATGTCGACTGACACGCCGCGATCGCGAGCAGGCTCACTCCTACAATGAATTTTCAGCGTCCTTGAGAATTGCGCATGAACCAACTTCCGATCATCGACATCGCCCCGCTCTATAGCGAAGACCAACACGCTTGGAAGTCCGTTGCCGAAAAGATCGACCGCGCCTGCCGCGACTGGGGCTTTTTCTACATCAAGGGGCATCCGATCTCCGCGTCACGCATCCACGCTGTGCTCGACCATGCCCAACGCTTCTTCGCCTTGCCCACCGCCGAAAAGCTCAAGATCGACATCACCCAGACTCGCCACCATCGCGGCTACGGTGCCATCGCCACCGAGCAACTCGACCCGAGCAAACCCAGCGACCTGAAAGAAACCTTCGACATGGGCCTGCACCTGCCGGCCGACCACCCGCAAGTACTGGCGGAAAAACCGCTGCGCGGTCCCAACCGCCATCCCTTGATGCCCGGCTGGGAAGCGTTGATGGAGCAGCATTACATCGACATGCAGGCCCTCGCCCAAACCCTGCTGCGTGCCATGACCCTGGCGCTGAACATCGAGCGCGACTTCTTCGACACGCGCTTCAATGAACCGGTCAGCGTGCTGCGGATGATCCATTATCCGCCGCGCCATACCGCCAGCTCCGAGGAGCAGCAAGGCGCCGGCGCCCACACCGATTACGGCTGCATTACCCTGCTGTACCAGGACGCCGCCGGTGGCCTGCAAGTGCGCAACGTCAAAGGCGAATGGATCGACGCGCCGCCGATCGAAGGCACGTTCGTGGTCAACCTCGGCGACATGATGGCCCGCTGGAGCAACGACCGTTACCTGTCGACGCCGCACCGGGTGATCAGCCCGCTGGGCGTCGATCGTTACTCGATGCCGTTCTTCGCCGAACCACACCCCGATACGCCCATTGAATGCCTGCCAGGTTGCCAGGACGAATCGCACCCGGCGAAGTACCCGGCCACTACCTGCGCTGAATTCCTGCTCTCGCGCTTCGCCGAGACCTACGCCTATCGACGGGAACAGGCGGTGGTGTGATGAACTGGCTGGTCAGGTTTTGCTAATTGTTTCTACGGGCATCTGTAGAATGCTCGCCATCTGCACCTGATGAGAAAAGACTATGTACGACTGGCTGAACGCCCTGCCCAAGGCAGAACTGCACCTGCACCTCGAGGGTTCGCTGGAGCCCGAGTTGCTGTTCGCCCTGGCCGAACGCAACAAGATCGCCCTGCCCTGGAGCGATGTAGAAACCCTGCGCAAGGCGTATGCCTTCAACAACCTGCAAGAGTTTCTCGACCTGTATTATCAGGGCGCCGACGTGTTGCGCACCTCGCAGGATTTCTACGACCTGACCTGGGCCTACCTGTTGCGTTGCAAGGCGCAGAACGTGATTCACACCGAACCGTTCTTCGACCCGCAAACCCACACCGACCGTGGCATCCCGTTTGAAGTGGTGCTCAACGGCATCGCGGCGGCGCTCAAGGATGGCGAGCAGCAACTGGGCATCACCAGCGGTTTGATCCTGAGCTTCCTGCGCCACCTGAGTGAAGACGAAGCGCAGAAAACCCTCGACCAGGCGCTGCCGTTTCGCGAAGCGTTTGTGGCCGTCGGCCTGGACAGCTCGGAGATGGGCCACCCGCCGAGCAAGTTCCAGCGTGTGTTTGATCGTGCCCGCCACGAAGGCTTCCTGACCGTCGCCCACGCCGGTGAAGAAGGCCCGCCTGAGTACATCTGGGAAGCCATCGACCTGCTGAAAATCCAGCGCATCGACCATGGCGTGCGCGCCATCGAAGACGAGCGTTTGATGCAGCGGATCATCGACGAGCAGATCCCGCTGACCGTGTGCCCGCTGTCCAACACCAAGCTCCGGGTGTTCGATCACATGTCCCAGCACAACATCCTCGACATGCTTGAGCGTGGCGTGAAAGTGACCGTGAACTCGGATGACCCGGCGTACTTTGGCGGGTATGTGACCGAGAACTTCCATGCGCTGTACACCGACCTGGGCATGACCCAGGATCAGGCCAAGCGTTTGGCGCAAAACAGCCTGGATGCGCGGTTGGTAAAACCATAAGCCTTAGCACAGAATCCCTGTGGGAGAGTCTATGTTGCAGGCTCACTCCCACAGGCTCTGTGTTCAGCCAGCTAGCGATTCAGTCAATCAAACAGCTCTAAAGCGCCATCTCCAGCTCGGTTTCCTTGGCGAATCGATGAATCTCCCGCTGCCCCGCGGCCGTGATCTGCAAGGCGCGCGAATCATTGGGCAGGCTCAGCCAGCCGGACTGCATGAACAGCTGCAACAACGCAGCGCCCAGCGAACCGCCCATGTGCGGGCGTCTTTCGCTCCAGTCGGGACACGCACAGGCCACTCGACTGTTGCGATGAGCCAGGGCCTGGACGAACACCCCGCGCGAGGCCAGTTGTGTGGAACCCTTGTGGGTGATCATGACGCGCTGTTCGAACTGCTCGATCCAGCCGGCATCCAGCAACCGCTGGTAAAGATCGGCGGCCAGGGTGCCTCCCAAATGGTCGTCGCACAGTCGGGCCCGCAACAACGACGATGGCGCCGCCTGAGGTTTGGCAATGGGGCTGGTGCGTTTGAAGACGTCCGGGACGGGCTGCGGCGTGCTGGCCAGCGTCGCGCTGGCCAATGCTTCGATTGCCGCGCCCACTTCAGGCGCGGCCAGGCGGAAAAAGCGTTTGCGCCCACGGATTTCGACTTTCAACAGACCTCCGGCGGACAAACGCCCCAGGTGTGCACTGGCCGAAGACGGTGACAGGCCGGCCAATAGCGCCAGCTCTTCGGTCTGCCGCGCCGAGCCATCCATCAAGGCCCACATCATTGCGCTGCGCTTGGGGTCAGCCAGCAACGTGGCGATCTGGCTGATGCAAGGTGCATGTTCCATGTATTCACTCCCTGTTGAATCGTTTCGTCTGCTGCTCAGAGACATCTTGACCAGTAATGTGTCGTCGGCCAAGACGCGGAAACCGCCATAAGCCGGGCAAAGCCCCTTCTCCCCCACGCCATTGCTTCGCAGGTGCGCCGAAGGTCGGATGCTTGACCGTGAGGCCATCGCCATTGCGAGGTCGACGGTGCGTACATGAGGCGGGCGCTAGTATAAGCGGGTTAACCGCCGGTTCCTGCCCTTGGGAAAGCGCGGGTGGTGATAGTTCCTGACAGAAATTTCGCTATTTGCCTGCGACTAATGATCGATGCCCGATATTGTCGGAAATTGACTGCCTAAAAGAGCGCATCGGCTGGCAAGCATTTCCCGTAGAAGGTTCACCGGCTTACTCAATTGTGCGCGATGGGCGCACAGCAAATTCAGCGGTGCGCGCTCACAGAGCAACTCCGGCATCAGCACTTTCAACCGGCCGGCGAGCACATCGGCCGCGACATCGAGCCAGGACTTGTAAGCAATCCCGGCCCCCGCCACTGCCCACAGCCGCACGACATCGGCGTCGTCACTGAAGCGATCGCCGCTGACGGTCAGCCCGACTTCGCGTTTGCCGTCGTGGAAACTCCAGTGGTCATGGACCCGGCTACCGAGCATGAACAACAAACAATTGTGCTGCGCCAGTTGTTCCAGATGCCGCGGCTCGCCGTGCCTGGCCAGATAACTCGGCGCGGCGCAGAGCACTCGGCGGTTCTGCGCCGCGATGGGCAGTGCCACCAGGCTTGAGTCTTCCGGCTCGCCGTAACGCAGGGCAATGTCCACGGGTTGGCGGAACAGGTCGGCGATGCGGTCCCCCAGCAACAGGCGCACGGTCAGTTTAGGGTGCTCGCGCTGGAACTCGTCGAGCCACGGCAGCAACAGGTTGCGGCCAAAGTCCGACGGTGCCGACAACTGCAGAATCCCGCTGACCTGATCCTGACCGCTGGCCAGTAAGCGACGACCCTCGTCGAGATTGCTCAGGGCGGCCCGGGCATATTCCAGAAAGCCCTCACCTTCGGCGGTCAGACGCAAACTGCGGGTGGAGCGCGCCAGCAAGCGCGCGCCGAGTTGCTGTTCGATGCGCTTCAACGCCGCACTGGCCACCGCCGCCGACATGTCCATCACCCGAGCCGCCGCCGACAGACTCCCCAGGTCCGCAGCTCGGACAAATAACTGCAAGTCATCGAAACGCAGCATTCTCAGCCCCGATTATCAAAAAAATATTGAAAGAGACTGCTCTTTTAGCGGGTTTTATCTTGCAGAGAAATAGCCAATCATCTGTCCCATCGAAATCAACCTGTTTGCGGAGCGACCATGTCCCAGCCTTTCACCGCCATTGCCACCCTCATTGCCAAACCCGGCCAGCAAGACGCCCTCGAACAACACCTGCGTGCGCTGGTGGAGCCGACCCGCGCCGAGGCCGGTTGCGGTCAATACGATTTGCATCAGGACCTGGCCAATCCATTGGCGTTTTACATGATTGAACATTGGAGCAGCGACGAAGCCCTGCAAGCCCATGACGCCAGCGCCCATGTACAGAACTTCCGCGCCAAGGCCGGCGACTTTCTCGAGCACTTCGACCTCAAGCGCCTGCGCACCGTGGCTTGATCCCTTCATCTATTAATGTTCAGGAGCCCCACATGAAAGCCATCGCCTACTACACCTCGTTACCGATCAGCGACGCCAATGCCCTGCAAGACATCGAACTGCCAGAACCGGTTGCCGGTCCGCGCGACCTGTTGGTGGAAGTCAAAGCCATCTCGGTGAACCCGGTCGACACCAAGGTCCGCCAGAACGTCCAGCCTGAAGGCGGCGCGGCGAAAGTGCTGGGTTGGGACGTGGCCGGTGTGGTCAAGGCTGTCGGCAGCGAAGTCACGCTGTTCAAGGCTGGCGACAAGGTGTTTTACGCGGGCTCTATCGCCCGTGCGGGGGGCAATAGCGAATTGCACGTGGTGGACGAACGCATCGTCGGCCATATGCCGAAAACCCTCGGTTTCGCCGAAGCCGCCGCACTGCCGCTGACCGCCATCACCGCCTGGGAATTGCTCTTCGAACGCCTGCAAGTGCGCGAAGGTAAAACCGATGAAGGCCAGAGCCTGCTGATCGTCGGCGCGGCGGGCGGTGTGGGTTCGATCCTCACGCAACTGGCCAGCCAGCTCACCGGGCTGAAGGTCATCGGCACCGCTTCCCGTGCGCAAACCCAGAGCTGGGTACGCGAACTGGGCGCCGATCTGGTGATTGATCACAGCCAGCCGTTGAGTGAAGAACTCAAACGCGCAGGCGTGGACAATGTGACCCACGTCGCCAGCCTGACCCAGACCGATCATCACCTGGATCAACTGGTCGAGGCATTGGCGCCACAAGGCAAACTGGCGCTGATCGATGATCCGAAAGCGCTGGACGTGACCAAACTCAAGCGCAAGAGCCTGTCGCTGCACTGGGAATTCATGTACACCCGCTCGCTGTTCGAAACGGCGGACATGATCGAGCAACACAACTTGCTCAACCGCGTGGCCGGGCTGATCGACACCGGGACGCTGAAAACCACGGTCGGCGAGCACTTCGGGACTATCAACGCGGCCAACCTGCGACGCGCCCATGAGCTGCTGGAAAGCGGCAAGGCCAAGGGCAAGATTGTGCTCGAAGGGTTCTGAAACAGATTGAGACAAGTGTCGTCCGGATGGACGACACCGTCAGTCCGAGAATTGACCCATGTCACAATTACGATCGTATTCGGGTCTACAATCGAAACCTCTGCGATGCAATCTTTTACGCAACATCTTTTAAGAGAGGAGAGTTCAGCAATGAAGATCCTGATTAAAGAAGTGGCTAAATCCCAGTGGCAGGTTCGTCTGGACCAACACGCTGTTACGTTCCGCAGCGAAGCTGAAGCGCTAGCCTTCACCAAGACCCTTGAAGCGCGATTGCTCGCGCCCCATCAAATTCCCGACCACCAACAACAGCGCGCCGCTGGCTGAGTCCGCCCTCAGACCTGGGTTTGCGCCAATGCCCGGGCATTTTGCAAACGCCGGGTGAGCATCGCCGCGCTCACCACCAGAATCCCGCACAGGCTGATGACCATGGCCATCGGCACGGCGCTGCCATCGTGTAAAACACCGACCAATGCAGCCGCTCCGGCGGCGACGCTGAATTGCAGGCACCCGAGCATCGCCGACGCACTGCCGGCGCGAGCGCCCTGCCCGTTCATGGCGCAGGCCGAGGCATTGGGGAGGATGCAACCGAGGCTGGCGATGCAGATAAACAGCGGAATCAGCAGCGGCCATAACTGTTCGGTGTGCAGCGCACTGACGGCGAGCAGCGTCAGGCCCGCCCCCAGGTAAATCCACACGGTACGCACCAGCAGAAATGCCGGGCCACGCTTGGCCAGCAGTCGTGCGTTGACCTGCGCCACCAGAATGAAACCCGCCGCGTTGGTCCCGAACAGCCAGCCGAAATGCTCGGCCGGGACCCCGTAGAGTTTGATGAAGACGAACGGCGAACCGGCGATGTAGGCAAACATCCCGGCAATGGCGATACCGCCAGTCAAGGCGTGGCCAAGGTAGACCGGATCCGACAACAGCCGACCGTACTGACGCAACGCCCCCGACAGCGGTTGACGCGGTACGTGGGCCGGCAGGCTTTCCGGCAACCCGATTGCCACGGCCAGCCCTGCCAGCGCACTGAATCCGGTCAGCACCAGGAAGATCGACTGCCAGCCGGTGGTGTTGACCAGCAGTCCACCGAGCATGGGCGCGAGAATCGGTGCCAGGCCCATCACCAGCATCAATTGCGAAAAGACTTTCGCCGAGCCCACCGCATCGCATTTGTCACTGACCACCGCACGGGCGATCACCATCCCGGCGCAACCACCGAGGGCCTGGATGAATCGCGCGCCGATCAACCATTCCAGATTTGGCGCAAACGCACAGGCCAGGGACGCCGCGGTGAACAACCCGACGCCTGTCAGCAACGGAATCCTTCGCCCGAAGCGATCCGCCACCGGTCCGTATGCCAGTTGACCCAGGGACAGGCCCAGGAAGTACGCGGCCAGGGTCAGCTGGACGTGTTTCTCATCGGTACCGAACGCGAGTGCCATCGCCGGGAACGCCGGCAGATAGAAATCGATTGCCAGCGGACCGAAAGCGCTCAGGGCGCCAAGAATCAAAATGGTACGGAAGTTCATCAGGCATCCAGTTGGGCATGGGTCGGCAGCCCGACAGTCTAGCCGCGCATGGACGTCTTGAACATTCCGATAGCTCGCTAACTATTAAATATCATTGGATAAATATAAAACCTGCAGGAGCGAGCCTGCTCGCGATAGCGCAGTGCCAGTCAACATCAACGCTGAATGACACACCGCTATCGCGAGCAGGCTCGCTCCTACAGGGGATTGTGCCTGGGCTTAAGCGAGTTTGGCGTCGTAGCCTTCTTCCGTGATCGCAGCGATCACTTGCTCGGTCGTCAGCGCGCTTTCCACACCGACTTCCCCGGCTGCCAGATCGACCCGCACGCTGGCCGCCGGATCCTTGGCTTGCAGCGCCTGGGTAATGGCTTTGACGCAGTGACCGCAGGACATGCCTTGAACGTTGAACACTTGCATGGTGTGGCTCCTTTTATGAGGTTGCGGGCAGTCTCGGGCTTGCCACCATGGCAAGGTCAAGTTCTGCCGAAATCTGCCGGGCTGGCAATCGGTGTCGCGCTCGGCCAAGCTGCGTGCATCAATGACTCGACTTCAGGAGATTCAGCCATGCGCTGGTCAGCTCTCAGCCTGTTTGGCTTCCTCAGCCTATTTGCCGCGACACCTTCGGTTCAAGCCGCCGGGGAGGACTATGGCGTACTGATCATTTCTCGCGAGCGCCTCGAAGTCGCGACCTCCTGCGAGATCGGCGTCTACATCCAGGACCAACTGTCGGCGCGGCTGTTCCAGGAACAAAGCACCTCGTTCAACCTGCCGCCGGGCACTGTGTCCCTGCGCCTCAAACTGTTGCCGGGCCAGGCACCGGGTTGCAACCCGGGCATGCTCGCACCGGGTTCGCAGAACATCACGCTCAAGGCCGGGGACGTGTTGAAGTTCCGGATTGCGATGACGCAGGAAGGGATGTACCTGAAGCCCACCGTTCTCGACTACTAATCGCCACACCGATCGTTCCCACGCTCTGCGGGGGGAACACCTCAACGGACGCTCTGCGTTGGGCTTTTAAATGGGACGCGGAGCGTCCCGGCTGCATTTCCACGCAGAGCGTGGGAACGATCAGGTGCCGGTCTATTGATCTGAGACATGGCGCTTGACCTTGCCAGCATGGCAAGGTTGATCCTGTAGACATCTTCTACAGGGAGTGCGACCGATGTCCGAATCCACTACGTTCGATCTGCCGATTGCCGGCATGACCTGCGCCAGTTGCGCGGGGCGTGTCGAGCGTGCCTTGAGCAAAGTCATCGGCGCTTCTGCCGTCAGCGTCAACCTCGCCACCGAGCAGGCGCGGGTCCAGGCGCCCAGCGACAGCCTGCCGGCCTTGATCGACGCGGTGCAGCAGGCCGGCTACAGCGTGCCGCAGCAAAGTCTGGAATTGAGCATCGACGGCATGACCTGCGCTTCCTGCGTCGGCCGCGTCGAACGGGCGCTGGCCAAAGTGCCCGGGGTGAAAAGCGTCAGCGTCAACCTGGCGAACGAACGGGCGCATCTGGAACTGCTCGGACACATCGATCCGCAAACCTTGATCGCCGCGGTCACCAAAGCCGGTTACAGCGCCAGCGTCTGGGAAGTCGAACACCCGCAAACCGATCAGCAACAGCAGCGCCTGCACCGTGAGCGCTGGGCGTTGATCATGGCGATCGCCCTCGCCCTGCCGCTGGTGTTGCCAATGCTCCTGCAACCGTTTGGCGTGCACTGGATGCTCCCGGCCTGGGTGCAATTCGCGCTGGCCACGCCGGTGCAGTTCATTTTCGGCGCACGTTTTTATGTGGCCGCCTGGAAAGCCGTGCGCGCCGGGGCTGGCAACATGGATTTGCTGGTCGCCCTCGGAACCAGCGCCGGCTATGGCTTGAGTCTTTATGAATGGGCCACGGCGGCCGGGCGCATGCCTCATCTATATTTCGAAGCCTCGGCGGTGGTGATTGCCTTGGTGTTGCTGGGCAAATACCTGGAAAGCCGTGCCAAGCGCCAGACCGCCAGCGCCATCCGCGCCCTCGAAGCCTTGCGCCCGGAACGCGCCATTCAGGTGATCGACGGCCGCGAGCAGGACGTTGCCATCAGCGCCTTGCGCCTCAACGACCTGGTCATGGTCAAACCCGGCGAACGCTTCCCGGTGGACGGTGAAGTGGTCGAAGGCCAGAGCCACGCCGACGAAGCGCTGATCAGCGGCGAAAGCCTGCCGGTGCCCAAGCAACCCGGTGACAAGGTCACGGGCGGTGCCATCAATGGCGAAGGCCGGTTGCTGGTTCGCACTCAAGCGTTGGGGGCGGAAACCGTGCTGGCGCGGATCATCCGTCTGGTCGAAGACGCCCAGGCCGCCAAAGCGCCGATTCAGAAGCTGGTGGATAAAGTCAGTCAGGTATTTGTGCCTACCGTTCTGTTGATCGCGTTGGCGACGCTGATTGGCTGGTGGTTGTACGGCGCGCCGATTGAAACCGCGTTGATCAACGCCGTCGCCGTGCTGGTCATCGCCTGCCCTTGCGCACTCGGGCTGGCCACGCCGACCGCGATCATGGCCGGCACCGGCGTCGCGGCCCGCTATGGGATTCTGATCAAGGACGCCGAAGCGCTCGAACGCGCTCATGAAGTCAGCGCCGTAGTGTTCGACAAGACCGGCACGCTGACCTCGGGTTCGCCGCGAATCGCTCATCTGAGTGCCACTAACGGTGACGAAGCCGCCCTGCTCCAAATGGCCGGCGCCCTGCAACGCGGCAGTGAACACCCGCTGGCCAAGGCGGTTCTGGACGCCTGCGCCGAACGGGTTTTGACCGTGGCTGACGTCAGCGACAGTCAATCGCTGACCGGTCGCGGCATCGCCGGCACGCTCGACAGCCGTCGTTTGGCCTTGGGTAATCGCAGGCTGCTGGAAGAAAGCGGTTTGAGCGCAGGGGATCTGGCCGACTCCGCAACCGCGTGGGAAACCGAAGGCCGCACCCTCTCCTGGTTGATTGAACAAAGCCCCGAGCCAAAGGTACTGGGCCTGATCGCGTTCGGTGACACCCTCAAACCCGGCGCGCTGCACGCGGTGCAACAGCTCAGCGCACGCCACATCAGCAGCCACTTGCTGACCGGCGACAACCGCGGCAGTGCCAAAGTGGTTGCCGAAGCGCTGGGCATTACCAATGTCCACGCCGAAGTCTTGCCGGCAGACAAAGCCGCCACCGTCGCCGAACTGAAAAAGACCGGCGTGGTGGCGATGGTCGGCGACGGCATCAACGACGCCCCGGCCCTGGCGGCCGCCGACATCGGCATCGCCATGGGCGGTGGCACCGACGTTGCCATGCACGCGGCCGGCATCACCCTGATGCGCGGCGATCCCCGACTGGTGCCCGCCGCGCTGGAAATCAGCCGCAAGACCTACGCAAAGATCCGGCAAAACCTGTTCTGGGCGTTCGTCTATAACCTGATCGGCATTCCGCTGGCAGCGTTCGGCTTCCTCAACCCGGTGCTGGCCGGCGCGGCGATGGCGCTGTCCAGCGTCAGCGTGGTGAGCAATGCGTTACTGTTGAAAACCTGGAAACCCAAGGACCTGGAGGACAATCGATGAACATCGGCCAAGCAGCGCGGCACAGCGGCCTGAGCGCGAAGATGATTCGTTATTACGAGTCCATCGGCTTGCTGAAGGCCGCCCACCGCACCGACAGCGGCTACCGCATTTATGGCGACGATGACCTGCACACGCTGGCGTTCATCAAACGCTCCCGGGACTTGGGGTTTTCGCTGGAAGAAGTGGGAAAGTTGCTGACCCTCTGGCAGGACCGCCAACGGGCCAGCGCCGACGTGAAAGCCCTGGCCCGCCAGCACATCGACGAGCTGAACCAGAAGATCCGCGAGCTGGGTCAGTTGCGCGACACCCTGCAGGACCTGGTCGAACACTGTCAGGGCGACCATCGCCCCGATTGTCCGATCCTCAAGAACCTGGAGTCGGGCTGCTGCGCGTCACCCGTTCGCCCCTGATCGCGAGCACCTTCACCACCAGCAACGTGGTCAGGGGAACGCCGTGGAACAGCAGCACTACGGCCCCCGGCGTCCACCACGAATAGAACGGCGCGGCGATCAACATGCCGACCCCGAAACCGGTCATTTGCAGCAGTGTCAGCAAGCTGAAGATCGGCAGGCGCAGGCTGTCCGGTTCACGTTGCAGACGCGACATCAGGCCGACCTCGGAGAAGCCGTCACCCAATCCGGCCGGTAACGAGAACAACAGCAAACCGTAGAGGGTCTGCTGCTGGAACATCAGGATAAAACCGCAGGACATCAGCAATACCCCGAAGAAAAATCGCCTCTCCAGGTGTGCATTGTCCGACCCTTTCAGGCGACTGGCGATTCGCGCGCCGATCAGCTTCCCGCACGCCCAGACGGCCAGCATCAGGCCCAGCGTGGTACTGGCCGACTCGGGCGTCAGTAGCCGGGAAATGATCGGAAAGCCGACGTTGTGCGCCGCGCTGCCCAAGGTGTCGGCCATGGTGACGGCGAGCATCGCGGCCACCACGGGCGTACTGCGCAAGCCTTGGCGCAAAGCGTGCCACTCACTACGAGGCTGGATTGGTTCGGGATCGGGTGCTGGTCGGGAAAACCGCAACGGCAGGATGAACAACGCGGCCAGCAGATAAGTGACCACGTTCAATGCGAACACCGTTTCAAAGCCGAAGGCCGCCACCAACAGTCCTGCCACCAGGCTCCCACCGACCATGGCCGCCGACGAGGCCGAGGTGATCCAGGCGTTGGTCTTGAGCAAGTGCTCGCCTTCGATCAGGTGCGGCAACTGGCTGTTGAGGCCGATGGCGAACATTGAGTTGTCGAACCCCAGGCCGAACGCGATCAACGGTAAAAGCAGTGCTTGCTGGGCGACCGGCAGCACCAGCAACAGGCCCAACAACCCTGCGCGCAGCAAATCAAAGGCAATCAGCGGCATGCGCCCGGCCCAGCGGCGATAGAACGAGGTGCCGATCAAGCTGGCGAAAACCCCTCCGCCCACCCGGCTGGCGAGGAAAATGCCAACGCTCATGGCGCTGTTGCTGAGCAGGTAGACGTAAGTGGCCAGGGCGACCATGTTGAGAAAGGCGCCGAAGTCCGAGACCAGACGGGCCGCGATGATCAGCTGGGCATTGCGGGTGGAGGGGTTCACATTCAGTCCTTGAGTGTGGGAGTCGCAGGGAACAATCCACTGTAGGCGCGAGCAGGCTCACTCCCACAAATGATCTCCAGTGTTTAGGGATCAGCATTTACAAAAAACCCGGCCGAAGCCGGGTTTTCGTTAACCGATCACTGCATCCACGGCGGAGGCGGTTCTTCGGTTTTGCCCGGTGGCGCGTCATCTGCCGCGCGCACCGCCTGTTTACGTTCTTCATCCAGGCGTGCCGCCTCGATTTCGCGTATGACACCGCCGACGTCGGCCAATTCTTCCGGTTCGTCGAACTCGCCCGTCAACACGCTGGCCGGGTGCAAGGTGCCGGCTTCGTACAGCGCCCACATTTCCTTGGCGTATTTGGTCTTTTTCAACTCTGGCGCAAACCGGCCGAAGTAAGACGCCATGTTGCCCACGTCCCGCTCCAGCATGCTGAATGCGTGGTTGTTGCCCGCCGCGTCTACCGCTTGCGGCAAGTCGATGATCACCGGGCCCGTCGGGGTCAACAGCACGTTGAACTCGGACAGGTCACCGTGCACCAGACCGGTACACAGCATCAGCACGATCTGCGAAATCAGGAACGCGTGATATTCACGCGCCTGGTCCGGCTCCAGCACCACGTCGTTCAGACGCGGCGCGGCATCGCCGTACTCGTCGGCCACCAGCTCCATGAGCAGTACGCCTTCGAGGAAGTCATACGGCTTGGGCACCCGAACACCGGCACCGGCCAGACGGAACAGCGCCGCCACTTCGGCGTTCTGCCAGGCGTCTTCGGTTTCTTTCTTGCCGAATTTCGAGCCTTTGGCCATCGCTCGAGCCTGGCGGCTGTTGCGCACCTTGCGGCCTTCCTGATATTCGGCCGCCTGACGGAAACTGCGTTTATTCGCCTCCTTGTAGACCTTCGCGCAACGTAGCTCGTTACCGCAGCGCACCACATAAACAGCTGCTTCTTTACCACTCATGAGTGGGCGCAGCACCTCGTCGACCAGACCGTCCTCGATCAGGGGTTCAATGCGTTTTGGAGTCTTCATCAGCTTTTATTGTGGGTCCTTTATTACCAAACACGCGAAAGTCATTCGTTATACGGCAATCCACTCGTTCGGGGGAGGGGTTGCCGACCTATGAACGTCATGATGCACACAATGTGCCGAATTAATCGGCCAACTCCTTTCGGTCGTCATCGGCCGCCCGAGATCATAGCTGAGCCTGCACCACTGTGTGGCGAAGGGGTGCGAGGGCATTTGCGACAGAAGCTGACACCTTAATTCACACCCTTCGTAGGATATTTCTCACCAAGCCTCAATTTCCCATTAATTCAGCCGAAGTCCTCAGTGACAGAGTGATTTGTCCGACAATCGTTCCGACTACAAAAACGATGGCGCGCTCAGGGATCCGGGTTGATCAAATACGTTTACGGCTGCCAATAATCCGCGAGTCATCTGCACTGCGTGGGCCTACAAGAAAAATCTGGAGCGCGGATGAACATCAAACAGAAGTTGACCTGGGCGTTTGCAATCATCGCCTGCCTGCCCGTGGTGCTGGTCGCCACCCTCGTGGTGCTGAATTTGCGCAGTGACGCCAAGGAGAATTTCGTCGACGGCAGTGGTCGTGAAATTCGTCAGGTCAGCAACGCCATGCAATTGTTCTTCGACGGCATCAGCCAGAACGTCGACTACCTGGCCAGACAACCGCTGATCAAGAATTCCGACGACAGCCTCAAGACCTACATGAGCGCCAACGCCGAGAGCATTCCCCAGGGCGAGATGGACAAAAAGGTCTTCAGCCTCCTGCAGGACCTGGGCAACAGCCATCCGTCCTACGCCTATGCCATCCTCGGCACTGCAGCGGGCGGTTACGTGTCCTGGCCGGACGATGCCAAGCTGAACAATTACGACCCGCGCCAGCGCCCCTGGTACAAGGCGGCCCAGGCCAAGCCGGGCAAACCATTTCGCACCGAGGCCTATTACTGGGCCCAGGACGATGCGACCTACGTCAGCACCGTGCGCACCATCGACAACCAATTGGGCACCAACGGCGGCGTGGTCAGTATCGACGTGACGCTCAAGCAGCTCACCGAGATCGTCAAGCAGATCAAACTGGGTGAAACCGGCTACCTGATGCTGCTGGAAAACACCGGCACCGTGCTGGTCGATCCGAAACAACCGGAGCACAACTTCAAAGCCCTGAGCAGCCTCGGCGAAGGTTATGCGCAACTGGCCAAGGCCGGCAAAGGCCTGGTGGAAGTCGAGTTGAACGGCGAACGCTACATGGCCAACGTCTGGCCGTCGGAGCAACTGGGCTGGACCTTTATCGGCCTGATCAAGCAAAACGATGTGATGAGCTCCGCGACTCAACTGACTTGGCTGATCGCAATCATCGCCGCCGTTCTGGCAGTGTTCTTCGCCATCATTGGCGCCAGTTTCGCCAGTGTCATCGTGCGACCGATCCGCAGCGTGGCCAGCGGCCTGGAAGGCATCGCCCAAGGTGAAGGCGACCTGACCAAAAACCTGGAAATCCGTGGCAGCGACGAAACCGCGCAACTGGCCAACTGGTTCAATCAGTTCCTGACGGCGATTCGTAACCTGATCCAAAGCATCGGCGGTGCCGCGACCAAGATTCTCGCCACCTCGAAGAGCTCGACTCAGGTTTCCAGCGACATGGCTGAAGCCGCCGGGCGCCAGCGTGAGGCGGTGGACATGGTGTCCACGGCGTTCCATGAAATGGTCGCCACCGCCAACGAAGTCGCGCGCTCATGCAGCCAGGCGGCAGAATCCGCCGACAGTGGCCAGCGCCAGGCGCGTCAAGGTCAGCAACAGATTGATGCGGCCGTGACCAGCGTTGATCGCCTGAGCCAGGAAATCGAACAGTCGGCGCAGTCGATGCAACAGCTCGAACGCGACAGCAACGACATCCAGTCGATCCTGGGGACCATTCGCTCGATTGCCGAACAGACCAACCTGCTGGCCCTGAACGCCGCCATCGAGGCTGCGCGGGCCGGTGAGCAAGGTCGCGGGTTTGCAGTGGTGGCGGATGAAGTCCGGGCACTGGCCAAACGCACGGCGGATTCCACGGCGGAAATCGATGGCTTGCTGGGCAACCTGGCCAAGCGCACCAGCCAAGTGACTCAACAGATGCATGCGAGCCTGGAAGTGTCGCAACAATCGGTGACCCGCATCGGTGAAGCGCGCAGCAGTTTCGGGCTGATTCGTGAGTCGGTGGATGTGATTCGCGACATGAACACGCAGATCGCCACGGCGGCGGAAGAACAGCATCAGGTGGCCGAAGACATCAACCGGCACATCAGCCAGATCCATGGCGACGCGCAGTTGGTGGCAGAACTGGCGAACTCGGCGCGCCTGGACTCGCAGAGCCTGGCCGGGTTGTCGAATGAACTGGACGGGTTGGTTCGTCGCTTCAGGACCTGAGGTCGCTGATCTAACGGGTCGAAAACCGATACCTGTGGCGAGGGAGCTTGCTCCCGCTCGGCCGCGAAGCGGTCGCAAACCGGTAAACACGGAATACCTGATACAGCGTGTTTACTGAATTGGGACCGCTTCGCGCTCCAGCGGGAGCAAGCTCCCTCGCCACAATTACTGTTTGAACAATTCACCGGGTGTGAAGCCGAACAACCCCTTGAACGCCGCAATAAACGCCGACGTCGAGTCATACCCACAAGACAGCGCGGCATGGGTCACGCTGTCGCCCTCCTCCAGCAAACTCAGCGACGACAGCAACCGCATTCGCTGCCGCCACCCGCGAAAGCTCAGCCCGGTCTCGCGCTGGAACAAGCGCATCAGCGTCTTTTCCGAGGTGCCCAGGCGTTGCGCCCATTCCTGCAACGTCACACTGAGCTCCGGACGTTCGATCAGCTCATTGCACAACCCGAGCAGCCGTTCATGACGCGGCAACGGCAGGGAAAACCCCACCTCCGGCAGATTCGCCAACTGATCCAGCAGCACATTCACCAGCCGCGTTTCCTGGCTGTCGCCCTGCGGATACTCCACCGGCAGCAAGCAAAAACGCTTGATCAGCTCCCGAGCCAGCGGCGTGACTTCCAGCACCCGACAACGCCCGTCGGCCCATTCACAGTCCTCGCGGCGCACGTAAAGGCTACGCATTTCGGCGCGCATCGAGGTCACCACCTGGTGTTCGAGGTCCGCCGGAATCCAGATCCCCCACTGCGGCGGCGCAAAGAAACTGCCCTCAGCCGTGTGCACGCCGAGAACGCCGCTGATGGCGTAGGAAAACTGCACCCAATCGTGGCGATGAGGTGGCGTCCACGACCCGGCATTCAGACTTTCCGCCCGTGCGAACAGCGGACGCGGCAACGTCTTCAGCGTCGGAATGGCCCGTTCGAGGGAAAGTTGTCCGTTAGCCGGCATTGATTGGCCTTATGTCGCAAGACGGCAGATAGGGCCGACGTTAGGCTAAGTCATCAATTCTTACAAATGTATTCGGTGGCCGTTATGCATGCCTTCAAACACCTCAAACGCGTGGTCACCGACTGGTTCTTGTGCGGCATGCTGATCGCCACGCTGCTGGCGTATTTCTTCCCGGTCTTCGGCGCCACGGGTGGCGGGATGCACGCGGAATATGTGATCAACATCGGCGTGTTCCTCGTGTTCTTCCTGCACGGGGTCAATCTCTCCAGCGAGCAGATCAGCCATGGCCTGAAGAACTGGAAGCTGCACGTGATGGTCCAGGGTTTCACCTTCATGGTATTCCCGCTGATCTGGTTGCTGAGCGACAAGCTGCTGGGGTCGCACGTGCCTTCGCTGTTGATGCTTGGCTTCTTCTACCTCTGCGCCCTGCCGTCGACCATTTCGTCGTCTGTGGCCCTGACTGGCAGCGCGGGCGGCAACGTGCCGGCGGCGATACTCAATGCGAGCCTGTCCAGCGTGCTGGGGATTTTCCTGACGCCGTTGCTGGTGAGTCTGGTGGTCGGCAGCGGTGCTGGCGGCATCGATCTGGGCTCGACGCTGCTCGACCTCTGCGCCATGTTGCTGGTGCCGCTGGTGCTCGGCCAACTGTTGCGGCCGATGTTCGGCAAGTTCTTCGCCCGCCACAAGCGCTACACCAACATCGTCGACAAGCTGGTGATTCTGTTGCTGGTGTACTCGGCGTTCTGCAACTCGATGGTCTCGGGGATGTGGCAGCAACAGGGCAACGGCGTAATTCTCAGCGCACTGATCGGCAGCGTGATCCTGCTGGCGGTCATCCTGTGGATGACTACGCGCACCGCTCGCGCACTGAAATTCAGCCCGGCGGATGAGATCGCTGCGGTGTTCTGCGCCAGCAAAAAATCCCTCGCGGCCGGTGCGCCGATGGCGGCGCTGATCTTCGGCGCCAACCCTGGCCTGGGCCTGATTCTGTTGCCGATCATGATTTATCACCCGTTGCAGTTGATCGTCTGCTCGGTGATGGCCGAGAGCTACGCCAACCGCAACCGTGAACGCATTGCGCAGCAGAACGCCGAACTGATCAGCGCTCGATAATCGCCGTCACCCCTTGGCCGCCAGCGGCGCAGATCGAGATCAAGCCTCGGCCCTTGCCCGCCGCGTCGAGCAACTTCGCCAGGTTGGCGACGATGCGCCCGCCGGTTGCGGCAAACGGATGCCCGGCCGCCAGTGAACTGCCTTTGACGTTGAGGCGGCTGCGGTCGATGGAGCCCAGCGGCGCATCGAGGCCGAGACGGGTTTTGCAATACTCCGGATCTTCCCAGGCCTTCAACGTGCAGAGCACCTGCGCGGCGAAGGCTTCGTGGATTTCGTAGTAATCGAAGTCCTGCAAGGTCAGGCCATTGCGCGCCAGCAAACGGGGCACCGCGTACACCGGCGCCATCAACAGCCCTTCGGCGCCGTTGACGAAATCCACTGCCGCGGCCTCGCCGTCACGCAAATAGGCGAGGATCGGCAAGCCACGTTCCTTCGCCCATTCTTCACTGCCCAGCAGTACCAGCGACGCGCCATCGGTGAGCGGCGTGGAGTTGCCCGCCGTCATCGTGCCCTTGGCGCTTTTCTCGAAGGCCGGTTTCAGCGAGGCGAGTTTTTCCAGGGTCAGGTCCGGGCGCAGGTTGTTGTCGCGGGTCAGGCCGAGGAACGGTGTCATCAGGTCGTTGTGCCAGCCTTCGGCGTAGGACGCGGCCAGGTTCCGATGGCTCTCCAGCGCCAGCTGATCCTGTTCTTCGCGGGGGATGTTCCAGGTTTGGGCCATCAACTCGCAGTGCTGGCCCATGGACAAACCGGTGCGCGGTTCGCCGTTGCGCGGGAACTCCGGTATCAAGTCCCGGGGACGCAGCTGCAGAAAGGTTTTCAGTTTGTCGCCGGTGGTCTTGGCGCGATTGGCTTGCAACAGCACCCTGCGCAAACCTTCACTGACGCCGATCGGCGCATCCGAGGTGGTATCGACGCCACCGGCAATGCCGCACTCGATCTGTCCCAGCGCAATCTTGTTCGCCACCAGCAACGCCGCTTCAAGGCCCGTGCCGCACGCCTGCTGAATGTCATAGGCCGGGGTGCCGGGGGACAACCGTGAACCGAGCACACACTCGCGCGTCAGGTTCATGTCTCGGGACAACTTGAGGACCGCCCCCGCGACCACTTCGCCGATCCGCAGGCCATGCAGGTTGTAGCGTTCGATCAGGCCTTCGAGCGCTGCGGTGAACATCGCCTGGTTACTGGCGGAGGCGTAAGGCCCGTTGGAGCGGGCGAAGGGGATTCGGTTACCGCCAATAATCGCGACGCGGCGCAGCTGGGTCATGAAAAGCTCCTGTCAAAAAATCAGATGTAAACACCGGCCCTGCAGGAGCGAAGCTTGCTCGCGAAGGCGCCGGCACATTCAATATCTCCTCTGAATGAAACATCGTCTTCGCGAGCAAGCTTCGCTCCTACACTGTTCAAGCGTAGGCCTTATATCGTGGATCGAACGACTGATTGCCATTCGTGGTCCACACTTTGAACCCCAGCTGCCGGAGTGCGTTCCATGTCTGACCGTTATATCGACTTCGCCAATTCCTCCATCGGCCATCGTCTGGTCGGGGCCATGGGACTGCCGTCTCCGGTACGCCTGGAGCGGTGGCAAGCAGGCCGACTGCGGCCTGTCGAAGGGGCGCTGTTGATTGGCGGCGGCCCGCTGACAGAGAAAGTCAGCGCTTTTGCCAATCGCCTGACCGATGCGATCTACAGCTACGGCACTGACCCCTCGCTGGCCACCGCGTGGATTCCCGGCCACGGCCCCAAGCTCAAAGCCGTGGTGTTCGACGCCAGTGACCTGATGCAGACCGATCAGCTCAAACAGCTGCGCGAGTTCTTCCAGCCGCTGATCAAGAACCTCGATCACAGCGCGCACCTGGTGATTCTGGGGCGTGCGCCAGAGACGTTGACCGACCCGTTCGCCGCCAGCGCACAGCGTGCGTTGGAAGGTTTCAGTCGCTCGCTGGCCAAGGAATTGCGCAGCGGCGGCACCTTGCAGCTGATCTATGTCGGTGACGGCGCCGAGGATCAACTCGAAGGGCCGCTACGGTTTTTCCTCTCGCCCAAAAGTGCGTTTGTGTCAGGCCAGGTGGTTCGTTTGAAGGCTTGCAATACGCAGGTGTCGGACTGGACTCGCCCACTGGCCGGGCGCAAGGCGCTGGTCACGGGTGCCGCGCGCGGCATTGGCGCTTCCATCGCCGAAACCCTGGCCCGTGACGGTGCCGAGGTCATCCTGCTTGACGTACCTGTGGCCAAAACCGACCTCGATGCACTCGCTGCGCGCCTCGGCGGGCGCAGCATCACCCTGGACATCTGCGCCGAAGACGCCGCCGCGCAGCTGATCGAATTGCTGCCCGACGGCGTCGACATCGTGGTCCACAATGCCGGCATCACCCGCGACAAAACCCTGGCCAACATGACCCCCGAATTCTGGGACGCGGTGCTCGCCGTCAACCTCAACGCGCCGCAAGTGCTGACCAAGGCCCTGCTCGACAGCGGCGCCTTGCATGACAACGGGCGGGTGATTCTGTTGGCGTCCATCAGCGGCATCGCCGGCAATCGCGGGCAGACCAATTACGCGGCGAGCAAGGCCGGGCTGATCGGTCTGGCCCAGGCCTGGGCGCCGCTGCTGAGTCAACGCGGCATCAGCATCAATGCGGTGGCGCCGGGGTTCATCGAAACCCAGATGACCGCGCACCTGCCGTTCGGCATCCGTGAAGCCGGGCGACGTATGAGTTCTTTGGGCCAGGGCGGCCTGCCACAAGACGTTGCCGAAGCCGTCGCGTGGCTCGCTCAGCCGGGGACCGGCGCGTTCACCGGGCAAGCGTTGCGAGTCTGCGGCCAAAGCGTCCTGGGGGCATGAACATGATCACCGATTGGCACACCCTCAACCGCGAACCGAGCCTGACGGGGCTGTACGTGAAGGCGGCAACACGGCGCAAAATCACCGGCACCACGCTGCCCGACACGGGATTGCGCTGCTGGCTCGAGGTCGATCCGAAACGCCTGGCGGCGTATCGCAAGGTCTGTGGTTTTGCCGATAACGGTTTGCTGCCGCCGACCTATCCACACATCCTGGCGTTTGCCTTGCAGATGCAATTGCTCACGGCCAAGGACTTTCCGTTCCCGCTGCTGGGGCTGATTCACCTGAGCAATCGCATTCGTGTATTGCGCCCCATGGGTGGGGTCAACCGCGTTCGGGTCAGCGTGCAGGTGCAGAACCTGCAACCCCATGCCAAGGGTGCGACGTTCGATCTGGTGACGTCGCTTGACGATCAGTTGGGGCCGTTGTGGGAGGCTGAAAGCCAGATGCTGTGCCGCGGGGTCAAGCTCGAAGGCGAACCGGTCGAGGACGTGTTGGCATCAACCCTGGAGATGACGCAAGTGGCTCGCTGGAATGCGCCGGCGGACATCGGCCGGCAGTACGCAAAAGTATCCGGGGACTACAACCCGATTCACCTGAGTGCCGCGAGCGCCAAGCTGTTTGGTTTTCCGACGGCCATTGCTCATGGGTTGTGGAACAAGGCCCGGACATTGGCAGCGTTGAGTGAGCATCTGCCTACGGCGAATGTCGAGATGGCGGTGCAGTTCAGGAAACCGGTGCGGTTGCCGAGTGAGGTGACGTTGCTGGCCAGCGCGGCGGGGTCCAGTGGGGACTTTCAGCTGCTGGGGGCGGGGGATCTTGAACATATGGTGGGACATTGGCGGCCGATTGCCTGAACCGGTTGATCATCTGTGAAATCGCCGTCGCGAGCAGGTTCGCGCCTGCAGGGGACCGCGTCTGCGAGTCGTCCGAGGCAGTGAGCCTGCTCGCGAAAAGGGCTGGTTCAGTGATTGAAGTGCGCGCTTGGCTGCGGAAACAGGTTATTGAGCGTCTCCAGCAACCGCACGTGATAGATCGGCTTGCGGAACAGGTCGAGCACCTGCAAGCGCAGCATGTCGCTGACATCCTCCATGTCTGCATGGCCGGACGTCACGATCACGGGTAAATGCTGGCGAGAGGTGTGCTCGCGCAGCCGTTTGATCAGCGACATGCCGCTTTCCTCCGGCATGCGCAGATCGGTGATCACCAGGGCGATATCAGGATGGCGGGTCAAATGATTAAGGGCGAGTTTGACCGAGGTTGCGGTAAAGCAATTGAAGCCCTCGCCCTCAAGCAGCTCCGCCAGTTCCAGCAACGCATCCTCCTCGTCATCGACCAGAAGGAGTTGTTGGCGTGGGAATGCGAGAGCGTTCATAGGGTTTTCCTGCGTTGGACTAAGCGCTGACGTTAGAACCACTCAGGCCCGTTGGCAAACGGCATCGATCAAGGCGCCGCCGCCGTCAGTAGCGCCTCGATACTGGTGAAGATCGAAGTAATCGAACCCGAGATCGGCTCCATGAAAGCTGCCAGTGCGACCGCCGCCATCCCCGCGATAATGGCGTACTCAATACCCGAAGCCCCTTCGGTGTCTTTCGCCAGGTTGATGTAGAAGACGACTTCAGACTTCAGCCGCTGAACAAACTGAGTGAGGGACATGACGTTTTCTCCTTGGAGGGTGC
Organism: Pseudomonas sp. SJZ077; assembly: GCF_007993905.1. Taxonomy (NCBI): domain Bacteria; kingdom Pseudomonadati; phylum Pseudomonadota; class Gammaproteobacteria; order Pseudomonadales; family Pseudomonadaceae; genus Pseudomonas; species Pseudomonas sp. SJZ077. Next base: position 37,876 of record NZ_VIUJ01000033.1, read on the forward strand.
CGGGTGTTGCATGGCCGCAACATGATTCCCCTGTGCCAGCATCAGCATTGTCGGCATTTCCCTTACCAACAACTGTAAGAACGTATTAATACCTAAGTATTAATCGACCAATCGACGCCAAAAAACCAGGTTTGGCACGATAGCCTCTTACTTTCGTTAGATATTTTCCAAGGAGTAATGGCATTTTGATCTACCTGCGCTAACGTCAAATAGCGAAATAGTTAGAAGATCAAAGCTGCCTGATTGCGAAGTTATCTCGTTGGACCTTACGAGTCATCAAGCAGCAGGAAAGGGAGAGCCGTGATGAACAGCCGAGTCACCATGGGTCTGGCCGGTTTTTTTCTGGTGGGTGCCATCATTGCCGGTTATTGGGGGCTGACACTGAGTCGACAACCGGCCCCCGACCCCGTCACACCGCCGAACGCTGTCGCCACCGCACCTGTTCCGGCACCTGCGCCGGTAGACGATCCCACCCGCCAACCCGTTGTCGTGCTGCTGCGCGACGTGGCGCCCTTCGTTCAAATCACCGCCGCCGACGTGACCCTGGAAAAACTGCGCACCGCCCCGGCCGGCAGTCTGACCAGACTCGATCAGGCCATTGGTCGCACGCCGTGGCGCGCACTGACCGCAGGCACCTGGCTCAACGCTGAAAGCTTCGAAGCCGGCAGTGCATTGTCGCGAATGATCCGGCCCGATGAACGTGCGCTCGCCGTCGCGGTGGATGAAGTGATCAATGCCGGCGGGCAACTGAGCCCTGGCGATTATGTCGACGTGATGCTGTTTCTGCGTGCAGACGCCAACAACGTTCAGCCGTCGGCTCAGGTCGTCATCCCCGCGTTGCGGGTGCTCGGCGTCGGCGAACAACTGGGACTGACCAACGATGGGCGCCCGGCCAAGCCGGTGCGCAGCAACGAAGAACAACTCAAGCAGGAGCCACAGCGCACCAACGCCCGTTCGGTGGTGCTCGCCGTGCCCGAGTCGCTGCTGAGCCGGCTGATGCTGGCGACCCAGGCCGGGGTGCTGCGCCTGGCCGTGCGCAGTGCCGAAGAGAAACGCCTGGCGCAATATTGGGCCGGCGAAAACGATTCAAACGCCCACCTTGCCCGGGCTGATCGCGACCTGGTGCAGTTCAGCCAACTGGCCCTCGTCGGCCCCCCCAAAGCACTTACCCTCGGCAGCACGGCACCGCGCAAATCAGGCGTGGAAGTCATTCGCGGCAACCAAGTCTCCCAACAAACCCCCTGAGTCGAGCAAGGACGCCTTTAAATGCGCAGACGTTCCATGTCCATGTTCCAAGGCCTGCTCTGTGTCTCCTTGCTGGGCGCTCAACCGCTCGGCATGACATTCGCCGCCGCGGGCAATTGCTCTGCATTAGGGCCCCTGCCGGCGGTGCTGGAAGTCGGTGAAGGGTTGCAGCAGGAACTGCAATCGCCGGTAGCGATCACGCGACTGGCCGTGGGCGATCCGAAAATCGCCGACGTGCGCGTCAACGGCAATCAGGCGTTTCTGCTCACCGGCATGGCGCCGGGCGCCACCAGCCTGATGGTCTGGACCGCCTGCGCCAGCACACCGCGCCAAAGCATGGTGTTCGTTCAGGGCCGGGCCACAGCAGCGATGACCGGCGCGGCGTCGATGCCCTCCGAAGACCCGATGCTGGCGTCGCAAGTGCAGACCGATATTCGCTTCGTCGAGGTCAGCCGGACCAAACTGAAAGAGGCCAGCACCTCGATCTACGGTAAAAACTCGAACTTCCTGTTCGGCTCACCCGGCACCGTGCCCAATACGGCAGTCACACCGCGTGTGCTGCCGCTGCGCAACATCGATCCACGCATTGCCGTGCCGAGCATTCCGCTGGCCAACGACATGTACAACATCGTCGCCGGCGGCGGTAATTTCCTCGCCATCATCAACGCCATGGAAGGCAGCGGCTTCGCCTACACCCTGGCGCGGCCGAGCCTGGTGGCGATCAGCGGGCAGAGCGCGAGCTTTCTGGCCGGCGGTGAAATTCCGATTCCGGTGCCCAGCGCCAACAGCAACAGCTACTCGATCGAATACAAGGAATTCGGCATTCGCCTGACTCTCACGCCGACCGTCGTCAGCAACCAACGCATCGCCCTGAAAGTGGCGCCGGAAGTCAGTGAGCTGGATTACAACAACGGCGTCACCATCGGCGGCACCACAGTCCCGGCGCTCACCATCCGCCGCACTGACACCAGCATCTCCCTGGCCGATGGCGAAAGTTTCGTCATCAGCGGTTTGATCAGCACGCAAAACGCCTCGCAGGTCGACAAATTTCCCGGTCTGGGCGACATCCCGATACTCGGTGCGTTTTTCCGCAGTTCATCGATCAAGCGCGAGGAGCGCGAACTGCTGATGATCGTCACGCCGCACTTGGTGCAGCCGTTGGCGGCCAACGCGAAATTACCGTCGCTGCCCGGTGAACAACTGCGCAACTACGACCCCGGTTTCTATCGCATGTACTTCCTCGAAAACGGCAACTTCGATAAACGCAGCGGGTTATCGCAATGAGCCAGAACCTGAGCCAGACCTTCCTGGCAATCACCCGCAACCCCACCGACCTTGAATGGCTGCAAGGCGCCCTCGCCCCGTTGGGCCAGGTCGTCAGTGCCGGTGGCGGCAGCCTCGACGAACTGCTGACGCTGGTCGACGTGACCTTCGCCAGCCTGGTGTTCGTGGGGCTGGATCGCGAACACGTGGTGGCGCAGAGCACCCTGATCGAGGGTGCACTTGAAGCCAAACCGATGCTGGCCATCGTCGCGCTGGGCGACGGCATGGACAACCAGCTCGTGCTCAACGCGATGCGGGCCGGCGCCCGGGATTTCGTCGCGTATGGCTCGCGCTCCAGCGAAGTCGCGGGGCTGGTGCGGCGTCTCAGTAAACGCCTGCCACCGGTGGCTCCAAATACCCACCTGGGTGGCCTGACCGTGCTATATGGCGTGCAAAGCAGTGCCGACGGCGCGCTGCTCGCCAACCATATGGCGCAGGTGGTGCAAAAAAGCGGACAGCAAACCTTGCTGCTCGACCTCGGCCTGCCACGCGGCGACAGCCTGGCCCTGCTCGGCCTGGAGAGCTCGTTTCACTTCGGCGATGCCCTGCGCCATTTGCGGCGGCTGGACGCAACGCTGATCGACAGTGCGTTCACCAGCGACGGTGACGGACTGCGGATTCTGGCGTACGCCAGTCACGACGAACCGCTGGAACACACCAGCGCCGCCGAGCTGTACATGCTGCTCAGCGCCCTGCGCCAACACTTCCAGCACATTGTGGTGAACCTCACCGGCCAGCCGGACAGCGAAGCACTGCGCACATTTATCAGCCATTGCGACAAGCTGCTCTGGTACACCGATCAGAACGTGCTCGACTGTCGTCGCAACCTCGCGGTGCTGAATCTGTGGCGGGAGAAAGGCATGAAGCTTGACCACGCCAGATTGCTCATCGACCGCTACTTGCGCCACGTCGCGCCGGACTCGGAAACCCTGGGTAAAAGTTTCGGTATGGAGATCATCGCCACCCTCGCCTACAGCCCGGAAGTGCGGCTCAACGCCAAGAATCAGGGCGTCAGCCTGTTCGAACTGGCCCCTCGCGAAGGCCTGAGCCAAGGCCTGCGGGCCCTCGGTGAATGTCTGGCCAAGCGCTCCGAAGCCTTGGCCAAACCCAGGACCGGTTGGCTCAACCGGCTTCGAGGTGCGCAATGAGCAGTGAAAAACTGTTCGGTGCGCCGCAACGCGCTTCGAGCGCCAACGCCGACCATGAAGGCCTGAAACTGGTGTTGCACCGTTTCATCATCGACGCCATCGAAGAGTCCGGAAAAAACCTGCTGGAGGGTTCGCGCCAGGTACTGTCGCAATTCGTCACCGACAAAGTGGCTGAGTACATCGCGCGACTGCACCTGGCGATTTCCCGCTATGAAATGGAGCGACTGGCCGAAGAACTGGTCGACGAACTCACCGGTTTCGGTCCGCTTGAAGTGCTGCTGCGCGATCCGGCGGTGACCGAGATCCTGGTCAACGGCCCGCACCGGGTATTCATCGAACGCGACGGTGTGCTGCATCAAAGTGACTTGCGCTTCATTGATGCGCACCACGTCGAACGCGTCATGCAACGGATTCTCGCACCACTGGGTCGGCGGCTCGATGAGTCTTCGCCGATGGTCGATGCTCGCCTGCCGGATGGCAGCCGGGTCAACGCGATCATTCCACCGATCGCCCTCGACGGCCCCTGCCTGTCGATTCGTAAATTTCGCAAGGACATGCTCAAGAGCAACGACCTGGTGGCGATGCAAACCATCGATCAGCCGATCTTCGATTTCCTCCAGGAAGCCGTGGGCAAGCGCTGCAACGTCTTGATCAGCGGCGGCACCGGCACCGGTAAAACCACGCTGTTGAATATTCTCAGCCAGTTGATCAACCCACACGAGCGGCTGGTCACCATCGAAGACGTCGCCGAATTGCAACTCGGCCACCCGCATGTCGTGCGCCTGGAAACCCGTCCTCCCAATGCCGAGGGCCACGGTGAAGTGAAGTCCAGCGACTTGATCCGCAACGCCCTGCGGATGCGCCCGGACCGGATCATCCTCGGCGAAATTCGCGGTGTCGAAGTGCTCGACGTGCTCACCGCCATGAACACCGGCCACGACGGTTCGATGAGCACCGTGCACGCCAACAACGCCCAGGATGCGCTGCTGCGCCTGGAAACCCTGGTCGGCCTGACCGGTCGCGTCATTGCCGAAAAGACCTTGCGGCAAATGATCTGCGCGGCACTGGACGTGATCATCCAGTTGACGCGCATGCCCGATGGTCGACGCTGCGTCAGTGAAGTGGTGGAGGTAGTGGGCGTCCGTGACGATGTCTACGTCACCAATACGCTGTTCCGCCTCGACCGGCGCAGCGGATTCGGGTTTCTGCGCGAGGCCGTCAACCCGGCCGGCGATAAACTGCGCCGCGAGTCGGCGCTCCCGCCATCACCGTACTGAGGCTCACGGCATGCTCAAACCGGCGTTGCTCATCCTCGTTTGCCTGATCATGCTCGGCGTGTCGATTCACCTGCTGCTCAAAGGCTTGCGCCAGACTGGCACCGAGCGCGTGCTCAATCGCCTGGCCCAGGGGCAACCGCAGTTGGTGGTGGAAAAAACCTCTTGGGCAGGCCTGGAACGGGCGTTCCTGCGCGCGGGCCTTGGGCGCCCGAACGAACAACTGGGACGCTGGATGCTGTTGTGGGCGTTCGGTACGTTGATCGGCTTCGCTGCCGGTGGCTGGATCGGGCTCGTGGTGTGTTTGCTGGTACCGCCACTCGCGTTCCGGCTGTTCATAAGCTGGCGTTATCAGCGCCGGCTCAAGCGCATGATCGAACAACTGCCGACGTTGCTCGATCACACCGTGCGCAGCCTGAAGTCCGGGCGCACTCTGGCCGACGCGGTGCTGGGCGCTATCCATGCCGCCGACAATCCCCTCAAAGAGGCCATGGGCCGGGTACAACGCAACGTGCAGTTGGGCGTCAGCCTGCCGGATGCCGCGTCGGACTTCGCCGAGTTGTATGAGAAGGATGAACTGCGCCTGTTTGCCCTCGGCCTGAAGGTCAATCACCGCTACGGCGGCAATGCCAGCGAATTGTTGGAGAACCTGATCAAGATGATCCGTGAACGCGAACAGGCCGCCCGCCAGCTCAGCGCCATGACCGGTGAAACCCGCGTGACGGCCTGGGTGCTAGGCAGTTTGCCGCTGGGCCTGGCCACCTATTTCCTGGCCGCCAACCCCGCTTACCTGCTTGCAATGTGGCACGACAGCTCAGGGCAAATGATGCTCGCGAGTGCGTTTGGCTTGCAGGCGGTGGGCAGCCTGGCGCTTTGGCGCATGTTGCGCAGCGTATGAAAATACCGCTGCTGATCAGTGCCCTGCTGTTTATGGCGGCTGCGCTGTTGCTGCTCGGCAGCCTGCTGGACCAGCGCCGGCGTGCGCGTCAGGTGGCTCAACGGCTGGACGGCAAAGCCGTTGACCACGACCGCATGGGTCATTGGCTACAAGCGCTGGGCAACAGCCGCATCGGTCAGCGTTCGGTCAATCTGGACAACGAAACCCAAACCCTGCTCAACCGCTTGGGTTGGCGCAGCGCCCGCCGCCGCTCACAGTTCGCCGCGTTCCAGGTGGGAGTGCCGGTGCTGGCGCTGGCCTTGGCATTGCTGATTCAAAGCGTGTTTTACCCCAGCGTGCAAAACCACTGGATCGCCCCGCTCTTCGCCACAGCCATCGGTTACCTGCTGCCCAAACGCCTGCTCGCCGCCGCGTCTCAACGCCGGCAAAAACAGTTGGCCCTGGAGATATCGACCTTCATTCCGCTGCTGCGCATCCTGTTTGAATCGGGCATGGCCGTCGAGCAATCGCTGCGCGTGCTGAGCCAGGAAGGCAAGCAACTGATGCCCGCATTGACCCACGAACTGCGCCTGGTTCTGGCCCGTGTCGATTCCGGCCTGGAGTTGGGCGAAGAGCTGAGCAAGGCCAGCCGCTTGTTGGCGGTCGACGAATTCACGGACACCTGCGTGATCCTTCAACAGCTGATCCACCAGGGTGGTGGTGCGATGAAATCGCTGCTGGCGCTCAAGCAACTGTTCGATGACCGGCGCCTCACGCGCTTGCAGGAATACATCTCCAAGATGTCCGCCAAAATGTCCGTCGTGATGATGCTGTTTCTCTTCCCGGCGTTATTGATCGTCCTGGCCGGCCCGGGCTTCACCGCCCTGGCCCGGGCCATTGGTTCATAGAGGGATCGCGATGAAAGCAATGATTGCCGGTTTGAGTTTGCTCCTGTTGAGCGGTTGCGCCACCGACGGCCAGGCGCCATGGAACGCCCTGACCCAAAGCGCCAGTTGCAGCAAGTTGGGCTCCGATGAACAGCTGAAATTGAACCTGGCCGATGACATGGCCAACGACGGCAAACTGCACGCGAGCCTCGCCAACCTGCAAAGCCTGCCCGACAACGTCGCCGACGTGCGCTTGCGCCGGGCCAAGGTAAACCGGCTGCTGGGTCGCAGCGAAGCCGAGCCACTTTACCGCAGCCTGCTCGGCACCTGCCTCGCCGCCGCTGCCGAACACGGCCTCGGCCAGCTCGCGGCAGCCAGGGGCGACAACGGCCAGGCCCAGGCCCACCTGCAACGCGCCGCCCGACTGGCGCCAACCGATGAAAAAATCCGCAACGACCTCGGCGTGGTCTACCTCAACCAACGGCGCGTCGACGATGCACGCTTCGAATTCCTGACGGCCATGGAGCTCAAGCAAAGCGATCGACTGGCGGCGTTGAATATGGTGACGCTGCTGATCTACCAGGACGACTGGAGCCGCGCCGCCGAACTCGTCAGCCGCGTCGGCCTGAGCCCCGCCCAGGTCACCGAAGCCCAGGAACGCGCACAAAAACTCAAGGCCCCGACCAAGGTGATTCCGACACCCGCAAACCAGGTCGCCGCCGTCGCGACGCCGGGCCTTCAATAGGAGCAGACAGATGAAACCGATCCTCCTTTACCTCGCCCTGCTGGCCCTGCCACTCACCGCCAACGCCCTCGACGGCCCCGCCTCACCACAACAACAGGAAACCGAAGGCTGGTTGAAATTGCAGATCAGCCACCAGGCTGCCTCACACACCCCACAGACCTCAACCGCGACCGAACGAGAGCTGAGCATGCAGCGCTGGCTGAAGAGCTATCAGCATGAGATTCCGATGTTTTTCGATCAGGAGGAAGGGGGGGCAGTGAACGGTGGGGCGGGGGGGTAGCGTCAGGCTTTCTTGCATCGGATTCATCGCCTTCGTGAGCGGTGCAGCGATCCGACGCGCCCGCGAAGAACGATGACGCGGTCTAACCGGTACATCGCTTGCGGCACATCCACATTATCCAGCGCTCGATTCACCGCCAACTCAGCCAGCATGATGACCTGCTGGATCGCCAACGCCGTATGCCGCTGCGGCCCCTCCAGATGCCCCGCAAACTCACTGGCCAGCACACTCGCCGACGCCAAGGACTCGCAAGCGTGGGCCAACAGGCTTTCGTTATCGATATCGGGGGCGACGATGAACATAGTGCTGACCTTGCGGATGACGGAGGGCAGACGGATTGAGGTAGTGATCCAGCGCGCGGCCGGCGGCTTCGTTGAGCTTTTTGGGATTGAGCGGATCGTAGGGGGAAACGTTAAAGACCAGGGTCAAAGCGCACAAGTCGGCGGATTCTGGCGTAGTCGTAGGCAAAGGAGCAAGAAACTGTAGCTTTCAGGAAGTAACGCTAAACACTATTAAACACAGCCCTCAAATCCACACACATTCCCCCTGTGGGAGCGAGCCTGCTCGCGATTGCGGTCCGGCATCTGCATTCACGTCGTCTGACACTCCGCCATCGCTGGCAGGCCAGCTCCCACTGGGTTTGGTGTACATCCGCAAAAAAAATGGTCGGCTGTCAGGCCGCCATCGCGAGCAGGCTCACTCCTACAGTGGAATGTGTGTACCTGCAAGAGATTGGTCGGCTGTCAGGCCGCCTTCGCGGGCAAGCCTCGCTC
>NZ_VIUJ01000034.1:0-42387 GCF_007993905.1 Pseudomonas sp. SJZ077
TTGCGCGGGTGGCATTCGCCTTGCTGAAAGGGCAAAGCGAATATCAGTCAAAGGTCAGTTGAGGGTTTCCCCTCAACCATAGAATCTCCCACAGTGGATTTTGTGGTGGGGTTGACGCTTAGGCGGCTTGCTGAAACTGCTGCCGATACTGATTCGGCGACAACTCGGTGTGCTGGCGGAACAGCCGCGCAAAGAAGCTCGCATCGTCATAGCCGACTTCATAGCTGATGGTCTTGATGCTCTTGCGGCTGCCCGACAGCAAACCCTTGGCGGTTTCGATGCGCAGGCGTTGCAGGTAATGCAGGGGCTTGTCGCCGGTGGCGGTCTGGAAGCGCCGCATGAAGTTGCGGATGCTCATGCCGTGTTCGCGGGCGACGTCTTCGAAGCGGAATTTGTCGGCGAAGTGTTCTTCGAGCCAGTGCTGGATCTGCAGGATGATCACGTCCTGGTGCAATTTCTGTCCGCCGAAGCCGATGCGTCCTGGCGAATAGCTGCGCTGCACTTCGTAGAGAATGTCCCGGGCCACGGCCTGGGAGACGTTGGCGCCGCAGAAACGTTCGATCAGGTAGATGTAGAGGTCGCATGCCGAGGTGGTGCCGCCTGCGCAATACAGGTTGTCGGCGTCCGTCAGGTGCTTGTCCTGATTGAGATAAACCTGTGGGAAACGCTCGGCGAAGGCATTGAAGAAGCGCCAATAGGTGGTCGCCTCCTTGCCGTTGAGCAGGCCGGCCTCGGCAAGCCAGAACACCCCGGTGGCCTCACCGCAAAGCACGGCGCCGCGAGCGTGTTGCTGACGCAACCAGGGCAGGACCTGTGGATAACGTTGGCAAAGGGTATCGAAATCGTCCCAGAAGGCCGGGAGGATAATGACGTCGGCATTTTCCAGGCCGCCGTCCACCGGCATGATCACATCGCTGAAGCTGTTCACCGGTTTGCCGTCGGGGCTGACCAGCCGGGTTTCGAACGCCGGTGTCAGGCCCTGGCCCAGTTGTTTGCCGTATCGCAGGCTGGCCAGATGAAAGAAATCCTTGGCTTGCATGAGGGTGGAAGCGAAAACCCGGTCGATAGCCAGGATGCTGACGCGCCGCAAGGGCGTGGAGACTTGGTTAGACATAATTCAACTTTATTCTTATAGGGGAAAGTGGTCACCAGACGGCTGGATCGTCTTATTTTTTGTCTGATGTGTCCAGTGTCCTGTATCGGATGCGGGGCTTAGTCTCTGAAGGTCAACTTCTTCCAACAATTAATGACAGGTGCCGCATGATCCCCAGAACCTTGTTCAGTTCCGAGCACGAATTGTTTCGCGACAGCGTACGAACGTTCCTCGAAAAAGAGGCCGTGCCGTTCCACGGGCAATGGGAAAAACAAGGCTACATCGACCGTAAACTCTGGAACAAGGCGGGGGAGGCGGGGATGCTTTGCTCGCACCTGCCGGAGGAATACGGTGGGCTGGGGGCGGACTTTCTCTACAGCACGGTGGTGATCGAAGAGGTCGGTCGTCTCGGCCTGACTGGCATCGGTTTTTCTCTGCATTCGGACATTGTGGCGCCGTACATCCTGCATTACGGCAGTGAAGCGCTGAAGCACAAATACCTGCCGAAACTGGTGTCCGGCGAAATGGTTACCGCGATTGCCATGACCGAACCGGGCGCCGGTTCCGACTTGCAAGGGGTGAAAACCACCGCCGTGCTGGATGGCGACGAGTACGTGATCAACGGCTCCAAGACCTTTATAACCAATGGCTTTCTGGCCGACTTGGTGATTGTCGTGGCCAAGACCGATCCGAAGGCTGGCGCGAAGGGCACCAGTCTGTTTCTGGTCGAGGCCAACACCCCGGGCTTCGACAAGGGCAAGCGCCTGGAAAAGGTCGGCATGAAGGCTCAGGACACGTCGGAGTTGTTCTTCCAGGACGTGCGGGTCCCCAAGGAGAATCTGTTGGGGCAGGCGGGCATGGGCTTCGCTTACCTGATGCAGGAGTTGCCGCAGGAGCGCCTCACCGTCGCCATTGGCGGGCTGGCGTCGGCCGAAGCTGCGTTGAAATGGACGCTCGATTACACCCGTGAACGCAAGGCGTTCGGCAAGGCGATTGCCGATTTCCAGAACACACGCTTCAAGCTGGCGGAGATGGCGACTGAAATCCAGATCGGCCGGGTCTTCGTTGATCGCTGCCTGGAGCTGCACCTGCAAGGCAAGCTGGATGTGCCGACCGCCGCGATGGCCAAGTATTGGGGGACTGACCTGCAATGCAAGGTGCTCGACGAATGCGTGCAGTTGCATGGCGGTTACGGATTCATGTGGGAATACCCGATCGCCCGAGCGTGGGCCGATGCGCGGGTGCAACGGATTTATGCGGGGACCAATGAAATCATGAAGGAGATTATTGCGCGGTCGCTTTGATTTTGCGGTGACTGTCAGGCCCTCATCGCGATCAGACTCACTCCTACAGGGATTGTGCAAAACCTGTGGGAGCGAGCTTTTCGCGATGGGGACTATGAGTCGATCAAGGCGCCGGGTTCGGGTGATCCTTGTGAATCGCCTCAATCCCCGCCAGCACTTCATCGGAAAGTTTCAGCTCGAAACTGGCGATGTTGCTCTCCAGTTGCTCCAGGGTTGTGGCGCCGATGATGTTGCTGGTCACAAACGGCTGCTGATTGACAAACGCCAACGCCATTTGCGCCGGGTCCAGGCCGTGTTCCCGGGCCAGTGCGACATAACGGCTGCACGCTGCTTCCGATTGCGGGTTGAAATAGCGGCTGAAGCGGCTGTAGAGGCTCAGGCGGCCTTTTGGTGGACGTGCGCCACCTTCGTACTTGCCCGACAGGAAACCGAACGCCAGCGGCGAATAGGCGAGCAGGCCGCACTGTTCGCGGATGGCGATTTCCGCCAGGCCGACTTCGAAGCTGCGGTTGAGCAGGTTGTACGGGTTCTGGATAGACACCGCGCGCGGCCAGCCACGGGCTTCGGCCAGGGCGAGGAAGCGCATGGTGCCCCATGGCGTTTCGTTGGACAGGCCGATGTGGCGGATCTTGCCGGCCTTGACCTGCTCGTCCAGCGCTTCGAGGGTGTCCTCCAGCGGCGTGAGGTTGGCTTCGGTCTGGTGTTTGTAACCGAGCTGGCCGAAGAAGTTGGTGCTGCGTTCCGGCCAGTGCAGCTGATAGAGGTCGATGTAGTCGGTTTGCAGGCGCTTGAGGCTGGCATCCACGGCTTCAGTGATGTGCTGGCGGTTGTGTCGCAGGTTTTTATCGCGGATGTAATCGATGGTGTTGCCGGGGCCGGCGATTTTGCTGGCGAGGATCCAGTCGGAGCGATCACCGCGACTTTTGAAGTAATTGCCGATGTAGCGTTCGGTAGTGGCGTAGGTTTCGGCCTTCGGCGGCACCGGGTACATTTCGGCCGTGTCGATGAAATTGATCCCGGCGTTCTTGGCCCGTTCGATCTGGGCGAAGGCTTCAGCTTCAGTGTTTTGCTCGCCCCAGGTCATGGTTCCGAGGCAGATGGCACTCACGTTCAGATTGGTTCGGCCTAGCTGGCGATAGTCCATCGGGTGCTCCTTGGGCAAAACAATCATAAAAGCAGGTTGAATTATTTTTCGCAATCTGCATAATTGCGCACCTCTTTCTGCAGTGGAAGTGATGCGCCGCCGCCGAAGAATCTTGCCGTTGAACGGACGCGCCGACCCGAGCCCCCGAAAGCGTCTGTATCCGGCTGCCTTTGACTTGTCAAAGTACGCACTATTCAGTAAGATCCGCCGTCTAATTTACAGGGCGGCCCCTGAGGCTATAAAGAATGAAAACTTTTACTGCTAAACCGGAAACAGTACAGCGCGACTGGTTTGTCGTCGACGCTGCAGGTCAGACCCTGGGTCGTCTGGCCACCGAAATCGCGAGCCGTCTGCGTGGCAAGCATAAAGCTGAGTACACTCCTCACGTTGACACCGGCGATTACATCGTCGTTATCAATGCCGAGCAGATTCGTGTAACCGGTGCTAAAACCACCGACAAGATCTACTACTCCCACTCCGGTTTCCCGGGCGGCATCAAGTCGATCAACTTTGAAAAGCTGATCGCCAAAGCCCCTGAGCGCGTGATCGAGACCGCGGTCAAAGGCATGCTGCCTAAGAACCCGCTGGGTCGCGACATGTATCGTAAGCTGAAAGTCTATGCGGGCGCTGTACACCCTCATACTGCTCAGCAGCCCCAAGAACTGAAGTTTTAACGGAATAGTTCATTATGTCGGCGACTCAAAATTACGGCACTGGCCGTCGCAAGACCGCAACCGCACGCGTTTTCCTGCGTCCGGGTACTGGTAACATCTCGATCAACAACCGCTCCCTGGATAATTTCTTCGGTCGCGAAACTGCCCGCATGGTAGTTCGTCAGCCGCTGGAATTGACCGAGACAGTTGAAAAGTTCGACATCTACGTCACCGTTATCGGTGGCGGTGTAAGTGGTCAAGCTGGCGCAATCCGCCACGGTATCACTCGCGCTCTGATGCAGTACGACGAAACCCTGCGTGGCGCTCTGCGCAAAGCTGGCTTCGTTACTCGCGATGCTCGTGAAGTTGAACGTAAGAAAGTTGGTCTGCGTAAAGCGCGTAAGCGTCCGCAGTACTCGAAGCGTTAATTCGCTTTCGCGTTCAAAAAGAACGCCCAGTTTCCTCGCGAAGCTGGGCGTTTTTTTATGGGCGCGATTTATCAAAGAATTGCGCTGTGACAACTTGCCACAGCCGTAGAAGCCCTATACTGCAAGGCTTGGCAGTGAAGCCCCTCGGTAATTACCTTGTCAGAATTGGGGCTTTTCATTACCATTCGGCAAAATTTTTATAAGTTCAGATTTTTACTTAGTAGACGCCTGATTTAACAGGCCACAAAGCTGATGGGAGAGGACTGAATGAGCAATGACGGCGTGAATGCAGGCCGGCGTCGCTTCTTGGTAGCAGCCACATCCGTGGTGGGTGCTGCAGGAGCGGTGGGGGCTGCGGTCCCGTTCGTGGGGTCATGGTTTCCCAGTGCCAAGGCGAAAGCCGCAGGTGCACCGGTGAAAGTGAATGTCAGCAAAATCGAACCAGGTCAGCAGATGATTGCTGAGTGGCGCGGTCAGCCGGTGTTCATTGTCCGCCGTACCGAGGAAATCCTGGGGAATCTGAAAAAGATCGAGGGCCAGCTGTCTGACCCGACCTCCAAGAACTCGACACAACCGACCTATGTCGACCCGGAAACGCGTTCGATCAAGCCAGAAGTTCTGCTGCTGATCGGTATCTGCACGCACCTGGGTTGCTCGCCGACCTTCCGTCCAGAAGTGGCACCTGCGGATCTGGGCAAGGACTGGGTGGGTGGTTATTTCTGCCCTTGCCACGGTTCCCACTACGATCTGGCTGGCCGCGTCTACAAGTCGCAACCTGCGCCTTTGAACCTGCCAGTTCCCCCGCATTCCTATGAGACCGATGACATCATTGTCATTGGCGTCGATACGGAGAAAGCGTGATGAGCAAGTTCATGGATTGGGTTGATGCACGCTTTCCCGCGACCAAAATGTGGGAAGACCACCTCAGCAAGTACTACGCCCCGAAGAACTTCAACTTCTTCTATTTCTTTGGCTCCCTGGCGCTGCTCGTTCTGGTCAACCAGATCGTTACCGGTGTCTGGTTGACCATGAGCTACACGCCATCGGCGGAAGAAGCGTTTGCTTCCGTTGAATACATCATGCGCGACGTCGAGTACGGCTCGATCCTGCGTATGTTGCATGCCGTCGGCGCTTCGATGTTCTTTATCGTGGTTTATCTGCACATGTTCCGTGGCTTGCTCTACGGTTCGTACCAGAAGCCGCGTGAGTTGGTGTGGGTCTTCGGCATGCTGATTTACCTGGCGCTGATGGCTGAGGCCTTCATGGGTTACCTGCTGCCGTGGGGCCAGATGTCCTACTGGGGCGCCCAGGTGATCATCTCGCTGTTCGGTGCGATCCCGGTCATCGGCAACGACCTGACCCAGTGGATCCGTGGTGACTACCTGATTTCCGGTATTACCCTGAACCGCTTCTTCGCCCTGCACGTTGTTGCCCTGCCGATCGTGATTCTCGGTCTGGTGGTGCTGCACGTCCTGGCGCTGCACGAAGTCGGTTCGAACAACCCGGACGGTGTGGACATCAAGAAACACAAAGACGAAAACGGCGTACCGCTGGACGGCATTGCCTTCCACCCGTACTACACCGTGAAAGATATCGTCGGCGTGGTGGTGTTCCTGTTTATCTTCTGCTCGATCGTGTTCTTCTTCCCGGAAATGGGCGGTTACTTCCTCGAGAAGCCGAACTTTGAAGTGGCGAACGCCTTCAAGACCCCTGAGCACATCGCTCCGGTCTGGTACTTCACACCGTTCTACGCGATTCTGCGGGCGGTTCCGGACAAGCTCCTGGGCGTTATCGCCATGGGCGCGGCCATCGCTGTGCTGTTCGTCCTGCCGTGGCTGGATCGCAGCCCCGTCAAGTCGATGCGCTACAAAGGCTGGCTGAGCAAAATCTGGCTGGTGGTGTTCTGCGTCTCGTTCGTGATCCTCGGCATTCTGGGTGTTCTGGCTCCGACGCCGGGTCGTACGCTGCTGTCGCAGGTATGCACCTTCCTGTACTTCGCCTACTTCATTCTGATGCCGTTCTACACCAGGCTCGAGAAGACCAAACCGGTTCCGGAAAGGGTGACTGGCTGATGAAAAAGCTATTTGCTGTACTGATTCTTGCTGCCATGCCTGTGTTGTCCTTCGCGTCGACGGCCGGTGCTCCTGAACTGGAAAAGGTCGATATCGACGTTTCTGACAAAGCGGCCATGCAGGACGGCGCACGTACGTTCGCCAACTATTGCATGGGTTGTCACAGCGCCAAGTTCCAGCGCTACGAGCGTGTTGCCGATGATCTGGGCATCCCGCATGACCTGATGCTCTCGAAGCTGGTGTTCACTGGCGCCAAGATTGGCGACCACATGAGCATCGGCATGCAGCCGGCTGACGCCAAGACCTGGTTTGGCGCCGCACCGCCTGACCTGACTCTGGTAGCGCGTGTTCGTGGTACGGACTGGCTTTATGGTTACCTGAAGTCCTTCTACGAAGATCCGTCGCGTCCTTGGGGTGTGAACAACAAGGTTTTCCCGAACGTGGGTATGCCTAACGTCCTGGTTGGCCTGCAAGGTCGTCAGGTTGTCGGTTGCAAGCAGGTTCCGATCGTCGAAGACGGCAAGAAGCAATATGATCCGCTGACCGGTAACGCGCTGACACATGAAGCGTGCGATCAGCTGACCATCGTGCCGAAGAGCGGTGCTCTGACCGAACAGCAGTTCGATGAGAAGGTCAAGAATCTGGTAACCTTCCTCGCTTACTCGGCTAACCCGGTTAAGCTGGAGCATCAGCGCATCGGTACCTATGTGTTGCTGTACCTGGCGTTCTTCTTCGTATTCGCTTACTTGCTCAAGCGTGAATACTGGAAAGACGTCCATTGATAAAGCTGTAAGCAATTGCTGTTAATCGCACGCGCCCAGGGGCGTCTCTGAAGGTGTAACGAGTCTGGCAAGCCAGACGTTACGGGAGGCGTCCTCTGGGCGCGTGCGTTTTTCCGCTTCCGATAATTTCAACAAGCGAGGAGGACCGCCATGGGCGTGACCAATCGGTTGGCCTGTTACTCCGACCCCGCCGACCACTATTCCCACCGAGTGCGCATCGTACTTGCAGAGAAGGGTGTCAGCGCAGAGATCATTTACGTGGAAGCTGGTCGCCAGCCGCCTAAACTGATTGAAGTGAACCCTTACGGAAGTCTGCCCACCCTGGTCGATCGTGACCTGGCGTTGTGGGAGTCGACCGTGGTGATGGAATATCTGGATGAGCGTTACCCGCACCCGCCCTTGCTGCCGGTTTATCCTGTGGCGCGTGCCAACAGCCGTCTGCTGATCCATCGTATTCAGCGTGACTGGTGTGGTCTGGTGGATCTGATCCTGGATTCGCGGACCAAGGAAGCCGCCCGCGTCGTGGCTCGTAAAGAGTTGCGTGAAAGCCTGACTGGCGTGTCGCCGTTGTTTGCCGACAAGCCGTTTTTCCTCAGCGAGGAACAAAGTCTGGTGGATTGCTGCCTATTGCCAATACTCTGGCGTTTGCCGATTCTGGGTATTGAACTGCCGCGGCCTGCCAAGCCGTTGCTTGATTACATGGAGCGCTCGTTTGCGCGTGAGGCTTTCCAGGCGAGTCTGTCTGGTGTCGAACGCGATATGCGCTAAGGCTTAAGGAGCCGCTATGAACTCCAGTCGACCTTATCTGGTCCGCGCGCTCTATGAGTGGATTGTGGACAACGATTGCACCCCGCACATGCTGGTCAATTCCGAGTATCCATCGGTGCAGGTGCCTCAGGGTTTTGCCAGTGACGGACAGATTGTCCTGAATGTATCACCGGCTGCCGTGCGTCATCTGCACATGGACAACGAGGCGGTCAGCTTCGAAGGGCGCTTCGGTGGCGTGCCGCACACTCTGTACGTGCCTATCGCATCGATCCTGGGCATTTACGCCCGGGAGAATGGCCAGGGTATGGTGTTCGATCTGGAATCGCCTATGGAAGACGTGGAAGATATCGAGCCGGATGATGACATTCCGCCGCCCGACAGCGAACCACCGCGTCCCAGCGGTCGACCCAGTTTGAAAGTGGTGAAATAAAAAAAGGGTGATCCGCAAGGATCACCCTTTTTTACTTCATGTAGGCGCCAGGCTTGCCGGCGAAGGCGTCTTTAAGAGCACCATCGCCGATAAGCCATATCAGTCAATGTACTCAAACAACTTCACAATCTTCTGCACGCCAGAAACGCTTTGCACCAGATTGGTAGCCTGCGCCGCTTCCTGCTTGGTCAGCAGGCCCAGCAGATAAACGATGCCGTTCTCGGTGACGACCTTGATGCGCGAACCCGGGATGTTCGGGTCGGTGAGCATCTGGGTTTTGATCTTGGAGGTCAGCCAGGTGTCGTTCTGACGGGCAAGGAAACCGGAGGGCGGCAGGACCTGCAGTTCGTTATGCACCTTCTTCACGCGCTGGACCGCGGCGGCAGCCTGTTCGGCCTTGGCCTTGAGCTCGGCAGTCGGTGTTTGCCCGGCGAGCAGCACGACGCCGTTGAAGCTGGTGACGACGATGTGCGAATCGTTGTCCAGGGCGGGATCGGCCTTGGCGACGTTCACGCCGACCTTGGTGTCGATCAGGGAGTCATCGATCTTGCTGCCGAAGGTGCGCGTACCGCGGTCATCTTCAATGGGTGCTTCACGGCTGGCTTTAACCACCGAAGTGCAGCCGCTGATGCCGAGGCACAGGGTCAAGGCCAGAAGGCCTAGGCGATTAGGGGTCATTCTTCACTCCCGAACAGTTGGCTGTCGATCAAATCGCAAAGGCAATGGATCGCCAGCAGGTGGACTTCCTGAATACGTGCGGTGACGTTGGCCGGTACGCGAATCTCGACGTCCTCGGGTAATAGCAACGACGCCATGCCGCCGCCATCGCGACCAGTCAATGCTACGACAATCATTTCGCGATCATGTGCGGCCTGGATCGCTTGAATAATGTTCGCCGAGTTACCGCTGGTGGAAATCGCCAGCAATACGTCACCCGGTTGGCCCAGCGCGCGGATCTGTTTGGAGAAAATTTCGTTGTAGCTGTAGTCATTGGCGATCGAGGTGATCGTCGAGCTGTCGGTGGTCAGCGCAATGGCGGGCAGGCTCGGACGTTCGCGCTCGAAGCGGTTGAGCAGCTCGGACGAAAAGTGCTGGGCATCACCGGCGGAGCCGCCGTTGCCGCAGGAAAGCATTTTGCCCTCATTGAGCAGGGCGTTGACCATTACCTGGCTGGCTTGCTCGATGTGCGGTGCAAGTACGTCCATCGCCATTTGCTTGGTGTCGATACTGGCCTGAAAAAGCTGGCGAATTCGGGATTGCATGTCCATCTGTGTGACCTTAATTAGCGCGGCTACTCGGCACATGAATGTGCAGCCCGCAAAGCAAAGAGCAAAAGTGTTGGGTAAAGGTGTGCGCTTCGGGGCGCAGGCGATCAGCTATCGAAGGCATTCTGCAACCAGTTCAACTGATCGAGGTTGCTGTCGATGGCAACCACGTCGAAGCGGCAGGGGGAATTGGCCCAACGCGACTCGCGCTGAAGAAAATACTGCGCGGCGAAAATCAGTTTCTGCCGTTTGCGCCCATCGATGCTGTCGAGCGCTCCACCCCACTGGGTGTTTTTTCTATAGCGGACTTCAACGAATACTACTGTATCGCCATCAAGCATGACCAGATCAAGCTCGCCGCGTTTACACAACCAGTTCTGCGCCAGCAGGCGCAGACCTTGCTGTTGAAGATGCTCGAGCGCATGGCGCTCGGCATCTTTACCGCTTTGCTGGCGTGACCTGTCAGGCATCAGCGTGAGGTATCCGGCAGGCGTTGAACCTGACCGCTGACGAACTGTGCCCAAGGCAACTGGCGCACCACGCGCTGGTTTTGAGTCATGCCCAGGCTGCCCGACTGACCTTCAATACGGCTGTCCGGCAGTGCCTTGAGTTGCCCCAGTCGCGGTGCCAGGCGATAGGCGTCAACGCCCATTGCGTAGAGGCGGCCGAGGCTGCCGGCGGCTTGCGGCCATTGTGCGGTGACCTGTTTGCGCAGCGGATCATTGGCGTCCAGCAACCATGGGGTTTCGCAGAAGCGGATGCCGTTCATGTCGTTGTACTGGTTCACGTCGCCGCTGGCACTGAACACGTGGGAGGTGGCGTAAACCGGCACATCGCCCGCGTACTGGAAGTTCAAGGTCGGTTTGATCTGCTGGGCCTGTTGCGGAGTCGCAGCCAGGAAGATGAACTCGATGTCCTGACGGCGCGAAGGCTGGGCTGCTATCTGCGAGCCGACGGTGCTTTGCAGGCTCTTGGCGCGACCTTCGCTCTGGCGCAGCTGGAACATGTCGGCAATCTGCTGGGCCAGTTGAACCGGTTGGTCAACGCGCTCGGTCGCGACAATGCTGCCGCCGTTGGCTTGCCAGTCCTGGCTGAATGCGCGCAACACGCGATCGCCCCATTCGCCTTTCGGCACCATGATGGCGGCGCGATGCAGGCCGTCGGCGCGAGCACGACGAGACACTTCACGGGCTTCGTCTTCAGCGGCCAGACCAAACTGGAACAGCTGGGCCGGACCTTGTTCACCTTCGCTGTAGTTCAGCGCCAGGGTGGTGATCGGCAGTTGCGGGCGAGCACTAAGCTGTTTGACCAGTGGTTTTTCCAGCGGACCGACCACCAGTTGCACGCCATCGGCCTGGGCCTTGCGATAGAACTCGTCCATCGAAGTCAGTTTCGAGCTGTCATAGAACTCAATGGCAGGCGGCTTCTGCCCGGCTTGTTGAGCCTGGTAGTGAGCAGCCATGAAGCCTTCGCGCAGTGCTTTGCCGACCGACGCCAGCGGGCCGTCTTGCGGCAGCAGCAGGGCGATCTTGCTCAGGGGCTGGCTGGCCAGTTCCTTGAGCTTGGTCAGTGGCAGAGGCAACTGAATGGCAGCCGGGTGCTTAGGGTTCTGGGCGCGCCAGTTGTCAATCGCGGCTTGCTGCTGTTCCAGGGTTCCGGCGGTTTTCACCGCCAGTGCCAGGCCCATCCAGCCGCCGAGGTCATCATTGGTGGTGGGCTGCAGTTGATCGGTTGGCAGCGAGGCGATCAGGGTCCAGATCGCTTCGTGGTTTTTGGCGGCGGCTTCACCTTCGAGCATGGGTGCGATGAAAATGCGCTCCCGTGCGGCGGCCAGCGTCTGTCCGTCGGCCTCAAGGGCGCGAGCATGGACAGTGCCGGTGCGAACCTGTTGCTCGACCGGCAATTCGCTCAGGCGTTGCAGGCTCGGATGGCTCAAGGCAGTCAACGCTGCCTTGGGCTGATTGCGCGCCATGGCCAGTTCAGCCGCCAGGGTGCTGGCGAAGACCTGTTGGCCTGGCTTGAGTTGTTCCACCGGAACCTGTTGCAGGATTTGCGCGGACTGGCCGGCATTGCCCTGACGATAGGCCAGGTCGGCCGCGCTCAGGCGCAGCAACGCAGCTTTTTCCGGGTCCTTGCTTTGAGCGGCCTGTTCGAGCAGCTGCTCGATACTGGCGTCAGGGGTCCGTGGAAGTTCGCCAAGGCTGGAGGAGGGCGAGCTGGCGCAAGCCGCCAGCAAGGCAGCGAGGCAGAGGGCAGTGAACAGCCGCAGGCAAGCGATCATGTAGTGTTCCTGATACTCGATCAAATTAGCGTGGAATTGTACCCAAGCACTGGCCGGGGCGCGATGTTACTGGCGTGAATCGATCAATTTAGCTCGTACAAATGTTGCAGCGCTGCACAAACGCCTGAAAAACCCGAGGAGGGCGGGGCGATCGCAAGCGCCGCTACGCGCTACAATGTCGCCTTTTACCGATCATGAGGTGTGCGCTTTGACTGCTCCAGGTGCTTTGAATTCCGCTGCTGGCTCGCTTTATGTGGTGGCGACGCCCATCGGCAACCTGGACGACATCAGTGCACGTGCGCTGAAGATCCTGCGCGACGTCGCGTTGATTGCCGCCGAAGACACCCGTCACTCACAGCGCCTGATGCAGCATTTCGGCATTCCCACGCCGCTGGCCGCGTGCCATGAGCACAACGAGCGCGACGAGGGTAGCCGCTTTATCACGCGATTGCTGGCGGGGGATGATGTGGCGCTGATCTCCGATGCTGGCACGCCGCTGATTTCCGATCCGGGTTATCACCTGGTGCGTCAGGCTCGTGCCGCCGGGATCAATGTGGTGCCGGTTCCGGGTGCCTGTGCATTGATCGCGGCATTGTCGGCGGCGGGGCTGCCGTCGGACCGTTTCATTTTCGAAGGCTTCCTGCCGGCCAAGGCCGTTGGTCGTCGTGCTCGTCTTGAACTGGTCAAGGAAGAGCCGCGCACACTGATTTTTTATGAGGCGCCGCATCGCATCCTTGAGTGCCTGCAAGACATGGAGCTGGTGTTCGGTCCTGAACGTCCGGCGTTGTTGGCCCGTGAAATCACCAAAACCTTCGAAACCCTCAAAGGCCTGCCGCTGGCCGAGCTGCGTGAGTTCGTCGAGTCGGACAGCAATCAGCAGCGTGGTGAGTGTGTGGTGTTGGTGGCAGGCTGGTCTGTGCCCGAGACCGAGGACGCGGTCAGCAGTGAGGCCATGCGCATCCTCAATCTGTTGCTTGAAGAGATGCCGCTCAAACGTGCTGCGGCATTGGCGGCGCAAATTACCGGTGAGCGCAAGAATGTGCTCTATCAGGTGGCGCTGGATAAACAGAAGGGCGAGTAAAAACCCGACGCGCAGGAGCAGCCGAAGGCGTTTAGCGCTTGTTCTTCGGCCGCTCTGCCGTTAACCTTCGCGGCGGAGAGTCGATTGGACAGTCGCTGCCCTCTATGAAAATTAGGGGGGGGAGGAAAGTCCGGGCTCCATAGGGCGAAGTGCCAGGTAATGCCTGGGAGGCGTGAGCCTACGGAAAGTGCCACAGAAAATAACCGCCTAAGCGCTTCGGCGCCGGTAAGGGTGAAAAGGTGCGGTAAGAGCGCACCGCACGTCTGGCAACAGTTCGTGGCTAGGTAAACCCCACTTGGAGCAAGACCAAATAGGGTCCCAAGGCGTGGCCCGCGCTGGGACCGGGTAGGTTGCTAAAGATGTCCAGTGATGGCCATCGTAGACGAATGACTGTTCAAGACAGAACCCGGCTTACAGATCGACTCTCCACCTTTTTCTCCTCCCTGCTTTAATCATTTAAGCAGGGCGCTGGTAGTAGCATTTTCCCTCCTTCCAGAATCGTTGCCAGAACACTTTCGTAATACCGAAAAAATCTTACTCTTAACAAACTACTTTAACTTTCGAACGCAGCCTTCTGTGCTGATTCAAGTTATTGGGCAAATTCAGCCGTCAGATTGTCGTTACCCCTCCGTTTACCCTCCTAAATCTCAGTTCTGTAAGGCTTTTCCTTTAAACCGCGCCTTGACGGTGCGGTGGCCGCATTCCTATAGTGTGCGCAAGTGGCGGAAAGTGGCATGAAGTGGGTTTTTTGAGCGTAAAACGCTAATATTTGGAGAAACGCTGACGTGTTTCGCGGAGCTAACGCTATCAGTCTCGACGCAAAGGGCCGTCTCGCTATGCCGAGCCGGTACCGTGACGAGCTCGTTTCGCGTAGTTCCGGTCAACTGATCGTCACAATTGATGCCGTTGATCCGTGTTTGTGTGTTTACCCCCTCGATGAGTGGGAAATTATCGAAACCAAACTGCGCGCACTGCCTTCGCTTCGCGAAGAGAACCGCCGCCTGCAACGTTTGCTGATTGGTAATGCCGTCGACCTCGAGCTCGATGGCAGTGGTCGTTTTCTGGTTCCGCCGCGTCTTCGTGAATATGCCAGGTTGGATAAGCGCGCGATGTTGGTAGGCCAACTGAACAAGTTCCAATTGTGGGACGAGGATGCCTGGGATGCGGTTTCTGCCGCTGACCTGGCTGCTATTCAACAACCGGGCGCCATGCCTGATGAACTGCGTGATTTGATCCTGTGACTATTGATAGCGGCTTTAACCACATCACCGTACTGCTTGACGAAGCCGTGGAGGCTCTCGCCGTACGTCCTGATGGCTGCTATCTGGACGGTACGTTCGGGCGCGGCGGGCACAGTCGGTTGATCCTCAGCCAGCTCGGCCCCGATGGTCGGGTCCTCGGATTCGACAAAGATCCTCAAGCGATTGCCACCGGGCAAACGCTAGCGGCCGAAGACGGCCGCTTTGTCGTTGTGCAGCGCAGCTTTGCCGAGCTGGGTTCGGAAGTGGCCGAACGTGGCCTGCACGGCAAGGTCAGCGCCGTGTTGCTCGACCTGGGCGTGTCTTCGCCACAGCTCGACGACCCTGAGCGCGGCTTCAGTTTCCTCAATGATGGCCCGCTGGACATGCGCATGGACCCGTCCCGCGGGATCAGCGCTGCCGAATTCGTCAACACCGCACCGGTGGAAGAGATCGCCCGCGTATTCAAGGAATACGGCGAAGAGCGTTTCTCCGGCCGCATGGCCCGTGCCGTAGCCGAGCGTCGCGACATCAAGCCGTTCGAGCGCACGGCCGACCTGGCTGAAGTCCTGAAAGTCGCCAACCCGGCATGGGAAAAGGGCAAGAACCCTGCCACCCGTGCGTTCCAGGGCCTGCGTATCCACGTCAACAACGAACTGGGCGACCTGGAAGCCGGCCTCGAAGCCGCACTGGACTGCCTGGAGATCGGCGGCCGTCTGGTCGTCATCAGCTTCCACTCGCTGGAAGACCGCATCGTCAAACTGTTCATGCGCAAGCTGGTAAAAGGCGAAGCCGACAACCTGCCGCGCAACCTGCCGGTCCGTCACGTCGCGTTCGAACCGATCATCAAAATCCATGGCAAAGCGCAGTCCGCCTCCGAGGCCGAACTCAAAGCCAACCCACGTTCCCGGAGCGCTGTCATGCGCGTCGCGGAGAAGCTGCGGTGAGCAAGCTTTTCGCCAAGCCTCTTCCCGGCGGAAGCTTTTTCATGCTGCTGCTGTTTATTGGCGTGCTCGTGTCGGCCATCGGCGTGTCGTACAGCGCCCACTGGAACCGTCAGTTGCTGAACTCGCTGTACGCCGAGTTGAGCGTGCGCGACAAGGCGCAGGCGGAGTGGGGCCGGTTGATTCTCGAGCAGAGCACCTGGACTGCGCACAGCCGTATCGAAGTGCTGGCCACCGAGCAACTGAAGATGCGCATTCCCGGCGCCGCTGAAGTGCAGATGGTGGCGCCATGATGAAACTCGAAGGCGCACTGTTCCCATGGCGTTTCCGCCTGGTGCTGGGCTTGCTCGGCATCATGGTCGCGGCGATTTGCTGGCGCATCATCGACCTGCAAGTCGTCGACCGTGCCTTCCTTAAAGGTCAGGGCGATGCGCGCAGCGTTCGTCACATTCCGATTCCGGCTCACCGTGGTCTGATCACCGACCGTAACGGCGAGCCTTTGGCCGTGAGTACCCCGGTCACCACTCTGTGGGCGAACGCCAAGGAAATGCAGCTGGCCAAAGATAAATGGCCAGCCTTGGCGGCCGCGCTGGGCCAAGACCCTAAAGCCCTGGCCGAACGTCTCGAAGCCCAGGCCAACAAAGAATTCATCTACCTGGTCCGCGGGCTGACCCCCGAGCAGGGCCAGTCCGTGCTCGACCTGAAAGTGCCGGGTGTCTACGGCATCGAAGAGTTCCGGCGTTTCTACCCGGCCGGTGAAGTCACCGCACACATGGTCGGCTTTACCGACATCGATGACCACGGTCGTGAAGGGGTCGAACTGGCCTACGACGAATGGCTGGCCGGCGTCCCCGGCAAGCGACAGGTCATCAAGGATCGGCGTGGCCGACTTATCAAGGATGTCCAGGTCACCAAAAACGCCAAGGCCGGCAAGCCCTTGGCGTTGTCCATTGACCTGCGTCTGCAATACCTGGCCAACCGCGAGCTGCGTAACGCGATCATCGAGAACGGTGCCAAGGCCGGCAGCCTGGTGATCATGGACGTGAAGACCGGTGAGATCCTCGCCATGGTCAACCAGCCGACCTACAACCCGAACAACCGTCGCAACCTGCAACCGGCGATGATGCGCAACCGCGCCATGATCGACGTGTTCGAGCCGGGTTCGACCATGAAAGCCATTTCCATGAGTGCAGCGATCGAAACCGGGCGCTGGAAACCGAGCGACACCGTCGAGGTGTACCCGGGCACTTTGCAGATTGGTAAATACACCATCAAGGACGTCTCCAGGTCCGAAGGCCCGGTGCTTGACCTGACCGGCATCCTGATCAATTCCAGTAACGTCGGCATGAGTAAGGTCGCGTTCGATATCGGCGGCGAAACCATCTTCCGCCTCGCGCAGAAAGTCGGCCTCGGCCAGGACACCGGTCTCGGCTTCCCGGGCGAACGCGTTGGCAACCTGCCGAACTACCGCGAATGGCGCAAGGCTGAAACCGCCACGCTGTCCTACGGTTACGGTATTTCCGTGACCGCGATCCAGCTGGTTCACGCCTTCTCGGCCCTGGCCAACAACGGTCGTCTCGCACCGCTCACCCTGATCAAAACCGACAAACCAGCGCAAACCACGCAAGTGCTGCCGGAAGCCGTCGCGAAAACCATGCAGACCATGCTGACCCAGGTGATCGAGGCTCCGCGCGGTGTATTCCGTGCGCAGGTGCCGGCGTATCACGTGGCCGGCAAGTCGGGTACTGCGCGCAAGACGTCGGTGGGCACCAAAGGCTACGCCGAGAATTCCTACCGCTCACTGTTCGCCGGCTTCGGCCCGATGAGCGATCCGCGCTATGCAATCGTGGTGGTGATCGATGAACCGACCAAAGCCGGTTACTACGGTGGTCTGGTATCGGCCCCGGTGTTCAGCAAAGTGATGTCCGGGACGCTGCGCCTGATGAACATCACCCCGGACAACCTGCCACCGACGCAAACCGCTAACGCCACACCGGTCGTTCCACTGAAAGCCAATGGAGGGCGCGGCTAATGTCTTTGAGCCTGAACAAGATTTTCGCCCACGCCGGCCGCGATCTGTTGATCCGCGAGCTGACCCTGGACAGCCGTAACGTGCGGGCTGGCGATCTGTTTCTCGCCGTTCCTGGCGGCAAGCTCGACGGGCGCGCGCACATCGCCGATGCCTTGCAACGCGGTGCTGCTGCCGTGGCTTACGAAGTCGAAGGCGCTACCGTTTTGCCGATCACCGACGTGCCGCTGATTCCGGTCAAAGGCCTGGCGGCGCAGCTGTCGGACATCGCCGGTCGCTTTTATGGCGACCCGAGCCGGCACCTGAACCTGGTTGGCGTGACCGGCACCAACGGCAAAACCAGCGTCACGCAATTGGTTGCACAAGCCCTGGATTTGCTCGGCCAGCATTGC
Organism: Pseudomonas sp. SJZ077; assembly: GCF_007993905.1. Classification (NCBI taxonomy): domain Bacteria; kingdom Pseudomonadati; phylum Pseudomonadota; class Gammaproteobacteria; order Pseudomonadales; family Pseudomonadaceae; genus Pseudomonas; species Pseudomonas sp. SJZ077. The sequence goes on from NZ_VIUJ01000034.1 coordinate 17,905, forward strand.
GGCATTGTCGGCACCCTGGGTACCGGCTTCTACGGTGCACTGGAAAGTGGCCTGCACACCACGCCGAACCCTATCGCCGTGCAAGCGACCATGGCTGACCTGAAAAAGGCCGGCGCCAAAGCCGTCGCCATGGAAGTGTCTTCCCACGGCCTGGACCAAGGCCGCGTGACCGCGCTGGCATTCGATGTGGCGGTGATGACCAACCTGTCCCGCGATCACCTCGATTACCACGGCACCATGCAAGCCTACGGCGAAGCCAAGGCCAAGCTGTTTGCCTGGAACGATTTGAAGTGCCGGGTGATCAATCTCGACGACGAGTTCGGCCGCCAACTGGCTGCAGACAAACGTGAGTCGCGCCTGATTACCTACAGCCTGGTAGATTCCAGCGCTTACCTGTATTGCCGTGAAGCGCAGTTCGATGACGAAGGCGTGCGCGCCACGCTGGTCACGCCTCAGGGCGAACACCATTTGCGCAGCACCTTGCTCGGTCGTTTCAACCTGAGCAACGTGCTGGCCGCCGTCGGCGCCTTGCTCGGCCTGGACTACGCGCTGGACGAAATCCTCAAGGTGCTACCGAAACTCGAAGGTCCGGCCGGTCGCATGCAGCGCTTGGGCGGCGGCACTCAGCCGCTGGTGGTCGTCGATTACGCCCACACCCCGGACGCGCTGGAAAAAGTCTTGATGGCCCTGCGTCCACACGCCAAAGGCCGTTTGTTGTGCCTGTTTGGCTGTGGCGGCGATCGCGATCGCGGCAAGCGTCCGCTGATGGCCGAAGTGGTCGAACGTCTGGCCGACGGCGTGCTGGTCACCGATGACAACCCTCGCACCGAAGATCCTTCGTTGATTTTCGATGACATCCGCGCCGGTTTCACCGCTGTGGATAAAGTCACCTTTGTCGCTGGCCGTGGGCAGGCGATTGCCCAGTTGATCGCCAGTGCTTCGGCGGATGACGTGATTGTCCTGGCCGGTAAAGGTCACGAGGACTATCAGGAAATCAACGGCGAGCGTCATGCTTTCTCCGATCTGGTCGAGGCCGATCACGCCTTGACCGCATGGGAGGTGGCCCATGCTTAAAGCGTTGAAGCTGAGTGAGCTGACTGGCGCACTGAATGCACGATTGATCGCAGCCGATGCCACGTTCGATGGCGTCAGCATCGACAGCCGCGCGATCAAACCGGGCCAACTGTTTATTGCCCTGGCCGGTCCGCGCTTCGACGGTCATGACTATTTGAACGACGTCGCCAGCAAAGGCGCGGTTGCCGCTCTGGTCGAGCGCGAAGTCGCCGACAGCGCGCTGCCGCAATTGCTGGTCAAGGACACCCGCCAGGCGTTGGGCCAACTGGGCGCGATGAACCGTGCCGCGTTTACCAACCCGGTCGCGGCGATCACCGGTTCCATCGGTAAAACCACGGTCAAGGAAATGCTCGCCAGCATCCTGCGCACGCGCGGTCCGGTCCTGGCGACCCGTGGCAACCTGAACAACGACCTCGGCGTTCCGCTGACCCTGCTCGAACTCGCGCCGGAACATACCTCCGCCGTTATTGAACTCGGTGCTTCGCGTCTCGGCGAAATTGCCTACACCGTCGGCATGACCAAGCCGCACGTGGCCGTGCTCAACAACGCCGGGACCGCCCACGTCGGCGAGTTCGGCGGGCCGGAAAAAATCGTTGAAGCCAAGGGCGAGATCATTGAAGGGCTGGAGGCCGATGGCATCGCTGTGCTCAATCTTGACGACAAGGCGTTCGGCATCTGGAAGGCCCGTGCGGCCAGTCGCAAAGTCCTGACGTTCGCCCTGAACAACCCAAGCGCCGACTTCTATGCCAGCGACCTGGATCGCGATGCGCGCGGTTGCCCGGCCTTCAACCTGCACAGTCCTGAAGGTGTGGAGCGCGTTCAACTGAACCTGCTCGGCACCCATAACGTTACCAATGCCATGGCCGCCGCCGCTGCCGCACACGCCTTGGGCGTGTCGCTGTTCGGCATCGCCACCGGCCTCGGCGCGGTGCAACCGGTCAAGGGCCGCACCGTCGCGCAACTGGCCAGTAATGGCATGCGCGTGATCGATGACACGTACAACGCGAACCCCACCTCCATGTGCGCCGCCGTTGATATACTCGCCGGCTTTTCCGGCCGCACCGTTCTGGTGCTCGGAGATATCGGCGAACTGGGCGATTGGGCAGAGCAGGGGCACCGCGATGTGGGCGAGTACGCCCGCGGCAAGGTTTCCGCGCTTTACGCCGTTGGGCCACTGATGGCTCACGCCGTGAACGCTTTCGGTCCACAGGCCTTTCACTTCAGCACTCAGACTGAGCTGATCAAGGCCCTGGGCGCCGAGCAAGACACAAACACCACCATTTTGATCAAGGGCTCGCGCAGCGCTGCGATGGAAAACATCGTCGCCGCTTTGTGCGGGTCCAGTCCGGAGAAACATTAATGCTGCTGCTGCTAGCGGAGTATCTGCAACAGTTCTACAAAGGCTTCGCGGTCTTTCAGTACCTGACCCTGCGCGGGATCCTCGGTGTGCTGACCGCGCTGGTTTTGTCCCTGTGCTATGGCCCGTGGATGATCCGCACTTTGCAGAACCGTCAGATCGGTCAATCCGTTCGCCACGACGGTCCACAATCGCACTTGTCCAAGTCGGGCACCCCGACGATGGGCGGTGCACTGATCCTGTCGTCCATCGGCGTCAGCACCTTGCTCTGGGCTGACCTGAGCAACCGTTATGTCTGGACCGTGTTGCTGGTGACGTTGCTGTTCGGCGCTATCGGCTGGGTCGACGACTATCGCAAAGTGATCGAGAAAAACTCCAAAGGCCTTCCGAGCCGCTGGAAATACTTCTGGCAGTCGGTGTTCGGCCTGGGCGCGGCGATCTTCCTTTATATGACCGCTGCGACGCCGGTGGAAACGACCCTGATCCTGCCGATGCTCAAGGACTACAGCATTCCGCTGGGCATAGGCTTCGTCGTTCTGACCTATTTCGTGATTGTCGGCTCGAGCAACGCGGTCAACCTGACCGACGGCCTCGACGGTCTGGCGATCATGCCGACGGTGATGGTCGGCGGCGGTCTTGGCATCTTCTGCTACCTGTCCGGTAACGTGAAATTCGCTGAATACCTGCTGATTCCGTATGTGCCGGGCGCCGGTGAGTTGATCGTGTTCTGCGGTGCCTTGATCGGTGCGGGCCTCGGTTTCCTCTGGTTCAACACCTATCCGGCGCAGGTCTTCATGGGCGACGTCGGCGCGCTGGCGCTGGGCGCGGCCCTGGGCACCATCGCGGTGATCGTCCGTCAGGAAATCGTCCTGTTCATCATGGGCGGCGTGTTCGTGATGGAAACCCTGTCCGTGGTTATCCAGGTTGCTTCTTTCAAGCTGACCGGTCGCCGTGTGTTTCGCATGGCACCCATTCACCACCATTTTGAACTCAAGGGCTGGCCCGAGCCGCGTGTGATCGTCCGTTTCTGGATCATCACCGTGATTCTCGTACTGGTCGGCCTTGCCACCCTGAAGCTGAGGTAGAACGAGTGTCTCTGATCGCTTCTGACCACTTCCGCATCGTTGTCGGCCTCGGCAAGAGCGGCATGTCCCTGGTTCGCTTCCTGGCGAACCGGGGCACGTCGTTTGCTGTGGCCGATACGCGGGAAAATCCACCGGAACTGGCCGCGCTCAAGCGTGACTATCCGCACGTGGAAGTGCGTTGTGGCGAGCTGGACGTCGAGTTCCTGTGCCGTGCCGACGAACTCTACGTGAGCCCCGGCCTGGCGCTGGCGACTCCGGCCCTGCAGGCTGCTGCCGCCCGTGGCGTGAAATTGTCCGGTGACATCGAGCTGTTCGCGCGTAACGCGAAGGCGCCGATTGTCGCCATCAGCGGTTCCAACGCGAAAAGCACTGTCACCACCCTGGTCGGCGAGATGGCGGTGGCGGCGGGCAAGCGTGTCGCTGTCGGTGGCAACCTCGGTACGCCGGCGCTGGATTTGCTCTGCGACGACGTCGAGTTGTACGTGATGGAGTTGTCGAGCTTCCAGCTCGAAACCACCGATCAACTCAACGCCGAAGTGGCGACCGTGCTCAACGTCAGCGAAGACCACATGGACCGCTACAGCGGTCTGCCGGCCTATCACTTGGCCAAGCACCGGATCTTCCGTGGCGCGAAACAGTTTGTGGTCAACCGTCAGGACGCCCTGAGCCGTCCGCTGATGGGCGAGGGCCAGCCTTGCTGGACCTTCGGTTTGAGCAAGCCCGATTTCAAGGCTTTCGGTATCCGCGAAGAAGACGGCGAGAAGTACCTGGCCTTCGAATTCCAGAACCTGATGCCGGTGCGCGAGTTGAAAATTCGTGGCGCCCACAACCAGTCCAACGCGTTGGCAGCATTGGCCCTGGGCCATGCCGTCGGCCTGCCGTTCGACGCCATGCTCTCGAGCCTGCGCACCTTCGCCGGGTTGGAACATCGTTGCCAGTGGGTTCGTGAGCTGGACGGCGTGAGCTATTACAACGATTCCAAAGCCACCAACGTCGGTGCCGCACTGGCGGCCATCGAAGGCCTGGGTGCGGACATCGACGGCAAACTCGTGCTGATCGCCGGTGGCGATGGCAAGGGTGCCGAATTCAAGGATTTGCGTGACCCGGTGGCAGCCAATTGCCGCGCCGTGGTCCTGATGGGCCGTGACTCCGACTTGATCGGCCAGGCCATCGGCGATGCCGTGCCGCTGATTCGCGTCGGTTCGCTGGATGAAGCGGTTGCCCAATGCCGCGCCATCGCCGAACCGGGTGACGCCGTGCTGCTGTCGCCCGCCTGCGCCAGTTTCGACATGTTCAAGAATTACGAAGACCGTGGTCACCAGTTCGTCCGCGCCGTGGAGGATCTGGTATGAGCCTGATGAACATCATCAAGCCTTATCCGTCGCCGATCATCACCGGACGCGGGATCGACCTCGACTTCCCGATGCTCGCCGGTTGCCTGGCCTTGATCGGTCTCGGGCTGGTGATGATTGCCTCGGCGTCGACCGAAGTGGCGGCCGTGCAGTCGGGCAGTGCCCTGTACTACATGATTCGTCACTTGATCTACATCGTGCTGGGCCTGGGTGCCTGCGTCGTCACCATGATGATTCCGATCGCCACCTGGCAGCGCCTGGGCTGGCTGATGCTGCTCGGCGCATTCGGTTTGCTGGTGATGGTGATCATCCCGGGGATCGGCCGTGAAGTGAACGGTTCGATGCGCTGGATCGGTTTCAGTTTCTTCAACGTCCAGCCATCCGAGATCGCCAAGGTATTCGTGGTGATCTACCTCGCCGGTTATCTGGTGCGTCGCCAGAAAGAAGTGCGGGAAAGCTGGATGGGCTTCTTCAAGCCGTTCATCGTGCTGCTGCCCATGGCCGGTCTGTTGCTGATGGAACCGGACTTCGGCGCCACCGTTGTCATGATGGGCGCGGCGGCGGCGATGCTGTTCCTCGGCGGGGTCGGACTGTTCCGTTTCTCCTTGATGGTGGTCCTGGCGGTCGGGGCGGTGGTGCTGTTGATTCAAGTTCAGCCGTATCGAATGGCGCGTCTGACCAACTTTGCCGATCCATGGGCCGACCAGTTCGGTGCCGGCTATCAGTTGTCGCAGGCGTTGATCGCGTTTGGTCGCGGCGAATGGCTGGGCGTTGGCCTGGGCAACAGCGTGCAGAAACAGTTCTACCTGCCGGAAGCCCACACCGACTTCGTGTTCTCAGTCCTTGCCGAAGAGCTGGGTGCCGTGGGTTCCTTGTGCACGGTGGCGTTGTTCGTCTTTGTTTGCGTGCGTGGCATGTACATCGGCTATTGGGCCGAGAAGGCCAAGCAATTCTTCGCCGCCTACATCGCTTATGGCCTGTCGTTCCTGTGGATCGGCCAGTTCCTGATCAACATCGGGGTGAACGTTGGCCTGTTGCCGACCAAAGGCCTGACCCTGCCGTTCCTCAGTTATGGCGGCAGTTCGTTGGTGATTTGCGGTGCCTGTCTCGGCTTGTTGTTACGCATCGAGTGGGAGAGTCGAACCCACTTGGGCAGCGAAGAGATGGAGTTCCATGAGAGCGACTTCGCCGAGGAGCCGACCCATGGGCGCTAACGTCTTGATCATGGCGGGCGGTACCGGTGGCCACGTGTTCCCGGCGCTGGCGTGCGCCCGCGAATTCCAGGCCCGCGGTTACACCGTGCACTGGCTCGGAACACCGCGCGGGATCGAGAACGACCTGGTGCCGATGGCCGGTATCGAGCTGCATCGGATCAACGCCACCGGTCTGCGCGGCAAGGGCAAGTTGTCCCTGCTCAAGGCGCCGTTCATGGTGCTCAAATCCGTCTGGCAGGCGCGGGCGATCATTCGTCAGCTGCGGCCAGTGTGTGTGGTCGGCTTCGGTGGTTATGTGACCGGCCCCGGTGGCGTTGCAGCCAAACTGGCCGGCGTGCCGGTGATCGTTCATGAACAGAACGCCGTGGCCGGTACCGCCAATCGGTTGCTGGTGCCGTTGGCCGCCCGAGTCTGTGAAGCGTTCCCCGACACCTTTACCCTGTCGGACAGCCGTCGGACCACCGGTAACCCGGTGCGCACCGAGCTGTTCCTCGAAACACAGCGCCCCGCCCTGGCGGGTCGCAAAGCGCGTTTGCTGATTCTGGGCGGAAGCCTGGGCGCAGAGCCGTTGAACAAGTTGCTGCCTGAAGCCCTGTCGCAAGTCGCCCCCGACCTGCGCCCGGAAGTGTTTCATCAGGCCGGCAAAAATCACGATGAAGTGACTGCAGAGCGCTATCGCGCGGCTGGCGTCGAGGCGCAAGTGCAGCCTTTCATCAAAGACATGGCCCAAGCCTATGGCTGGGCCGACCTGGTGGTGTGCCGCGCAGGCGCATTGACCATCAGTGAGCTGGCTGCCGCCGGTCTGCCCTCGATGCTGGTGCCATTGCCCCACGCGATCGACGATCACCAGACCCGCAACGCCGATTATTTGGCCCGTGAAGGCGCTGCCTTCCTGATGCCGCAAAGAACGACTGGCGCAGCGGATCTTGCCGCACGCCTGACAGAGGTCCTGATGCAACCACAACGACTCAACGACATGGCCACTGCGGCACGCCGCCTGGCCAAACCCGATGCCACCCGTAACGTGGTCGATACCTGCCTGGAGGTGGCCCATGGTTGAGAAACAGAAAGCCATGCCGCAACCGGAAATGCGCCGCATCCGTCGCATCCACTTCGTCGGCATCGGCGGCGTGGGCATGTGCGGCATCGCCGAAGTGTTGTTGAACCTGGGCTATGAAGTGTCCGGTTCCGACCTGAAAGCTTCGCCCGTGACCGAGCGTCTCGAGTCTTTTGGCGCGCACATCTTTATCGGTCACCGTGCTGAAAACGCCGCTGCCGCTGACGTGCTGGTGGTATCCAGCGCCGTGAACACGTCCAACCCGGAAGTCGCCACCGCGCTGGAACGTCGCATCCCTGTGGTGCCACGCGCAGAAATGCTGGCCGAGCTGATGCGCTATCGCCACGGCATCGCCGTCGCCGGTACGCACGGCAAAACCACCACCACCAGCCTGATCGCTTCGGTGTTCGCGGCCGGTGGCCTGGACCCGACGTTCGTCATCGGTGGCCGCCTGAATGCCGCGGGCACCAATGCCCAGCTTGGCACCAGCCGCTACCTGATCGCCGAAGCCGACGAAAGCGACGCCAGTTTCCTGCACTTGCAGCCGCTGGTGGCCGTGGTCACCAACATCGACGCCGACCACATGGCGACCTATGACGGTGACTTCAACAAACTGAAGAAAACCTTCGTCGAGTTCCTCCACAACCTGCCGTTCTACGGTCTGGCGGTGGTGTGCCTGGACGATCCGGTGGTGCGTGAAATCCTGCCGCTGGTGAAACGCCCGACGGTCACCTATGGCTTCGGCGATGACTGCGACGTGCGCGCCATCAATGTGCGCCAGCAAGGCATGCAGACCTTCTTTACCGTACTGCGCCCTGATCGCGAGCCGCTGGATGTCTCGGTGAACATGCCGGGTAACCATAACGTGCTGAACGCGCTGGCCACCATCTGCATCGCCACCGACGAGGGCGTCAGCGATGAAGCCATCGTCCAGGGCCTGTCCGGCTTCCAGGGTGTCGGTCGACGCTTCCAGGTCTACGGCGAACTGCCGGTCGATGGCGGCAACGTCATGCTGGTCGATGATTACGGTCACCACCCGACCGAAGTCGCGGCCGTGATCCAGGCCGTCCGCGGTGGCTGGCCGGAGCGCCGTCTGGTGATGGTTTACCAGCCGCACCGTTACAGCCGTACCCGCGACCTGTACGACGATTTCGTCAATGTACTGGCCGATGCCAACGTCTTGCTGCTGATGGAAGTCTACCCGGCCGGTGAAGAACCGATTCCGGGCGCCGACAGCCGCAAGCTGTGCAACAGCATTCGTCAGCGCGGTCAGCTCGACCCGATCTACATCGAGCGCGGAGTCGACCTCGCGCCACTGGTCAAGCCGCTGCTGCGTGCTGGCGACATACTGCTGTGCCAGGGCGCCGGTGATATTGGTGGTCTCGCCCCGAAACTGTTGGCCAGTCCGCTATTTGCGGGTGCTGTTGCCGCGCCGACTGTGGGGAAGTTGAAATGACTGCTGCCTACGCCAACCTCGTCTCCACGGTCGCGCCGAAAGACTTCGGCCGCGTCGCCGTGCTGTTCGGCGGCAAGAGTGCCGAGCGTGAGGTGTCCCTGAAGTCGGGCAACGCGGTACTCGACGCGCTGCTGAGCGCCGGTGTGGATGCGTTCGGCCTCGATGTGGGCGATGACCTTCTGCAGCGTTTGCTGAACGAAAAGATCGACCGCGCCTTCGTCATCCTCCACGGTCGTGGCGGTGAAGACGGCAGCATGCAGGGCCTGCTCGAATGCCTGGGTATTCCCTACACCGGCAGCGGCATCCTGGCTTCGGCACTGGCCATGGACAAGCTGCGGACCAAACAGGTCTGGCACAGCCTCGGCATCCCGACGCCACGTCACGCGGTACTGAGCTCAGAGGCTGATTGTATTTCGGCAGCGACGGAACTGGGCTTCCCTTTGATCGTCAAACCGGCCCATGAAGGTTCAAGTATCGGGATGGCCAAAGTGACGTCCGCGTCGGAATTGATCGACGCCTGGAAAGCGGCCAGTACCTACGATTCGCAAGTGTTGGTCGAGCAATGGATTCAAGGTCCGGAGTTCACCATCGCCACCCTGCGTGACCAGGTGTTGCCACCGATTGCCCTGGGCACCACGCACAGCTTCTACGACTACGACGCCAAGTACGTGGCTTCCGATACTCAGTACCGGATCCCGTGTGGCCTGGACAGCACCAAGGAAAAAGAATTGATGGACCTCACGGCGAAAGCCTGTGAGGCGCTGGGTATCGCCGGTTGGGGCAGGGCAGACGTGATGCAGGACGCCGACGGGCAGTTCTGGTTCCTCGAAGTCAACACCGCACCGGGCATGACCGATCACAGCCTGGTGCCGATGGCGGCCCGTGCCGCCGGTCTGGATTTCCAGCAACTGGTTCTGGCGATTCTGGCCGCAAGTATCGAGGCGCGGGGTTAAGACCATGCAAGGCGCACAGCTGAGACATCAGCCCCCTCCAGCACCCGGCCGCAAGCCGGTGCCACGGGGTGCGAGCCGAATGGTGGCCAAAGAGCCGATGTCTGCGCGCCTGCCGAAAGCCAATTTTGGTTTTCTGAAAAGCCTGTTCTGGCCGGTGATGTTGGTTGCGCTGGGGTTCGGCACTTACGAAGGCGCGCAGCGTTTGCTGCCCTACGCCGACCGGCCGATCACCAAAGTCGCTGTGCAGGGTGACTTGAGTTACATCAGCCAGCAGGCGGTGCAGCAGCGAATCGCCCCTTATGTGGCGTCGAGCTTCTTCACCATCGATCTTGCGAGCATGCGCACCGAACTTGAAACGATGCCATGGATTGCCCACGCCGAAGTGCGTCGGGTGTGGCCGGATCAAGTAGTGATCCGCCTGGAAGAACAACTGCCGATAGCCCGTTGGGGCGATGAATCGCTGTTGAACAACCAGGGCCAGGCGTTCACCCCGCGTGAGCTGGCCAATTACGAACATTTGCCACAGCTGTTCGGCCCACAACGGGCGCAACAGCAAGTGATGCAGCAATACCAGGTGCTGAGCCAGATGCTCAGGCCGATGGGCTTCTCGATTGCACGCCTGGAGTTGCGTGAACGAGGCAGCTGGTTCCTGACCACCGGCGCCGGCAGCGCGGGCCCGGGGATCGAACTGCTGCTGGGACGCGGCAAGCTGGTGGAAAAGATGCGCCGCTTCATTGCCATCTACGACAAGACGCTTAAAGAACAGATTACGAACATTGCGCGCATCGATCTGCGCTACGCCAACGGCCTTGCTGTTGGCTGGCGGGAACCTGTAGCGCCCACGACAGCCCAACCCGCTGTCGCGAAGAATTAAGAAGAGGCAGGACCCATGGCAAACGTGCAAAGCGGCAAAATGATCGTCGGTCTCGATATCGGCACCTCCAAGGTGGTGGCGCTGGTCGGCGAGGTCTCGGACGACGGCACGCTCGAAATCGTCGGGATCGGCACTCATCCGTCCCGTGGCCTGAAGAAAGGCGTGGTGGTGAACATCGAGTCCACCGTGCAATCGATCCAGCGCGCGATCGAAGAAGCGCAGCTGATGGCCGGTTGCCGGATTCACTCGGCGTTCGTCGGCGTGGCCGGCAATCACATCCGCAGCCTGAACTCCCACGGCATCGTGGCGATTCGTGATCGCGAAGTCAGCTCCGCCGACCTTGAACGTGTCCTCGACGCCGCCCAGGCCGTGGCGATCCCGGCTGACCAGCGCGTACTGCACACCTTGCCGCAGGATTACGTGATCGATAACCAGGAAGGCGTTCGTGAGCCGCTGGGCATGTCGGGCGTGCGTCTGGAAGCCAAGGTTCACGTGGTGACCTGCGCCGTCAATGCCGCACAGAACATTGAAAAATGCGTGCGTCGCTGCGGTCTGGAAATCGACGACATCATTCTCGAGCAACTGGCGTCGGCCTATTCGGTCCTGACCGACGACGAGAAAGAGCTGGGCGTGTGCCTGGTGGACATCGGCGGCGGCACCACCGACATCGCGATCTTCACCGAAGGCGCGATCCGTCACACCGCGGTGATCCCGATTGCGGGCGATCAGGTGACCAACGACATCGCCATGGCGTTGCGCACCCCGACCCAGTACGCCGAAGAAATCAAGATTCGCTACGCCTGCGCCCTGGCCAAGCTGGCCGGTGCCGGTGAAACCATCAAGGTGCCAAGTGTTGGCGACCGTCCACCGCGCGAGCTGTCCCGCCAGGCCCTGGCCGAAGTGGTCGAGCCGCGTTACGACGAACTGTTCACGCTGATCCAGGCCGAACTGCGCCGCAGTGGCTACGAAGACCTGATCCCGGCCGGCATCGTGCTGACCGGCGGTACCTCGAAAATGGAAGGCGCGGTCGAACTGGCCGAAGAGATCTTCCACATGCCGGTCCGCCTGGGCGTGCCCCATGGCGTCAAGGGCCTGGACGACGTGGTCCGCAACCCGATTTATTCCACAGGCGTAGGCCTGTTGATGTATGGCCTGCAGAAGCAGTCCGACGGGATTTCGTTCTCGGGCATCAGCAGCCGCGACAGCTACAGCAATGAAGAACCGAAAGCCGCCTTGCTCGATCGCATCAAGAGCTGGGTACAAGGCAACTTCTGACGAAGCAGATTCAAGCGGCAAGCTACAAGCCGCAAGAGCAAGCAGTAAAAGCGACAAGCAGTAAAAGCAGTAGGCGAAAAAACTAGAGAACGTAAAGGAGAGGGAAAATGTTCGAACTCGTAGACAACATCCCCGCAAGCCCGGTTATTAAAGTTATCGGTGTTGGCGGAGGCGGCGGCAACGCCGTCAACCACATGGTCAAGAGCAACATTGAAGGCGTTGAATTCATCTGCGCCAACACTGATGCCCAGGCGCTGAAATCCATCGGCGCGCGGACCATCCTGCAATTGGGTACCGGCGTTACCAAAGGTCTGGGCGCCGGCGCCAACCCTGAAGTAGGTCGTCAGGCCGCTCTCGAAGACCGTGAGCGCATTGCCGAAGTCCTGCAGGGCACCAATATGGTGTTCATCACCACCGGCATGGGCGGTGGTACCGGTACCGGTGCTGCGCCGATCATTGCTGAAGTGGCCAAGGAAATGGGGATTCTCACCGTTGCGGTGGTGACTCGTCCGTTCCCGTTCGAAGGCCGCAAGCGTATGCAGATCGCCGACGAAGGTATCCGTCTGCTGTCTGAAAGCGTCGACTCGTTGATCACCATTCCCAACGAGAAGCTGCTGACCATCCTCGGTAAAGACGCCAGCCTGCTGTCGGCTTTCGCCAAGGCCGACGATGTACTGGCCGGTGCCGTTCGCGGTATCTCCGACATCATCAAGCGTCCGGGCATGATCAACGTCGACTTTGCCGACGTACGGACTGTAATGAGCGAAATGGGCATGGCGATGATGGGCACTGGCTGTGCCAGCGGTCCGAACCGTGCACGTGAGGCCACTGAAGCGGCCATTCGCAACCCGTTGCTCGAAGACGTGAACCTGCAAGGTGCACGCGGCATCCTGGTGAACATCACCGCCGGTCCTGACCTGTCCCTGGGTGAGTACTCCGACGTGGGTAGCATCATCGAAGCCTTCGCTTCCGAGCACGCGATGGTCAAGGTCGGTACCGTTATCGATCCGGACATGCGCGACGAACTGCACGTGACTGTGGTTGCCACCGGTCTGGGCGCGAAAATCGAGAAGCCTGTGAAGGTCATCGACAACACCGTTCACACCTCCATGGCCTCCCAGCCGCAACAATCGGCGCCCGCTCGTCAGGAACAACCGGCGGTAAATTACCGTGACCTGGACCGTCCGACCGTCATGCGCAACCAGGCTCAGGCCGGTGCTGCGACTGCCGCGAAGATGAATCCGCAAGATGATCTGGATTACCTGGACATCCCGGCTTTCCTGCGTCGTCAGGCTGATTGATGGAATGTATCAGGGCTATGAAGGTGATTGGTGTTCAGCAAAGGTCTGGTCTGCTATTATCGCCAGCCTTTGTTGATACCAGTTCGCAATTTGCGCTGAAGCGGCCCAAGCCATGATTAAACAACGCACACTGAAAAATATTATCCGTGCTACAGGTGTAGGCCTGCACTCCGGGGAGAAGGTTTACCTGACCCTCAAGCCTGCACCTATCGACACCGGCATTGTGTTTGTTCGTGCCGACCTCGACCCTGTGGTGCAGATTCCTGCCCGCGCGGAAAACGTTGGTGAAACCACGATGTCGACCACATTGGTCAGTGGCGACACCAAAGTGGATACGGTGGAGCACTTGCTCTCGGCCATGGCTGGCCTGGGCATCGATAACGCCTACGTCGAGCTCTCCGCGTCCGAAGTCCCGATCATGGATGGTAGCGCTGGACCTTTCGTATTCCTGATTCAATCGGCCGGCCTGGAAGAACAGGACGCACCGAAGAAGTTCATCCGGATCCTGCGGGAAGTGACAGTGGAAGACGGCGACAAGCGCGCCACTTTCGTCCCTTTCGAAGGCTTCAAGGTGAGTTTCGAGATCGATTTCGATCACCCGGTTTTCCGTAACCGCACACAAAGTGCAAGCGTGGATTTTTCCAGCACTTCGTTCGTAAAAGAAGTCAGCCGCGCCCGTACCTTTGGTTTCATGAGTGACATCGAGTACTTGCGCAAGCACAACCTCGCACTCGGCGGCAGCGTTGAAAACGCTATTGTGGTCGACGCGGATGGTGTACTGAACGAAGACGGCCTTCGCTATGAAGACGAATTCGTGAAGCACAAGATCCTCGATGCAATTGGTGACCTCTACCTGCTGGGCAATAGCCTGATTGGTGAGTTCAAGGGCTTCAAGTCCGGACATGCATTGAACAACCAGCTGCTGCGCAAGTTGATTGAGCAGACAGATGCTTGGGAAGTCGTGACTTTCGAAGACGCCAGCACTGCACCGATCTCTTACATGCGTCCCGTAGCGGCCGTGTAAGTCAAAAACCTCTCTAGTTTTTAAAGGCTGCCTTCGGGTGGCCTTTTTTTATGCCCGCGGGAAAGAGGTAGACCGAGCGCCATTGTAGGAGCGAGCGGTGCGGCGATCCGACGTGCCCGCGAAGAGGCCAGTAGCGACACCGCAGATTTCAAGCCGTGTCGACCACCCGATTCCGTCCGTTTTCCTTGGCCTGATACAACGCCTTGTCCGCCGCAAACAGCAAACTCTCCAGGCTGATATCCGTCGCTGTCGTCCAGGTGCTGATCCCGATACTGACAGTCATCGGCCCATCAGCTCCCTCAACCAGCGGCAACCGCTCAACGGCCTTGCGGATGTTTTCGGCAATCTGCCGCGCACCGGCGCTATCGGTTTCCGCCAGGATCACCGAAAACTCCTCGCCGCCATAACGGGCAGCCAGGTCCGCCGGTCGTCGCGCGTGGGCGCTGATAACGTTGGCCAGCGAGCGCAGCGCTTCGTCGCCGGCCTGATGGCCATGGCGGTCGTTGAACGCTTTGAAATGGTCGGCATCAATCATCATCAGTGACAAAGGCATGCCGGAACGTTGAGCGCGAAACCATTCATGGCGCAGGGCCTGATCCAGCGTCCGGCGGTTGGCCAGCCCCGTCAACGCATCGGTGGCGGCCAGTTGCGCCAGTTCGTGTTCGGCATTGTGACGCCGGCGCAATTCCCGGCGCAGCACCCACGTCAGCCACAGCAGGCTCACGCACAAGGCAGCGGTTGCAGAGCTGACCACCACTGCAGTGCGTTTCCAGGCCGAAAAGACTTCATCACTGGACAGTGCAACGATGACGATCAACGGCAAATTTCCGACCTTGGAAAAGGTGTACAGGCGTTTGTCACGGTATAGATCGGACATGCTGGTGAAGCTGCCGTTGCCTTCTTTGACGATGCGCTGGAAATTGGGGCGGTTACTGAAATCCTTGCCGATCAGCTCTTCGGCCAGGCGTGGTTGCTGGGCCAGGAGAATCCCGTTCTTGCTGATCAGATTGACCGTGCTGTCGCGGCCGATGCTCAAACTGTTGAACAACTGATCGAAGTAACTCAAGCGCATGGCGGCTTCGGCAACCCCCAGAAACTCACCCTGAGCGCCACTCACCCGTCGACTGAAACTGATACGCCAGTCGTG
This sequence comes from Pseudomonas sp. SJZ077, assembly GCF_007993905.1. Lineage (NCBI taxonomy): Bacteria > Pseudomonadati > Pseudomonadota > Gammaproteobacteria > Pseudomonadales > Pseudomonadaceae > Pseudomonas > Pseudomonas sp. SJZ077. The sequence continues at coordinate 33,074 of NZ_VIUJ01000034.1, forward strand.
TTCGGGTGACCTGGCCCGGAAGGGCGGGCTGATGAACATGCCCGGGGCCGGGTTGTTCACGTGCGACTGGAAGTATTCGCGATCAGCGTAGTTGCCTTGCCTGGGTTCCACCGACGCCGAGTCGGCGATCACGTCGCCCTTGTTGTCGAGCAACAAAATGTCGCCCTTGTACGGCGCGGCGGTGGCGCGGTCGAAATAGGCCAGATGGCGAATGGTGGGAGAAACGCTCTTGAGATCTTCTCGCCGGGAGGCGGCGATCAAACCCAGCAGGGAAATATCATAGAGTTCGACATTGCGCAGCACATCGGCGTCGATCAATTGCACGATGTTGTTGGCGGCGCGAGCGGCGGACAACTCGGCGTTGGCGCGTTCACGGATCAGCAGGAAGGTCACAATGCCGAATATCGCAATCACCAACAGCACACTGCCGAGAGTCAGAAGTTGCTCCGATCGTGTCGAGCTGATCGGATGTTGAGATTTCTCATTGCTCACACTCATGGTTCTGACTTCTGCAAATAAGACGTTATAAAAGTTTTTTACAAGAATCGGGCAGAGTTCCAGAAACCGGTCGCGTCCAGAGCGCTTGTATAAATGCCGGATAAAAAAAAGGCCAGCAAAAAAATGCTGGCCTTTTGCTTAGTGAAGCTTAGAAGACATTGAGCGGGTAGTCGACGATCACCCGGTATTCATCGGTGTCCTGATCCAGCGCGCCATAGCCATTGCCGCCGCGGTTGGTGGCCCATTGCATGCGCACCGCCAGATCCTTGGCCTTGCCGCCCTGGATCACGTACTTGAGATCGATGTCGCGCTCCCAGTGCCTGGCGTTTTTGCCGTCGGCGCTGTACCACGAGGCGTAGCCGCGGCTGTCCGGATCGACTTTGGTCAGGTCCAGTTCGCCTCGGGAGTAGGACAGCGCCGAGGTCAGGCCGGGCAGGCCGAGACCGGCAAAGTCGTAGGCGTACTTGAGTTTCCACGAGCGCTCGTTCGGGCCGTTGAAGTCAGAATACTGCTGGGAGTTGTCGAGGAAGACGCTGTCGCCCTGGCTGATGTAGTCGAACGGCGTGTTGCCGTTGACTCGCTGATACGCCGCCGTAACGCTGTGAAAGCCCACGCCGACGGTGAAATGCAGGCTGTAGGCGTTGTTGTCGATGTGACCCAGCAGTGCATCGCCGGTGTCTTGCGTCTGATAGAAATGCAGGCCCGGGTTGAGGCTGACCAGGTCGTTCAGCGCGTAGGTGTAATCCAGATCGTAGTAGTACTGGTTCCAGATGTCCTTGAGTTCGGAGGCGTACAGGCTGCTGGTCAACCCCGGCAGACCGCTCCACGCCACACCGGCCCAGTTCAGGTGCTGACTGTTGTCACCGTCTGCCAGGCTGCCGTAGGAGGTGCCGATGCGGGTGTGACCGCTCTGGTTGTACGGCTTGGTGAAGCTCGCCTGGCCACCTTCGATCAGGAAGCCGTCGAAGCTGTGGTTGGTCAGGCTGACCCCACGAAAGGTCTGCGGCAACATGCGGGTTTCGCCGCCGGCAATCACCGGGTTGGCGAGGAACAGGTCGCCGGCCTTCAACTCGGTATCAAAAGCACGCATTTTGAGCGTACCACCTGCCGTTGAGAACGACCCAGGCGCTTTGCCGTTGCCATCGCTGATCGGCAGGATGCTCGAACCATCCGTGCCGCCACCGCCGTCGAGCTTGAGCCCCAGCATGGCGTGGGCATCAACGCCGAACCCGACGGTGCCCTGGGTGAAACCCGATTCAAAGAGCCCGAGGAAACCCTGACCCCACTCGATGTTGTCGTCCGTCTGCTGCAGGCGGTTGCGGTTCATGTAGTAGTTACGGACATTAAGGTTGAGGCTCGAACCTTCGACAAAACCTTCCTGACTGGATTCGTCGGCGGCGTAGGCGGCGGGGGTCATCGTTGCAGCGATTGCAATGAACAACGGGTTGAAACGGAGAGGGAAACGCACTTGCGGTAAAGCTCCTTGGTCAACTAAACACTTCATACTCTTGAAGTGCAAAATGTTTCTTGTCAGTGAAGACGAACTGGACGGCGTTTAAACCACAACGAAAAAAAGCCGCTGATAGCAGCGGCTTTGAAGACAACTTTTCAAAGGGAAGAGCCGATGAAAAGTGTCGAGGGAAAAGGAGCAAATGAGTCGGATCAGCTGTCTTTCTCAACCCGTGGTTGGCTTGAAGACATTGATGCTTGAGGGGTTTGCGCAGCCTCTTTAGCCTTGGCTGTCATTTCGCCCTGATGCTCTTCATACGAAGCGGCGCGTGCGGCATTGTGCGCGACGAAGGCCGGCGATTCTTCAGCCACGGCGAACGGAGACAGGAACAAAGAGGACAAAACGAAAGCGCTGGCAATACCCATAGTGTTGGACATCTTTAAAACCTTCTTGCTTGGCAAGTGCTGTTTGGTGCGGCAAAGATAAGGGGGATTGGACAGGGGAAAAAGAGCGGATTCATGAAAGGACTGTTGCGCTAAAAGCAACAGTAGCCAGCAGCGGGAAATGGCTTTTGTGGCGAGGGAGCTTGCTCGCGCTCGACTGCGCAGCAGTCGCAAACACCCCCCCGATTTTCCTGAGGAACCTGAGTGGCTGATTTGGGGCTGCTACGCAGCCCAGCGCGAGCAAGCTCGCTCGCCACAGGGAAGGGTCTAGACAGGGAGGTGGATGCCGAAGGTGTTCATGCCGTGATCACTGCGCACAAACACATCACCGCCATGCATCAGCGCAATCGCCTTGACGATCGCCAACCCCAGCCCATGGTTATTCCCGCTGTTGCTGCGCGATGCGTCGACGCGATAAAAACGCTCGAACAATCGAGGCAAATGCTCGCTGGCAATCGGCGACCCGGGGTTGGCCACGCCGATGCTCACCTGGTGCTCCTCGACCTCGATCCGCACCTCAATCACCTGCCCGGGCCCGGTGTGTTGCACCGCGTTACTCAGCAAATTGATCAACGCCCGGCGCAGATGCGCAATCTCGATCCGCACCTGCGCATCTCCACTGACCTGCACCTGAACCTGCGCATCCTCAAGAATGAAATCCAGGTATTCAAGAGTCGTGGCCACTTCGTCGGCCAGCGAGGTGGAAGTCAGTTTGGTCGCCTTGCTGCCCTGATCCGCGCTGGCAAGAAATAGCATGTCATTGATGATCGAACGCAGCCGTTCCAGCTCTTCGAGGTTCGATTGCAGCACTTCGAAGTAGTGTTCCGCCGAGCGTCCACGGGTCAGCGCGACCTGGGTCTGGCCGATCAGGTTGGTCAGCGGCGAGCGCAGTTCGTGGGCGACGTCGGCGTTGAACGACTCAAGCCGCGAATAGGCCTGCTCGACCCGCTCCAGTGTGGAGTTGAACGAATTGACGAACTGATTGAGCTCCGGCGGCAGCGGCGATAAGCGCAAACGCCCGGAACGCAACGGCGGTGCCAGGCGTTGGGCTTCCTGCGACAACTTGATCAAGGGTTTGAGGCCAATCCGCGCCACCCAATAACCCAGTGCCGAGGCCAGCAACACGCCGATAATTGCCAGGCTGATCAGCGCGATCAGCAAATGATGCTGGGTCTGGAAAAACGTCTCGGTGTCGATACCGATCATGAAACGCAGCGGCGGCCGTTGATCCTTGGCCGGGAACTGGCTGACCAGCACTTTCAGCGGATACGGCTGGTCCGGCAACGTCATGTCGCGCATCCCCAGGGGCCCTTCGGCAAAGGCGCGGATCTGCGGTGTCAGGTTGCCGTATTCGTAGTGAGGGTCGCCGCTGATGATCCAGAAACTGATGCGCTTGTCTTCTTCGCCGAGCAACTTGAGCTTGTTGTTGATCTTCACCCAATGCTCCGGCGTGCCATATCGCCCGACGGTGGATTCGAGCACGCTGTAACGCGCGTCCAGCTCCGCCTCGGGCAGCAAACCCAGGCCTTTGTCGACCTGCTGGTACAAGGCCCAGCCGATCAACAGGAACACCAGCAGCGCCACCAGCGTGAACATCCCGCTCAGGCGCAGGGCAATCGAATTACTGGACACCGCGGCTCTCCAGCACATAACCCATGCCCCGGATCGTGTGCAGCAGTTTTTCGTCGAACGGCCCGTCGAGCTTGGCCCGCAGGCGTTTGATCGCGACTTCTACGACGTTGGCGTCGCTGTCGAAATTGATGTCCCAGACCATCTCGGCAATCGCCGTTTTCGAGAGGATTTCACCTTGCCGACGGGCCAAAACGCTGAGCAGCGAGAACTCCTTGGCGGTCAGGTCCAGGCGGGTGCCGGCGCGGGTGGCCTTGCGGCTGATCAAATCGATCCACAGGTCGGCGATGCTCACTTGCACGGGTTCGTGGCCGCCGCTGCGCCGGGTCAGCGCTTGCAGGCGCGCCACCAGTTCGAGGAAGGAAAACGGCTTGCCGAGGTAATCGTCGGCCCCGTCGCGCAAGCCTTTGATGCGGTCTTCGACCCGCTCGCGGGCGGTGAGCATGATCACCGGGGTTTGCTTGCGCGCACGCAGCGCGCGCAATACGCCGAAGCCGTCGAGGCCCGGCAGCATGACGTCGAGGACGATCACCGCGTAGTCGCTTTCCAGCGCCAGGTGCAGGCCTTCGACGCCGTCGCGCGCCAAGTCCACGGTGTAACCCTGTTCCGTCAGGCCGCGGTGCAGATAGTCCGCGGTTTTTTCTTCGTCTTCGATAATCAGAACGCGCATGACCCCGCCTCAGTCTGTGGTTGCCAGCGCCGGCATCGGTGCGGGTTTGGGCTTATGGAAAAGCCGCTCAAGCCACAAGTATATGACCGGAGTGGTAAACAGCGTCAGCGCCTGGCTCACCAGCAAGCCGCCGACCACCGCGATGCCCAATGGCTGGCGCAGTTCGGCGCCGGTGCCGTAGCCGAGCATCAACGGCAGGGCGCCGAGCAGGGCGGCGAGGGTGGTCATGATGATCGGCCGGAACCGCGTGATACAGGCCTGGTAAATCGCCTCTTCCGGCGGCAAGCCACGATTGCGCTGGGCATCGAGAGCGAAGTCGATCATCAGGATGCCGTTTTTCTTGACGATGCCGATCAGCAACACCAGCCCGATCAGCGCCATGATCGAAAAGTCCTGGCCGCAGATCCACAGCATGATCACCGCGCCAAGCCCCGCCGATGGCAGCGTTGAAATAATGGTCAACGGATGGACGAAGCTCTCGTAGAGCACGCCGAGAATGATATACACCGCCACCAGCGCCGCCAGGATCAACCACGGCTGGCTGGCCAGCGAACTCTGGAACGCTTGCGCCGCGCCCTGGAAGTTGCCGCTCATGGCGGCCGGCATGCCGATGTCGGCCTTGGCCTGATTGAGCATGATCACCGCATCGCCCAACGCCACGCCGGGCGCCAGGTTGAACGACAAGTTGGCGGCCGGGAACATGCCGTCGTGAGCAATAGACAACGGGCCAACCGTTGGCGCATCGAATGTCGCCAGGGCCGACAACGGCACCATTTCCCCGCTCAGCGGCGAGCGCAGGTAGAAATAATTGAGGCTTGCGGCCTTGCCGCGTTGCTGGGTGTCCAGTTCCAGGATCACGTTGTATTGGTTGATCTGGGTCTGGAATTCATTGATCTGCCGTTGGCCGAACGCATCGTACAGCGCTTCATCGACATCACTGGCGGTCAGGCCGAAACGCGCGGCGGCGCTGCGGTCAATGCTGATGTGGGTGATGCTGCCGCCCAGTTGCAGGTCGTTGGAAATGTCGCGGAACGCCGGGTTGGCGCGCAGTTTTTCGGTCAGGCGTTGGGTCCAGGTGCTGAGCGTTGCGCCGTCGTTGCTCTTGAGCACGTATTGATACTGGGCGCGACTCGGGCCGGAGCTGAGGTTGATGTCCTGGCCGGCGCGCAGATAGAGCACGATGCCCGGGACTTTCATCAGTTTCGGACGGATCCGGTCGATGAACTGGCTGGCCGAGACGTCGCGGTCGCCGCGTTTTTTCAGGGAAATCCAGAAGCGGCCATTGGCGATGGTCTGGTTACTGCCCGAGACCCCGACCGAGTGGGAAAACGCCGCAACCGCTGGGTCTGCGGCGACGATTTCGGCCATCGCCAGGTGTTTTTTCACCATGTCGCCGTAGGAAATATCGGCGGCGGCTTCGGTGGTGCCGAGGACAAAACCGGTGTCCTGCACCGGGAAGAACCCTTTGGGAATAAAGATGTAACCGGCCACCGCCAGGCCCAGTGACAGGAAGAAAACCCCGATCATCAGTTTCTGGTGGGCGAGGGCACGGCGCAGCAGTTTTTCATAACCTGTCAGCAAGCGTTCGCCAAACGTGGGTTTGCTGTGGGCGTGATGCACCGGGGCGCGCATGAACAGCGCGGCCAGGGTCGGCGCCAGCGTCAGCGACACCACCACCGAAATCATGATGGTCGAAGTGGCGGTCAGGGCGAATTCCTTGAACAGCCGCCCGACCACGCCACCCATGAACAGCAGCGGAATGAACGCCGCCACCAGCGAGAAGCTGATCGAAACCACGGTAAAACCGATCTCGCCGGCACCCTTGATCGCCGCCTCGCGCATGCCGTCGCCGGCCTCCAGGTGGCGGTGAATGTTCTCCACCACCACAATCGCATCGTCGACCACAAATCCCACGGCCACCACGATTGCCACCAGCGTCAGGTTGTTCAGGCTGAAACCCATGATGTACATCAGGGCGAAACTGGCGACCAGCGAAACACCCAGCACGGCGGACACAATCAGGGTCGCCGACCATTGGCGCAGGAACAGCGCCATCACCGCCACCACCAGCATGATCGCGATCAGCAGGGTAATTTCCACTTCATGCAGGGAGGCGCGGATGGTCTGGGTGCGGTCGACCAGCACCTTGACCTGCACCGAGGCCGGCAGCATGGCTTCGAGGCCGGGCAGGGCGGCCTGGATGCGATCAACGGTTTCGACGATGTTGGCGCCCGGCTGCCGGGAAATCACCAGGTTCACCCCGGGTTGATCACCGGCCCACGCCTGGACGTAGGCATTTTCTGAACCGTTGACGACTTTAGCGACATCCTTGAGGTGAACCGGGGCACCGTCCTTGTAGGAAACGATGAGCTGGTTGTATTCCTCGGGGTGGAACAATTGGTCGTTGGTCGACAGTGTCGAGATACTCGACTCACCGTACAACGCACCTTTGGCCAGGTTGAGGCTGGTTTGCTGGATCGCCAGCCGAATGTCCGCCAGGGTCAGGCCGATGGCCGCGAGTTTGTCGGCCGAGACTTGAACACGGATTGCCGGACGTTGCTGGCCGGTGATGTTGATTTGGCCTACGCCGTCGATCTGACTGATCTGACGCGAGAGCAGGGTTTCCACCAAGTCACTGAGTTCGGTGCCGGGCATCAAGGTTGAGTTGATGCTGAGAATCAGCACCGGGCTGTCGGCCGGGTTGACCTTGCGCCACGTCGGCAGGTTCGGCATGTCCTTGGGCAGCTTGCCGGCGGCGGTGTTGATTGCGGCCTGCACTTCCTGGGCGGCGGTGTCGATGCTTTTGTCGAGGGTGAATTGCAGGGTCAGGTTGGTCGAGCCCAAGGCACTGCTCGAGGTCATCTGGGTCACGCCGGGGATGGCGCTGAATTGCACTTCAAGCGGCGTGGCCACCGACGACGCCATGGTTTCGGGGCTGGCGCCGGGCAATTGTGCGGCGACTTGAATGGTCGGGAATTCGGCTTCCGGCAGCGGCGCAATCGGCAGGCGCGGGAAGGCGATGACGCCGAGCAACACCAGGGCAAAGGTCAGCAGGATCGTCGCCACCGGATGATCGATACACCAGGCTGAGACAGAACCGTGGCCCTTCATGGCTTCGACTCCGATTGCACCACTTGCGGCGGCTCGGTCATTACCTGCACGGTCGAGCCGGGTTTGAGCCGCGACTGGCCGTCGCTGACCAGCACGTCACCCGGTTTTACGCCTTTGATGATGTCCTGGCCGCTGCCTTGGTAGACCATTTGTACGGTGACGGTTTCGACCTTGTCGCCGTTGACGCGGTACACGAAATGTTGATCGAGGCCACGCTGTACGACAGTGGGCGGGACCACCAGCGCATCTTTATCCAGGGCGGTCTGAATTTTTACCGTCACCAGCAGGCCCGGCCAGAGCTTCTGTCCGGGATTGTTGAATTCCGCCTTGGCGCGGATGGTCCCGGTGTTGGCGTTGATCTGGTTGTCGATCAGGGTCAGGTGGCCTTCGCCCAGCAGGTTGCCGGTTTCGCCGTCGGTGTCGGCGCCGATATAGGCCTTCACTTGTGCGCGCTCGGGGTCGCCGATCAGGCCTTGCAGGGTAGGCAGCATTTGTTGCGGCAGGGAAAACTCGACGGCGATCGGGTCAATCTGGGTCACGGTGAACAGGCCCAGGGTGTCGGTCATGCGCAGGAAGTTGCCTTCGTCCACCGTGCGAATACCGACGCGGCCGGTGACCGGGGAGCGAATCTGTGTGTAGGAAAGCTGCACCTGAGCGGCGTCGATTGACGCCTGATTGCCTTGGGCGGTGGCTTTGAGCTGGTTGACCAGGGCTTGTTGCTGGTCGTAGGTCTGCTTGGATACGCCGTCGTCGACGCTGAGCAGTTTGTAGCGCTTGAGGTTGACCAGCGCGACTTGCAGTTGCGCCTGGCTTTCGCCGAGTTGTGCCCGAGCCTGGTCGAGGCTGGCGCGGATCGAGCGGTCGTCGATGGTGGCGAGCAGGTCGCCTTGTTTCACCAATTGGCCTTCTTTGACCAGGATTTTGGTGAGGATGCCGTCGATTTGCGGGCGGACTACGACGCTGTGCAGGGACAGGACCGAGCCGATGCCGGTGACGTAGCGGGGGACGTCTTTTTCGGTGACGCTGACGACTCGAACCGGGATCGCTGTGGGCGCGGCGAGTTTGGCGGTGGCGGGTTTGGTGGCGTACCACGCGCCACTCGCTGCCAGGGCGATCAGCAGGCCTGCGATCAAGGCGGTTTTTTTCTGGGTTCGCATGCGAGTGGGGGCGCCGGGCTAGGTGGTCGGGAGTCGGGTCGGGTTTATACCTTCCTTTATAAACCTGTTCGGCGGTCAGGAAGGTGACTGCTAACTGACGGCGCTGTCAGTTTGGGCTTGGCGGCCTGGTAGCCGACCATGCTGCTGTTGATGGCGTACATATCCATTACTGCGGTAACGGCTGCTGGCGGTTTCGCTCTTACAGCGAGTCCCTTTTGCAAACGCCCAAAAGGAACCAAAACGCTTCGCCCCAGCGTCCGACCCCTCGCCTGGGCTCGGCGTTCCTTCGCTCCGGCATTCATCTGGGGGCATCGCCTCCGGTCGGCTTCGCTTCGACCTCCTCTCGATGTGTGCGG
>NZ_VIUJ01000035.1:0-34177 GCF_007993905.1 Pseudomonas sp. SJZ077
CCCGCTGTTCCTATGGTAAAAACGAGATGTTTGCATGCCTATCCTAACAAGCTTTTTTACAATCTGGCGAAAGCTGGTCTCACAGGGTAGGTGCAGTAGGGCGTGCGTCAGCTGTATGCAGGGCGCGAGAACGTGTCGCTTAGAGGATTGTCGCCAACGAGATGACTGAATAGCTTGATAGGCATCTCCTCAGCTATTGAGGATGACTTCTTCAAACTCGTTGAGAGGATTGAGGTCACCCAAGACCCCTTCATCGTCTACACCTCTCACACCTTCGCCATCCTTGGCCTGCGTGCGTTCTATTTTGCCCTGTCGGCGATGATTCATCGCTTCTCTTACCTCAAGTACGCGCTCGCACTGATACTGGTATTTATCGGTGGCAAGATTTTCCTAGTCAGCATCATCGGCAAGATTCCGGCGGTCATTTCCCTGAGCGTACCCTGGGGCTGCTGCTGGGTGGGGTGCTGCCGTCACTGTGGAAAACCCGCGACCAAGCCTCTGCTAGCTCGCAGGAGTAAATCCAAAAAGGTGGCGGCCGCCAGTGGGCGGTTGCGGGATGTAGTAGTTCGCTGGTTAGCGAGTACCCGGGCTCTTATGCTTAAAGCGACGGTGAACCTTTCTTACGACGCATCCAATCGACTCATGTCCGGTCGTGCTTCTCATCGGAAACTGACTGCGGTCGCTTGCGATGGTGGCTCATAGCCGCTAATAGTCAGGAGGTGCTTGGAGAGGGTGTGAAGATGATTTCGAGATTTGTTGTTGTCCCTGCAATCCCAGTGGAAACGGGATCAATGCGTAACGGATCGCGCTTCTACTGTCAGACTGCACCTATAGGCTTCAGCATCTACGACAATGAGGAGAAGCTTCGGCTGAAGAATATCTATCAGACCCGAGAAGAAGCCGAGGGAGAGTGTCATCAACTTAACCTTGAGTGGCGTCAAGTCGTCCTTTCGGAAAGCAATCCGTGACTGCGCTATAGGTATTCACTCTCGCATAGTCATCAGGCGCCCGGTTCCGAAACGAGTGGATTAGGAACTCGCTGAAGCCCGACTTACACGGCTTTCACGTGGGGGATCGGTATTCAGGAGCGAACAGACAGCGTCTGCCTCCCCCCTGACTTTGAACGCGCCATGCTTGCTAGCTGAACCTCCCTCTACAAGGTCGACAACCCTGAATCGCTTGCTGCCATCGTCGAGTGTCGTGGTTTCAATCACTCTGAATCTTGCGTGCATGGTTGCTTTCCGTGCATGACATTGGTGACTTAGAAGTACCGGCAAAACAAGACGATTTCAAGAACGGGGCGGGCTTAAGCTGAGACAATTTATGACGGTGCGTCGTGCTTCTCATCGCAGGAACGACGGTACAGCAGCAGCAGGAGCCGTGTTGAGCCATTTTTCCTATAGTCGATACTTCGGGCCAGCAGGGCCCGGCTAAGCTTTACGTTTTCTCATGTAGGTGAAGATGTTGTCATCGATCATGTGGCTGTCTTATTTTTCCTGGGCGTTACCAAGCCGTGTGCTGTCCCAGGCTTGAGTGAGCTCGTCTATTCGATTAGTAACCTGAGGCGTTTTCGATAGGACAAGGCAGCGCGTGTTGCCGACAAATTCTTCTATCAGGTATGCGTCTCAAGACGCTTGACCCTCAAGCGTTCTATCTGACTTTCAACTACACCAACACCCTCTCCAAGCTCTATGGGATCGATCCTGAGCAAGTACTTCATATCCATGGGAGTGAGGACGACGGCGATGACCTCATCCTGGGGCACGCCTGGGAAGCACAGCAGCGCACACCACTAAACCGCCAGGACGATGACCCCGACAGCTACGACCACCGTGTAGCCGAGGCACTCGATGAGCTTGATGCTTACTTCGATAAGACCTTCAAGCCGTCGGACACCAGACTCAAATACCATGGGATCTATACGGTGATGGAGACCAAAAAAATGGTCGCTTGGAGAAATGTTCCAGCCCGGCTCCTGACCAAGCTCGAAAATGAGTGGGAGTGGGAAGAGTAAGAAAGAAACGTAAGCCCCTTAGGTCAATCTGAAAAACAACCGTGGAGCCACTCCGATGATAAAGCACCGTTTTAGCGTCACTGTAGATCTCAGGAGCACCAAGATTTGGAGTAAGGAGTTTAAGTCGCTGACTAGCCTAATCCGCACGGGGGTAATAAACGAGCATGGGTTCGCTGCTACTAAAGGGTTAACGGATGCCCGTTTTAGAAATTGGTCGATTGCAATCAGATTCAAAACGGCTGAAAACCGGGAAGAGTTCTACCGTGTAATAGAGCTTCTGTTGCGTCCTGAAATCTTCAAGAAAATTGGTTTGAAATATACCAAACCCATCAAGTCACGCTTTGAGTCAGTAAAGTACCTACGAGCCTCATAAGCGGTAGTGTCCGGTTTATGCTTCGCTGAGAGTCATGGGATCAGGCCAATGTAATCGACATTTTTTAGGGCCTCATGTATGCGTCCGGGCATCACGCCTTGCGTAATTAGACCGGCAGCCACTTATGCGGCAGCAACTCGTCAATCTCACTCGCCCGCTGCGTCGGCAGTCGCGTGAGAACGTTCTTCAGATAGGCATACGGATCATGACCATTCAGCCGCGCAGACTGGATCAAACTCATGATCGCCGCCGCCCGTTTTCCACTGCGTAGCGACCCTGCGAAGAGCCAGTTCTTGCGTCCAAGAGCCCATGGTCGGATTTGGTTCTCCGCCCAATTGTTGTCTATGGGTACGGCCCCGTCATCGAGGTAGCGCGACAGCGCTGCCCAGCGTTTCAGGCTGTAATCCAGTGCTTTGCTGATAGCTGAACCTTCGGGCACGAGATCGCGCTGAGCGTTCATCCAGGCATGCAGCATATCCATCACCGGTACAGCTTTTTCTTGCCGTATTCGGCGCCGTAAATCCGGCTCCAGGTCTCGTACTTCGCTTTCGATTTCGTACAGCAACTGGATGTAACGCAAGGCCTGTTCGGCGAGCTGGCTCTTGTTAGTGGCGTGCAGCTCGAAGAACTTGCGCCGTGCGTGGGCCATGCAGCCGATCTCGGTCACGCCGAGTTCGAAGCTGGCCTTGTAACCGCCAAAATCATCGCAGACCAGCTTGCCCTTCCAGTCTTGTAGGAAGTTGCGAGCATGCTCACCGGCGCGGCTGGGGCTGAAGTCGTAAACGACTGCCGCTGTTTCGCAGAATTGGCTGGTAGCGTAGGCCCAGACATAAGAGCGATGGGTTTTCTTTGAGCCCGGAGCGAGCATCTGAACCGGTGTTTCATCGGCGTGGATGACCAGTTGCCCGAGCACTACGTCGCGCAGCGCATCGACCAGAGGCTGCAACTGCACGCCAGTAACACCAACCCATTGAGCCAAGGTTGAACGCGGAATTGCCAAGCCAGCCCGACCGAAAATCGATTCCTGGCGGTAAAGAGGCAGATGGTCAGCAAACTTGGCGATCATGACAGGGGCCAGCAACCCGGCGGTCGGGATGCCCTTGTCGATGACCTGCGCCGGAACGGGTGCCTGGATCAGCGTTTCGCAGTCATCGCACACCCACTTGCCACGGACATGGCGTTCAACGGTAAACACGCCGGGCGTGTAGTCCAGCTTCTCGCTGACGTCTTCACCGATGCGTTTCAGTGCGCAGCCACATGGGCAGTGAGTATTGTCGGGCTCGTGATGGATCAACGTGCGTGGAAACTCTGCCGGCAACGCAGTGCGCTTAGGTTTTTGCTTTTTTTCGGTCGCCGCTGGCACTGCTTGCAAGGCCTGAAGCTCTGCTTCAATCGCCGCGATATCGGTATCGATCAAGTCATCGAGCAAGCTGGCCTGCTGCGGATTCAACTGCTCGCTGCGCTTGGCAAACTTCAAGCGCTTGAGTTGTGCGATCTCGTGGGTCAGCTTCTCGATCACCGTTTGGTCGCGGTTGATCTTCTTGCCCATAGTGTCGACCTGCGACAGCAACTGCGCTGCCAAGGCACGCAGTTGGTCGGGGGACATTTGGTCGAGATTGGGCGAAGAAGTCATGCTGCGGATTTTGCCAGAGCGGGCATTCACAGCGATAGACCGATAAGCTAATGGTGGCCTTTAAAGCAGTGTGATCGCGCTGCCAGAACCCACGCGTTGCCATGGCAGGCCCAGCACTAAGGCTTGAAGTTGCTCGGCATCCAACTTCATTTCAGAGCCATGCCGAATCCTTGGCCAGTGAAACTTGCCTTGGTTCAGCCTGCGAGCCGCCAGCCAAATGCCAAACCCGTCATGCACCAGAACTTTCATGCGAGTGGCGCGGCGGTTGGCGAACAGATAGGCGCAGTGCGGCTTTGCCGCACCGAACACCGCAATCACCCTGGCTAATGCGGTCTCGGTGCCTGCACGCATGTCCATCGGCTCGGTGGCGAGCCAGATGGAATCGATGCGTATCATTGGGTGAGTCCTCGGAGGAAGCGGGCGCATCCCTCGGGATCTGAGGATGGCCACTTCACCGTGAGCGTTTGCTGGCCAAGCGGTAATTCAATGATCGTCAACGCTTCAGCCTTTGGTTTTGGTTCGACTTTCAAAGGAATGAAAGCTGGCAGCACGACTGCCTGCTGATCGCGGTAAAGCGGTATCCACCGGCGAACGACATTGGCGTTGATACCGTGCCTCATCGCAATAGCCGCCACGGAAACACCGGGTTGTTCGCACTCTTGGACGACTTGGGTTTTGAAGGATTTCAGGTAGGACTTACGTTGGCGCATGGCGATCCTGGCGTTAAGGGTAATTGCGTCCGCTTAAAAATACGCGGACACAATCGCCCTTATCGGCCGGGCTCGGAAGGTGTGTTCGCCGGCCCCTTACGGCCTCATGATCCTTTCGCTCCGTGAGGCGAAGGGATCGCCACTCCCAAGCGATAGGCCAAGCCATGCTTACCCTGAACTCCCATCAGGGGATTGCCGCCTTTCTGTGTAAGGCTGTCGACTGGCAGTAACCACCATTGAACACTTCCGACCAGATCGTATGGAGACACTCAACCATCAAGACTCCCAAAGGCGGGAAGTCGACGTTTTCCGGATGGACTCCAGCTGACTGATACAGTTCGTGGTAACTCGCGTATCCAAGGCAGCGGGCGAGGAGTTCTTGTGCCTCAGAAAGGCGGAGCGGATGGGGGCCCGGCCAGTCACGTTTTAGTCGTTTTGCTAGTCGCGTGAATCCGCCGGCGGTGAGATCTTGAGGGAAAATAGGAACGCGCATAGTCATTCTCCAATTGTCTACGCGGTGTCGGCTGCCCGCAGTGACCAGTGTCGAATGCATGCAAAAAAGAAGGATGTAGCTACCTGTGGGTTACCTATGCGTGCCGACCGCTCGACCCAGGAAAATCGATTTACGGGGGACATGCTATCAGAGGCGCGAGATGGAGCCCAATAGACATACACAGGGGGTGGGAAGCCGCAACGCCGAAGTGTTTGCTGCTCGTGGAATGCCAGAGGCTTTCAGAGTCATGTAAAAAGCTCATTCGTCTTTCCGGGCCGGAGAGGCCCGCCTGCGCTGGTTCCAGCTCAGAGAAAATCTACCATTCGTTCACGTTGCTCATGTTTGCCTTAAGCCTCAAATGCCGGCGTCCTGTACATCCATGGCGTCCTTGAGCGTGCTGCACCACTCAAGCTCTCCACTCGCACCTTTGAGCTTCTCAACAAGACGTCGATCAAACGGTACTGCATCGGACGATCTAGGGTCTGAGAAATAGTCAGCAACCGCAACGGCATAGCCACTAGTGTTTAGATCCTGGAGGCAGATGTAGCGGATTGCTGTACTGTCACTCAGATGACGCCAAGTAACAATTTCACTATAACTAGATGTTTGAAGTTCTGCATGGGTGGGTGGACTTGCCCCTACCAAACCGGACACCAACTCCCCGTTAAATTGATGTTCCCGCTAAGCGCCTGAACTCCCTCGGTGAACGATATTTCAAGGCGCTGTGCGGATGCTGCTCGTTGTAATGCTCGAAGGCAATTGCCAGGTTGCGCAGCGCCGTTTCTCGATCCGGCTTGGGCATGTGCGCCACATAATCACGTTTGAGCGTCTTCACGAAGCTCTCGGCCATGCCGTTGCTCTGCGGGCTGCGAACTGGGGTGGTCACCGGCTTCAAACCGATCTGTCGAGCAAACAGGCGTGTCTGTTCGGCGGTGTACGCCGAGCCGTTGTCGCTTAGCCATTGCACCGGCGTAGCGGGCAGTTGATCACCAAAGCGCTTCTCCACGCTTTCCAGCATCAAGTCGCGGATATCATCGCCGCTGTACCCGGTCGGGCTCGCGACCCAGCCGATGGCTTCGCGATCACAGCAATCGAGGGCGAAGGTCACGCTCAGTTTGGCACCGTCCTCGCAACGGAACTCAAAGCCGTCCGAGCACCAACGCGTATCACTGGTTTCCACCGCAATACGGCCTTCGTGCCGACGCGGCACGCCGGGCTGTTTGATCCAGCGTTCAAGCAAAAGGTTGTGGTCACGCATCACCCGGTAAACCCGTTTCACGTTGACCGCCGGCAGCGACCGCTTTTCACGTGCACGACGCAGCAGTCCCCAGACGCGACGGTATCCATAGCTGGGCAGTTCGCTGACCTCTTGCTGGATTTCAGCGACCAGTTCTACATCGTTCACAGGCCTGCTTCGCCGCACTTTGGGCGATACCGATTGCTTGATTCGAACCGTTAATTGCGAGCGCGCCACACCGAGACATTCGCTGACCAGCTTCACTGGTCGTCCCCCGGCAACAAGGGTGAGTGCGCAATCCATTTTCGCGACCGGGCGATCTCCACGGCCTCTTTGAGGATTTCGGCTTCCATCGTTTTCTTGCCCAGCATCCGTTGCAGTTCACGGATCTGCTTGAGCGCATCGCTTAGCTCGGAGGCAGGCACCACGGCTTCGCCAGCACTGACCGCCGACAGGCTGCCGTCCTGATACAGCTTGCGCCACAAGAACAACTGATTGGCATTGATGCCGTTGCGCCGAGCCACCACTGAAACGCTTTGTCCTGGCTCAAGGCTCTCTCGAACCATGGCCAGTTTCTGCTCTGGGCTCCAGCGACGACGCCGCTCCTGGCCCAAAAGCTCACCACTCTTATCGTTGCTATTAGTCATAAACATAACCGTTTGCCTATCCCTTATCGTAAGGGGGAAACGGTGTCCTGTCTTTCATGGGGCTCGTTCAGTGGGGTTCATTGGTCGCTGCCTAGACGTTGGATGGGCTGCGGATGTGCGGTGTGAGGAGGACGCCGATGCTTCATTGCTGGACATTATCCTCGTCCTTCCCTAAAGGCAAATGAGGGGTTGCTGATTGGTTGGAGTCTCTCGTCACAGCGAACTCTGTAAGCTCTCAAGCTGCCCGTGTACTCAGGTACTTAGCAGGCGCATCGGGCCAGAGCCAACGCCAGCTTGCCAATAGCTCTTGGGGAAAGTCGCATTTTCGGGCCACGGCCCGGCTCGAGCAGTCAGGCGAGTATTTCTTTAACGATGGAAGCAACATTTCGAGCATCGTCCATGCCTCGATGGCAGGTACCTTGCCAAACCAACCCCATCGACTCTATCGTTTGCTTAAGTCCTTTGGGGCGATTGTCGTATAAACCAGCATGCCATTTCCTGGCGTTGAAATGCGACAGGCCTTCGAGCATGGAGGGGCACCCTGCGAAAACAGTATCGCTGTCTTGCATCGTAGTCACCTTATGACGCCCATGCTGCGTTGGTATAATGCGAAGCAAAAGTTCGTAGCTCTTCGCTACCATCCCCAACATAGTGCTGGATCGGCTCTGAATGCTTCGCGGTCGAAGCGCTCCCAAAGTCCCGTCAGCGCATCCCGGAATGTTGGGATGCCGCTCTCGGCTGACGCCCAGCACCTGTGACGACAACAACATGCTTAGCATCCCGCAATTGTAGAGCAAGGGTGCAGGTGGTCATGAGCATTCCTAGGTGCGGATTTCAGTTGGATGCCGACATTATGGGCGTTGGATTGGAAGCCAATTGCTCAAAACCTAAGGTATTCTGATTGTCGGCAGTCCGGCAACGTATGCCAAGGACATGTCTGCTGGGTAGTGGCCCGTCCTCTCCCTCCTTTGGCGCATCAAGTCCGTGTAATTATCCGTAGTTCTGCGGACGCCGTGGGGCGTGAGTAGACTCACATGAATACTTGCTTTGCGAGCCCACGAGGCACAGATCCTTCTCAGCGCATCAGACGATAGTGGGCGCCCAGGGGCATTAGCCGCACGAAAAAGATACTCTACGTCCGACAGCTTTGAAGCCTTCACGTACTGATTAAAGATCGCCCTGTGCCGTTCTGGAATTGCATCGAGTACCCTCTTGGTGTCAAAGGTCTTCACCCCATACACCGCAGCACCATGATGCATTCTCGCCGATAGGATCTCGCTTGAACGCAGCGCACCCAGCATGCATGCAAACAGAGCCCGATCCCTCAAGTCGCCAGATTCGGAAAGGATCTTTTCCAAGAGCTGAATGTGTTCTTTGGACAGTCCTGGCTGAGCCCCGCTAACCAGTTTTAATAACGGGTTATGACCAGCATCGGGAGCAAGCAGCAGACGTTTGAAGGCTACGAGTTTTTTTAGGGAGAGATCGGTTACGAGCTGTTCCAGCTCCCGTTGATCTACAGACAGCCATGCTTCCGGCTGCAGGGTAGCTTTAATGGTTGAACCAATTGCATGCCTGACAGTGGCTTCTGACGGTACAGGCTCATCAGGTTGGCAGACCTTTGAGGCTTCGTTGAGATCGTAAAAGTTCTGATAGCCCAGTCCTTGCGCGAGCGTTTTTTGAGCCTCTGCAAGCGAAATTGGAGTTGGGCCACGCCAGTGCTGTTGCAACTGCTTGGCAAGGCTTTTGAAGCCACGATTACGGATCAGGTCTTGTGGATAGACTGGGACGCGCATAGCAATTCTCCGGTCGCCAGGGTGTCGGCTGCCCGCTGACTATCGTCGAAATGCGTGCGATAAAGAGGTGTTGCAACCTGTGGCATTGAGCCTTCACGAGCCGACCGTTTGATCCAAGGAGATCAGAGGCGGAGAAATTAGCATGGCAATCCGGGGATCGTCTACGATGGTGCCGAAAGATTGGGCTGGTTCAGAGATTCAGGGCACTGCGTGACCACCGTTTTGGGGCATATGCGCGCGGAAAGGAGCATAAGCTTGTTGGTGTTGATACGATTTTGACCATTGGGTCAGAATCCCATCAACCAACATGATTGTTCTTACTAATCTGACCGGCACGCAAAAGTATGTCCTTCTGTGACGAATTGATGAGTTAGCATCTCTGACACACCTACGTCCCCTGGCTTGGTCAGGAGCAATGGTTTCAGTGTGCTTTTCAGTCAAACTTTTTTGAGAATATCTTGCTCCAGTCGCGTTTCGCTAGTACAGCGCTGTAGTCTTCCTGGGATTGTACCAGCCAGTGAGAGGGAAGCCTGCCTGGCACTCCAGTGCAATGGATCGCCGGCGCCAAAGGGCACCTCCGGATAAGCCAATCGCAGCTTCGGGCTTGAATAGACCGGCTGAATGCGCTCTTGTAAGGAGGAAAGGGGGGGAAGGGGTAAAGTCAGGGCAACAGATTAAGCGGGAGAGCCGAAGCTCTCCAGAAGCGTGGCCTCGTCACCCAAACTTTTCGAGAGCCTCATGAATGTTCAGAGCATCTTCATGGATAGTCTCATGGGTGATTCCTCTGTTTGCCATGACCAGGTACCGCGCCAAAACCAAGTAGTGTTGGTAGGTGGTACTAGGGTCTTCATGCCCCATCTGGTTGATGATCACCTGGGTAAGCGCGACATGCATGACCTCAGCATCCTTCTTTAGGATGTCTTCACCGTTATGGTGCTGCACCATCATCATGGTCGGCCACCACTTACGAGCATGGTAGAAAATATTCGTAGTGGCAAAGCTAGGATCCTTGGCGACGGCTAGCCGCTTGGCATAGTTGGTAGCATTAGCAATCATGCTTGGGGTTACCGGTACACCTTCTGCAGTCAAGAAAAGTATCGATAGAGGGCATTTTTTGCCAAACTTTTTACGGTACAGTCTGGCTCTGGCAGGGTACTCATTCTTGATGTACTCATCTTCGAGCATCTTAAGAGCATAGTCGGGAATTTTAATATCCCTAAATTTGTTACCTTTGCCGAAGACGTTATAGTCATGCGATTTAATCTCGCTGTCCATCTGGCTATAAGGCAAGATGTGGCGATTTTTCCCGTTTCCCATATAGGGGAATTTCACCAGTTCCATCGGGCGCATGGCAGTAGCTAAAGCAAAGTTGAAAAGTACTGCGTAAACCTTGTCGGGATAAACCGAGAGAAGAGTTTTAACCTCGCTGTGCTTGATCAGATGCACAGCCTTTTTTTGCCTAGCTTGCTTGTCCAGTACGCGAATCGGGTCTGTATCAAGGGAGAGTTTCGTCTTTTTAGCAAGATAGTTAAGAAGGCGGCGATCCTTGAAGTTGGCGACCCAGGTCTTAAGTCGAATTTTAACGCCGGTAGGAATGCCTTCATCCGACAGCCATTTAAAAAAATAGTAGACTGTTGTTGCATCGCTATAGATTGTTTCAGAGGTCGGGTGAGGGGTGCCTCGGCTTATTCTCTTTTGCTGTCTAAATATTTGCCAGTGGCGGATCTCCACGTTGGAGACATGAATATGATAGTCGCCTGGCTCTACTAGCTTGAATTTTTCAAAATTAGAAAGAAATCGATAAAACTGTGCGATAAGGGTTGCATATCGCTTCGATGTCTGCATTGAAGATCTACTTTTTCTGTACAGGTAGATGTTGGGGATGCTGACCAAAATACGTTTTTTATCTTTCTCAGCTATAAGGACATAGTGCTCAACGTTGGCAAGCAGTGTCGAGCTGTAGTACTTGATTGGCTTGATTTCAAACTTGATCATTAGTCACCCTGCTTGATACGCTTTACTTGGATGGAATCGAAACCCCAATCCATCAGCGGCACTCTGGCCTCATCGGCATCTTTTAGTTCTTCTTCTGGCACACCTCTGTAAATGAACTTGCGTTTGGATGCTATTACTGCCTCAGACGAACTGTAGGGGACGTAGATTGAGATAGATGCTACCGGCGTTAGCTCTTTTACGATGAGCTGGATTTCGGCTCGGCTGTATAGGGGGAGCTGAAGCGCGACAAGTACATGATCAGGTCTGGGGTTAATGGTCTTGCAGAATGAGCCGAAGTCTGAAATATACCGTTCCTGAAAAACTACAATGTCCACCTTTTCGAGGCTAGGCAAGGCCTTAATGATTTTTATGTTCTTTTGGATCTCCGCGTCTTTGGCGTCTTCGTACTCGTCAAAGTCATTTGATACGGCGTAGCTCTTGCAAAGGGCCTTGACGTCAATCTCGAGCGGAATAAAGTTTTTAGAAGACTTTATTGAGTTGCTTTCATTGTTAAAATTGTAAGTGGACGTGGCGTCCGCTATAAGCTGGGTGTTGCTTACCTCAAGCTCAGTTACGCGCTTGATAAGCTGAGCATTGTGGTTGTTTTGGCTTGTGAGTGTTGCACTTATTTGACCTGACTCATAAATCATCACATCGTTATTCATTAGTGATGTAATATGCTTGTTCAAGGCTTCGGTCAGTTCGGCCTTATGGGTTGCCTGGATTTCGATCAGCTGAAACTCTAACTGAGCAAGCCTTTTCTCCTTGCTCTCCAGCAGTTGGCTGAGAGAGGTGCAATCACTGACTAGCAGCTTAGAGATGGATTGACTGCCTTTCGCATAGTCCTTTAGATCACCATAATAACGATTGAACGCTTGCCGGGTAATCCCGGCAAGGTTGGATAGCTTGCCAATAGGTAGCTTGGTCATGCCGTTATCCAGCTGATGCTGTTTGATAATCTCAATCAGCTTATTGCGAGTGTCCACGCCGCTCATGCTTGTGCTTCCACCGTTGGAATCAGCTGGTAAGACTTGTTGTTCTTCAACGTATCAAGGTGCCGAGAGTTCTCCAGAATCTTCTGCTGGAGCATCGTCTTCGAATTTTCAGACAGAGTGTCGCTGGCATTGTCCAGCATGTGCTGATAGAAAATAACGTTGTCCTCGAGAGCTTTCGCGGCTTTGTCCACAATTACTGCATGCTGGCAAGCCGTATCGCAGAAGAGGGGATCCGGAAGCTCTTTCGTCACGACTTCTTTACGGCGAGCTAAGCAGGGCGGAAGATTAGGCGAGGAGTACAACTCGCTGCTAACACAGTAGCTTCCGACTGCCGTCCTGTGAATGAAAAACGGTTCACCAGAAGACAACAGATGGCTCACATAGGTGAAAATCGTGACCTTAAGCTGTTTACCACTGAAGGCATCAGGTCGCGCAGCGATTTTTTCTACCAGGCGCCGAGCGCTCTCACCCGACGAGCTGGAAGTCTTCACAGACGTAATGATATCAGTGAAATCTTCGATGTAATTCTGCTCAATAGCGTGTGCCACACTCTGAACAATGTAAGGGTTACGACCAATGTAGCGGAGCGTCATGGCATAGCTGGCGTGTCCGAACAGAAGGCGAATGATGTCGATGTTTCGCTCGCTTCGATTGATCAATATTTCGGCGATCGTCTTGCGGAAGCGGTGCGTATGGATCCGTTCGATGCCAAGCACTTCTTCCAGTTCGTCGGTAATGCGCTCAACACGAACAGAGTCTTGTTTCTTGATCTGTTTCGTGCTCCGGTTGGACTGGAAAAGATAACATTGGCGTTCCAATCCGCAGATAGCTCTCAGCTGCTTGTATTCTTCAATTTTCTTGCCAATAAAAACTGGGAGCGGCAGGAAAGAGGTATCTCCTTTGTGGTTTGGATCCCGACTTGTTTTAAAGCGGGTCACTTGGAGTTGGTATCGTCCATCTTTGCCTTTGATAATGTGCTCAAATTTGAGCGGCTCGAGCTCACTCGCACGCAAACCACTGATGAGCGCAACCAAAATGTAAATCCCATTTCGGACGCAGTCGAGAGCATTCTTGTAGCTGCGAAGCCATGAGTAGTTCCAAAACTGAGCAGAGTCGTATTTACGGGGGATCTTGGTGAGTGTGAGAATCTGTTCTCCATCAACCTCAAGATTCAGTGCTTTCTCCAGCTCAAGATCTTCTTGATAGCGTGTCAAGGTCTTGCTGTTGAACTGGTCTAAGCCATTAGACTGAATGTACTCTTTGGCTTTAAGGAGCAACGGAATCCCTTTGTCAGTCCAAAGAAAAGCGTACTCAGCCAATTTTTTGAGCTCCGGCTCGGTAAATGGAATCCAAGTAGAAAGCGAACCAGTGAAGTGACGAATCACATCCTTTCTGCGCTCAGGGGTGTCCACGGTGTTTGCAGAAACGAAAATGCGATGCTCCACTGGCAACAGCTGCTGAGCGCTAAGCGACAGCCAGAAGCGGATGTGGTGGAATAGGTATGTATAGTGGGTGAAAGCTGACGCCTCTTTAGCCTTGTCCAGAGCTCGAATCAAAAGCTGTGACGAGATAAATGAAAACGACTCTGCGTCTCCCGACAAGTGATTATCCTGGAAAACATACCTATCTAGGATTCGAAACGCAGAGCTATGGCTCTTGGTTGTGGAGTACGCGCGGATACCACCAAATGGAGCGTACTCAGGGATTAGATGGTAAATAAACGACTTTTTAAACTCTGCAACATCTGGCAGAAGCCCTTCAAAAGAGACTCGTGTGACAGAGCCATATTTGTCTTTGAATAAAATCCAGCTGGAGTCGCTATACAACGAATAGCATGAGACAGGGAAGCTCCCATCGGGATACAGCTTAAGTTTTTTCAGCAGTGAGCTGTGAGTTTGCTGTGCTGTTCCGCCAGTTTCCAGAAGAAGGCGCTCTAGCTCCTGCTCCGCAGCGTCTTGCATGTCATCAAAGAAGTCAGCCTCAAGCTCTTCCGCAAAGCTTTTTGATTCGGTATCGTTCATTGCAAGTGGCTTACGGCTCATTCTCTGTCTTCCTCTTCGAGAATTACTTGGAGAAAATTCAAATCTCGAGGTAAAAGTGGCGTATTTCGGCGCTGATAACGAGCGGCCTCTTTGATTGCGCGATCGTCTTCCCAGTTGTCCAATATGTCGTCAATCAAGGCGATTTCAATTTCCAACTCACTGCTGTAGTCAGAAGCTGACGGTGGTTGGTCATCCATGATCTCGACGACATGAATACGTCGCTCCATCAGGTACGGCAGCGAATCTTCAAACATGTATGCCCGGGAGCAGAAAACGCATTTGCTGACCACATAGCACTTTTCTCCCGGCCTAACACGTGACTTGGCGCCGTGCCAAGTTGGATTCTTTTGGTTCGTACACGCCCATAGGGGCCTCTCCATGCCTGGAATATGGAAGACCTTGAAAGGAAGGTTTACAGGCTCTTGAATTGGCGTTCCGACAATGCCATCGAACTTTCCGGTGTAAAGCAAGCCAAGAATTGCTTCCAGTTCAGACTCGAGACGAGCATAACGTTCAGCTTGAGCATACGGAGAATTGTCATAATGGATGTCTGTTGTAGTCGGGCAGTTATGACCAAGAAACATCGCGAGCAATCCGTGGGATGTGTCTCCCGCCTGCTTCCTCCGTTTAACCCAAGTCGGACGCAACTTGGGCGTTAAGTCTTTAGCTCCAGTGAGACGTTCACCATTTTCATAAATCTCGTGAGTCTTGAGGAACTGCTTAATGCCTTGAAGGAAGGCTTTATCATTTGAGACTGAAGTATGTCGGCCTCCCTTCTTAACCCAATCACCGAAATAGCGGATGCAAAGGAAAGCTTTGTTGAAATCCGCTGTGGTCTTTCCGTGATTGATGTAGTCGAAGTCATACGGGATTAAGGGCGCCGAGAGAGCATTAGCTAACGAAAACAGGCTCCACGCTGAATACTTGTCAGAACGTGTGCTGGTAGCAATTATTTCTTTAGGCGCGTAATAAGGTTTGCCTGTGCCCTGGCTTCTATTCTTCTCTGACTGCATAACCACATACTGCTCATCCATTGCACCTGTCAGAGCGTGCTCGCAGTTGTCGGGATCCAGCGCTAACACCGTTTCCTTATTCCAGTTCGTTTGAAGCATGATGAACTGGACGAGACATGCCATATCCTCCATGGAAGGATAATACATGCTCAGGAAGTCGTCCCAAGTAGGCAGCGGCTTAGTTTTAGGGCTTCTGAGGGGTTGACGCCATCTCAGCATCAAAAGTTGAACAAGATCGACGCAGTAGCTTACGCTATTTATTCCCACTGTCCCATATTTATTCCCGATGGTATCCAAGTCGAATTCAAATGGATATCCAACTTCCAGTAGCGTCTTGTGAACCCTTGCTGGATCGGGAGTAAAACCTATGAGATTCACATTGCTGAACGGGTTTTTTGGGTTTGCGAACCTATGTTCTTTACCACGCTCAGCATAGGTTTCGTAAAATGCTTGTCGCCAGTTTTCCATCTCTGAAATTTTTTTCAGTTCTAGATCGGGCGATGCAGCGAGTCGTTCCTTAAGAGATTTGTCGCTAGGGAATTTTTTTCCGTTACGGCAAAACTGCACCCATTGGAATATGTTTGATCTGGAAAGGTTGGGTACTATTAGGCTGTGAACTTCCTCAAAGGTATAGGGAGGGGCAGCGTCAACTTCAAGTCGAAATTGAATTTTCCCATATAGAGAATCAATATGCTTCTTGAAGGCTACTTCAAGAGCTTCGTCGGCGTCATCATTCAGCGGCGCTCGTGGCTTTAGTGTCGTTGCCTTATCAACGTATGGCAGAAGCAAGTCGGGAATGACTTCTGACAAAAGGGCAGCGTTATTCAGCGCAGATTTGAGGGTTGCCGCGTTGCTGATTGGCTCTTCATTTAGCTTCAGGTAATCTTGAAAACCGTTGTAGACCTCTGCGCTAATGTCCGAGAGGGCCTTGACTTGCAGTGGTTTGGGTTGGCGAAGGTTGAAGCCTTGCACAAAGTCAAAGAAAATCCAAATTGCTCGCCGAAGTGAACTTGTAGCGACGCGAGTCCGAGTGGGAGCATATTTGCGAAACACTAGGTCAAGTGCAATGCAAAGTGGATTAAGTTTGCTGTAGAAAAGATGTCCTTGGAAAGTGCATTCGACCTCGATATTGTCTGAGGTGAAGACAGTTTCATGCTCAAAAGATTTAGCTTTCCAGAGGTGCTCCATTTTTAACCTCGATCTTGCCTAGTCTTGAGCAGGGTTTTCCAAGCCGTTTCCAACGCTTCTTGATACTCGATCAGGGTGCCATTGTTTTTGATGACAATATCTCCTGCCCGCACTTCAATGCCGAACTCGGATGGGTGGGAGTTAACTGCTTTCGCGTTATCTCTCATGATGTGCAAGATGGCACCATTCAAGTCTCTGATGTATGCAGCTTCATTTTCAAAGCGGATGTCTTTAATGATGACTGTGCTTTTGCCTTCAGTATCAAGAGTCGGCTTGTTGATATAGGCCGTTTCATTGAAGTTTTGAGTGGGCGTAGAAGCTCTTCGCTCAAAGAAGTCAGGGAAGTCTTTAAGAGCTCTGGCTTTGATTAGGTCGATCATTTCGGAAGGCGTCATGTTCCAGAAGCTGTCCGGTTCTTTACCCGCACCTGCACTCCAGCACTGTTCATCGCTGAGGTTGAAAAAGGCCTTGGCGCCAAGGATGAAGGGCAGCTCTGGGTGAGAGAGTTGAGCAGGGGAAAGGGGGGAGATTGCCTCAGGGGCATAGATCTCACGATCCGCTCGCATGAGCCAGTGCAGTGGGTTCTGAGATCTCATCCACTCGGTTCCTACCCGTTGGAAGAATTCCCTCGGGGAAAGCCCCCAGGCATCCACCTTCAGCTCCTTTACGTTATCATCCCAAGTCTGAGCATCGGTCAGATTGAAAAGAGCTTGGCAACCGCGCTTAAGTGGGTCGGCGAGGGCATAGGCAGTCACCTCAGGGTGCTGGAGCAGCATTGCAGCTGCTGTGTCCTTTCCGGATCTCGCTTTCGCAGCCAATCCAACCACTTTCTTCATCGCGCCTATCTCCCTAATTATGTGCAGGTTTTCATCTTGTTTACATTTTTCTTTTTGGCGAGTATAGCATTTTGTTTCCATTTGAGATGATTCCAAAACAAGATTCGACCTATGCCTATCAGGGCGGTGGTCGTGGTTTGTCGCTGGAGCGTATCGCGGCCCTCGAAACCTTTGTGCAGGGCGATTTGCGCCCGGATCTGACGCTGATCTTCGATCTGCCGGTGGAAGTGGGCCTGGCCCGCGCCAGCGCTCGCGGTCGCCTGGATCGTTTTGAACTCGAAGGCCGAACCTTTTTTGATGCCGTGCGCAGTGCGTTCCTCAAGCGCGCTGAAGCTGACCCGGCGCGTTATGTGCGGGTCGATGCCGCTCAGCCGCTGGCACAGGTTCAGCAGTCTCTGGACGCCTTGCTGCCACGCCTGCTGGAGTTGGCCCGTGGCTGAAGCCTATCCGTGGCAGGACAGCCTCTGGCAGCAGTTGGCCGGTCGCAAGCAACATGCGCACGCCTATCTGCTGCATGGCCCGGCCGGGATCGGCAAGCGGGCGCTGGCGGAACGGTTGATGGCCAGTTTGCTGTGCCAGCGTCCGACCGCGCAGGATGCCTGCGGTGAGTGCAAGTCCTGCCTGCTGCTTAAGGCCGGCAGCCACCCCGACAATTACATCCTGGAACCCGAAGAGGCCGACAAGGCGATCAAGGTCGATCAGGTGCGCAATCTGGTCAGTTTCGTGGTCCAGACCGCCCAAATGGGCGGGCGCAAGGTGGTGTTGATCGAGCCGGTCGAGTCGATGAACATCAACGCCGCGAACGCCTTGCTCAAAAGTCTTGAGGAACCGTCCGGCGACACCGTTTTGCTGTTGGTCAGCCACCAGACCAGTCGTCTGCTGCCGACCATCAAGAGCCGCTGCGTACAACAGGCTTGTCCGCTGCCGAGCGAAGCGATGAGTCTTGCCTGGCTGGCCAAGGCCCTGCCGGACAGCTCGGAAGAAGAGCGTATCGAACTGCTGACCCTGGCGGCCGGCTCCCCGCTGGCGGCGGTCAAGTTGCAGGCCCAAGGCGTGCGCGAACAGCGAGCTCTGGTGGTCGAAGGCGTGAAGAAGCTGCTCAAGCAGCAGCAATCGCCGACGCAATTGGCCGAAGAATGGAAAACCGTCCCGCAGTTGCTGTTGTTCGACTGGTTCTGCGACTGGTCGAGTCTGATCCTGCGCTATCAATTGACCCAGGATGAGCAGGGGCTGGGGTTGGCGGACATGCGCAAGGTCATTCAATACCTGGCGCAGAAAACCGCTCAGGATAAAGTCTTGAATATCCAGGACTGGATTCTCGCCCAGCGTCAGAAGGTCATGAGCAAAGCTAACCTCAATCCGGCCTTGTTGCTGGAGGCACTGCTGGTGCAATGGGCATCCTTGCCTACCCAGAAGTGATCGTCTGTGCCTAGACTCTGATCATCAGCAATGGAGGTCAGCATGAATGAAGCCGTCAATCCGGGGCCGCGCAACGGCATTTTGTCCCTGACCATCAAGGACAAGTCCGTGCTTTACGCGGCCTACATGCCGTTCATCAAGAACGGTGGCCTGTTTATCCCGACCAACAAGAGCTACAAGTTGGGCGACGAGGTATTCATGCTGCTGAACCTGATGGATGAGATCGATAAGATCCCGGTAGCCGGCAAGGTTGCCTGGATTACGCCCAACGGTGCGCAGGGCAATCGGGCTGCCGGGGTCGGCGTACAATTCAACGACGGCGACAACACCGCGCGCAGTCGAATCGAAACCCATCTGGCCGGAGCCCTGAAGTCCGACCTTCCCACTCATACGATGTAAGTTGCAGCCCTTTTATGCTCGTAGATTCCCATTGTCACCTCGATCGTCTTGACCTCGCCGCCCACGACGGCTCCCTGGATGCCGCGCTTGATGCGGCCCGGCAGCGCGGGGTAGGGCACTTTTTATGTATCGGCGTCAGCGTTGAAAATGCCGCGGATGTCAAAGCCCTGGCCGAACGTTATGGCGACGTCGACTGTTCAGTGGGCGTGCATCCTCTGGATGTACAGCCGGGTGCCGCTCCGGCGCTGGATTGGTTGTTGCGTGAGCTCAATCACCCCCGTGTCGTGGCCATCGGTGAAACCGGCCTGGATTATCACTACGAGCCGGAAGCGGCAGAGTTGCAGCAGGCATCGTTTCGCTTGCACCTGCAGGCCGCCCAGCAAACAGGCAAACCGGTGATCATCCACACCCGTGGCGCCCGTGCCGATACGTTGAGCTTGCTGCGCGAGGCTGCGTTGCCTCAGGCGGGCGTGTTGCATTGCTTCACGGAAGACTGGGACATGGCCAAGGCTGCGCTGGACATGGGCTATTACATTTCCCTGTCTGGCATTGTCACTTTTCGCAATGCCGATGCGCTACGTGACGTCGCCAGCAAAGTGCCGGCTGATCGATTGCTGGTAGAAACCGACTCGCCGTACCTGGCGCCGATCCCTTATCGCGGCAAACCCAACCTGCCGCAGTACGTGCGCGAGGTGGCGGAGTTTCTGGCAATGTTGCGGGGTGAGGCTTACGAGCGATTTGCCGAACAGACCACTGAAAACTTCAAGCGTCTGTTTCCGCTGGCGCATGTGAAGGGCTGAATCGCAGGCAAAAAAAACCCGGGTTCTGGGGGGTGAATCCGGGTTAAGACCATTAGGAGTAAAACAAAGGCACGCGGTCCATTGGTACCTATATCGACGCGACACTTGGGGGAGATGCCCCGCCGACAGTTCAAGTATTGATCAGTATTGCGCCGAGTCCAGTTTACCGGTCCCGGTTTTTAAACAATTTTGGAATACGGGCGCTTCGGAAGTGTTCTCATCAACAGGCGACCCTGTGTGAAATCATCAAGAAACACAGATATGGTCGGATGATCCGTGCATTTTGGCGCAAGTTAGGCATAATACGCGGCTTCGAATTTTGACCCCTACAGACCTTTTCTTATGCATAAAGAACCTCGTAAGGTCCGTGAGTTTCGTCGCCGCGAGCAAGAAATTCTCGATACCGCGCTCAAGCTGTTCCTCGACCAAGGTGAAGACAGTGTCACCGTCGAGATGATTGCTGATGCCGTCGGTATCGGCAAAGGCACGATCTACAAGCATTTCAAATCCAAGGCGGAGATCTATCTGCGCCTGATGCTCGACTACGAGCGTGATCTGAACGAGCTGTTGCATTCGGCTGATGTCGACAAGGACAAGGAAGCCCTGTCCCGGGCCTACTTCGAATTCCGCATGCGCGATCCGCAACGCTATCGCTTGTTCGATCGCCTGGAAGAGAAGGTGGTCAAGGGCAACCAGGTGCCGGAGATGGTCGAGGAACTGCACAAGATCCGCGCCTCGAACTTCGAACGCCTGACCTTGCTGATCAAGGGCCGGATCAGCGAAGGCAAGCTTGAAGACGTGCCGCCTTACTTCCATTACTGCGCGTCCTGGGCGCTGGTGCACGGTGCCGTGGCGCTGTATCACTCGCCGTTCTGGAGCAATGTGCTGGAAGATCAGGAAGGTTTCTTCCAGTTCCTGATGGATATCGGCGTGCGCATGGGCAACAAGCGCAAGCGCGATACCGACACTCCGAGTAGCTGAACCATTCAGTTGCCTTATTGCGCCATGATTTCTCTATATGGCGCAGTACCTCAGGAATATACTCAGGCATGGGACTTGCTAAAACTTGATTTGTGAGTCAAGTTTTACGCGTTCAAATTCCTTTCGCCGGAGTGCTCCATGATCGTTGACCGTCAAGGCAGGCGTTTCCGCAATCTGCGGATCAGCCTGACCTCAGCCTGCAATTACGCGTGTACCTACTGCGTGCCCAACGGCAAGCGGCTGGTGGCTGCACAGGACGAATTGTCGGCCGACGCCATGGCGCGCGGCGTGGCATATCTGATCGAAGCGGCGGGCATCGAGCGCTTGCGCATCACCGGTGGCGAGCCGCTGGTCAGCCCCAAGCTCGAAGCCTTCATGACGGCCGTCGGCAAGATGGGCCTGGAAGACATCAGCCTGACTACCAATGGTCAGCTGCTGGCGAAAAAGCTGCCGTTGCTGGTAGACGCCGGCATCCGTCGCATCAACGTTTCCCTCGATACCCTGGATGCCAGCGCGTTCCGCAGCATTGCCCGTGGCGGCGACCTGGCGACCGTGCTCGACGGGATGGATCAGGCCAAGGCCGCCGGCCTTAAAATCAAGGTCAACATGGTGCCCCTGCGCGGCCAGAACCTTGATCAAGTGATGCCGCTGCTCGATTACTGCCTGGAGCGTGGCTATGAATTGCGCTTCATCGAGCTGATGCGCATGGGTCATCTGGCCAGCGACAACAACGCTTTCCTGCAACAGTTCGTCAGCCTTCAGCAGTTGCTGAGCCTGATTGGCGAGCGTTACGAGTATTTGCAGGCCGATGCACCCGTAGACGCCACTGCCGTGCGTTACCAAATACCGGGGCTGGGGCACTTCGGCGTGATCGCCAATGAAAGCGTTCCCTTCTGCCGGACTTGTTCACGCCTGCGCCTGTCGTCCACCGGCTGGCTGCATGGCTGTTTATCGTCGAGCAATCGCCACTATGTCGGCGATCTGCTCGACAAGCCGCGCCATCAGGCATTGCCAGCGTTGCAGCGACTTCTGGTGAAAGCCTTGGGGGACAAGCAGGAAGTGGCGTTCTCGGGGGGGGCGACCATCATGAAGATTATTGGCGGCTGATCGGGCCTCATTGTACGAACGCCGCTCCAAGCCTGCTCGCGATTGCTATCTATAAGGCCACAACATCCTTGAGCTGGCGCGGAAGCTGCATCCAATGGCCATTCGCCGGTTTTCCGTCACCGGCCTCTGGAGGGTAGGATGCGTAGCCTGGTTTTGCTGCTGGCCGTTTTGGCGCTTGGTGGCTGCATGAATGTCAGCGATATGGCTGAAG
This sequence comes from Pseudomonas sp. SJZ077, assembly GCF_007993905.1. Lineage (NCBI taxonomy): Bacteria > Pseudomonadati > Pseudomonadota > Gammaproteobacteria > Pseudomonadales > Pseudomonadaceae > Pseudomonas > Pseudomonas sp. SJZ077. The sequence continues at coordinate 21,887 of NZ_VIUJ01000035.1, forward strand.
GAACTCGCTACCACATGAGCGATGCAGGGCTGCTGGATCACAGCGACAGTCGTCGGGTGAATAACCTGCGCATTCAGCCGGACTCATTCATCTACATCGCCCAAGGTGCCTTCGCGCCGCCGGGCAGTGCTTATCCGCGACCTAACGTGGTCGCTGAAGAAGCCTTCAACGGCTTTATCGAATATTTCCCGATGGTCCGCCGCGCGCGCGCGCCCGAAGGTCTCGACCAGGCCATGGGTGAAGCCCGCGCCGCCGGTGCCCATTATCTGCTTTACACACGGTTCGCCAAGGCGGATGACCGAATCGGTAACTCGGACGAATGGCTCGATCAGGAATACGTGGATCGCCTGGGCATCGACAGCGGCGTGATTCAGATCATGTTGATCGAGACCAGCACCCAGTATTTGATTGATACTGCACGTATCAAGAGTCGTGGCGGTTTACTGACGTTCCACGATAACAAGCCACAAGACCTCATCGGCCCGCCGCTTGAGCAATACGCGCGCAGCCTGATTGGTCTCAGCGACCAGTAATCCAAGGAGAACGCCATGAGTGGCCCGCAAAAAGCCAACGACTTGTTGGGGCAAATCCCCAAAACCAAAGGCTTGCCGCCGGTCCACCTGTGGAACCCTGATTTCTGTGGCGACATCGACATGCGCATCGCCCGCGACGGCACCTGGTATTACCTGGGGACGCCGATCGGGCGCAAGCCGATGGTCAAATTGTTTTCCACCATCATTCGCCGCGATGGCGATGACTATTTTCTGATCACTCCGGTCGAGAAAGTGGGCATCAAGGTCGATGATGCGCCGTTTGTGGCGATTGCCGTGGACGTGGAAGGCGAGGGCGAAGCCCAGCTTCTGCGCTTCACCACCAACGTCGACGAGACCACGGACGCCGGCACCGAACACCCGATTCGCGTGGTGATCGACCCGGTCACGCAAGAGCCAGCACCCTACGTGCATGTACGCACCAACCTCGAAGCCCTGATCCATCGCAATGTGTTTTACCAACTGGTGGAGTTGGCAGTGACCCGTGAGATCGACGGGCAACGTTGGCTGGGTGTGTGGAGCGGCGGTGAATTCTTCCCCATCGGCCTTGAGCCTTAACGCATAGCACTGTGGGGCGGGCTTGCTCGCGATGAGGCCATAACATCAACCTAGATTGTTACCTGTTACGCCGCCATCGCGATCAGGCTCGCTCCCACATTGGATGTGTGAGTCATCCAAAAAATCAAATTGACACCCAATCATATGATGATTAGCGTGGACACCCATCGCGAACGGCTTTGTGTCGTTCCTGCATCGAGGTGTCCATGTCCAGCAGTTTTCATGCGTCGACCGTCGATTGGCTGGGTTGCTGGATAGCCGCCGGCCAGGTCAAGCCGGGTGAAACCATCAAGGTCGAAGCCGACCTGGGTGAGCAGTTGGGTGTCAGTCGCACGGTCATCCGCGAAGCCATCAAAACCCTGGTCGCCAAAGGCATGCTCGAAGTCGGGCCAAAGGTCGGTACACGGGTATTGCCGGTGCGACGCTGGAACCTCTTCGACCCGCAAGTAGTGGGTTGGCTTTCGCGCAGCGGCTTGCCGGAAAATTTCGTCGACGACTTGCTCGATCTGCGCCGCACCATCGAGCCGATGGCCGTGCGCTGGGCCTGCGAACGCGCGACGGTCGAACAGGTCCAGGCAATCCAGCAGGCCTATAACGCGTTGGAACGGGCGGTGGACAGCGGCGTCGATTACAACCGCGCCGACCAGGTCTTCCACGAGTGCATACTCGCCGCCAGCCACAACCAGTTCATCGAACAAATGGTCCCGGCCCTTGGCGCGTTGTTGGCGGTGTCGTTCGAAGTGTCCGCCGCCGACCCGGACGAATTGCGCCGCACGCTGCCGATTCACAAAGACATGGCCGACGCCATCGCCGCACGGGATGCCGCGCGGGGTGTCTGGGCCTGCATGACCCTGATCGATAACGCGGACCTGGCGATCAAACGCTTTTATCCAAAAGTCATGGCCGACAAAAAAGCCGGCTGAGAGGCTTGCGCCACATAAAAAACAACAGGAGGTTTCATGACGTGGAATGCGGTTACCGGACACCGTGCGCAACTCGGTGAAGGTCCGTTCTGGGATGTGCCGACCCAGGCGCTGTATTGGGTGGACATCGCCGGCAAGCAAGCCCTGCGGCTGATCGGCGCCAACGTGCAAATCTGGAAAATGCCGGAACACGTGTCCGCGTTTATCCCCTGTGAAAGCGGCGATGCGCTCGTGACGTTGAGCAGCGGCGTCTATCGGCTGGACCTTGATTCACCAGGGCTTGAACCGCGCCTGACCTTGCTCTGCGTCGCCGACCCGCAACCCGGCAACCGCGCCAACGAAGCCCGCTGCGATGCACAGGGTCGGCTCTGGCTTGGCACCATGCAGAACAACATCGGTGAAAATGGCGAAGACCTGCCCATTGTGCGTCGCTCCGGCGGCCTGTTTCGCATCGACCGCGACGCCCGGGTCACGCCGCTGCTTCGCGGGCTGGGCATTCCCAACACGTTGCTGTGGAGCGAGGACGAGACCACGCTGTTTTTCGCCGACAGCATGGACAAAACCTTGTACCGCCATTTCGTCCACACCGATGGCAACCTGGACACCGCGTATGTCTGGTTCGGTCCCCACGATCGGGGCGGCCCCGATGGCTCGGCGATGGATGCCGAGGGTTTCATCTGGAACGCCCGCTGGGACGGTAGCTGCCTGATCAGGCTAACCCCGGATGGCTATGTCGACCGCGTGATCGAATTGCCGGTCAGCCGCCCCACCAGTTGCGTGTTCGGCGGCGAAGACTTGAAAACCCTGTACATCACCAGCGCCGCGAGCCCGCTCAACCACCCGCTGGACGGCGCGCTGCTGTCGATTCGCGTCGATGTACCCGGAAAAACCTGCACCCGCTTTGCTGGATGAAATCCCAAAATATGGGATGTAAAATTATATATTGAGATTATTTGGTGGTCGGGTTTATAGTCGGCCATCAGTTACACGCACTCACACTTAAAAAAACAAAACAGGTGAAGTGATGCAGCGATTTTCCAAAAGGACTTTTGACCGGACATCGACAGATGCCCGGCTTTTGTCGTCCCTGAAAAAAGGGGGCTTGATCCATGGCTGAGCCTCTTTCCTTGCCCGCCGTGCCCGAACCGCCCAAAGGCGAGCGCCTGAAAAACAAGGTCGTGCTGCTGACCGGCGCTGCGCAGGGCATCGGCGAGGCCATCGTCGCCACGTTCGCGTCGCAGCAGGCCAAACTGATCATCAGTGATATTCAGGCCGAAAAAGTCGAGAAAGTCGCGGCGCACTGGCGGGACAAAGGCTTCGATGTCCAGGCCATCAAGGCCGACGTCTCCCGGCAGCAAGATCTGCACGCGATGGCCAGGTTGGCCGTCGAGCGTCACGGCCGGATCGACGTATTGGTCAACTGCGCTGGGGTCAACGTATTCCGCGATCCACTGGAAATGACCGAAGAAGACTGGCATCGCTGCTTCGCCATCGACCTCGACGGCGCGTGGTATGGCTGCAAAGCCGTGCTGCCGCAAATGATCGAGCAGGGCATCGGCAGCATCATCAACATCGCTTCGACCCATTCCACCCACATCATCCCGGGCTGCTTTCCGTACCCGGTGGCCAAGCACGGCTTGCTCGGGCTGACCCGCGCGCTGGGCATCGAATACGCGCCAAAGGGCGTTCGCGTGAATGCGATCGCGCCGGGCTACATCGAAACCCAATTGAACGTCGATTACTGGAACGGTTTTGCCGACCCCCAGGCCGAACGTCAGAGGGCATTCGACCTGCATCCGCCGCGACGTATCGGGCAACCGATGGAAGTGGCCATGACGGCCGTCTTCCTGGCCAGCGATGAAGCACCGTTCATCAATGCTTCATGCATCACCATCGATGGTGGACGCTCGGTCATGTATCACGACTGAGCAAAACGGCTTTCAGACGCGGAGTTCCGTCTGAAATCCAATCATCATACGATATGACTATTTGCAGTACCGGCTTTCAAAATAACGCTCAAAAAAAATAACAAGGAGTCAGCTTATGAATCGTCGTCGTGGGATCCGTTCCCTGTGCTGTGCCGCTTTGGCGGTCACTGCGGTCAGCTTGAGCAGCACGCTGCTGGCGGCCGAGGAAGTGAAAATCGGCTTCCTGGTCAAGCAGGCGGAAGAGCCCTGGTTCCAGACCGAATGGGCATTCGCCGAAAAGGCCGGGAAAGACAAGGGCTTCACTGTCATCAAGATCGCCGTGCCTGACGGCGAGAAAACCCTCTCGGCCATCGACAGCCTCGCAGCCAATGGTGCCAAGGGCTTCGTGATCTGCCCGCCGGACGTCTCCCTTGGCCCGGCCATCATGGCCAAGGCCAAGCTCAATGGTATGAAAGTCATCGCTGTCGATGACCGTTTCGTCGATGCCAATGGCAAGTTCATGGAAGACGTTCCTTACCTCGGCATGGCCGCATTCGAAGTCGGCCAGAAGCAGGGCGCGGCAATGGCCACCGAAGCGAAAAAACGCGGCTGGGACTGGAAAGAAACCTATGCGGTGATCAACACCTTCAATGAACTCGACACCGGCAAAAAGCGCACCGACGGTTCGGTCAAAGCGCTGGAAGATGCCGGAATGCCGAAAGACCACATCCTGTTCTCGGCGCTGAAAACCCTCGACGTACCGGGCAGCATGGACGCCACCAACTCGGCCCTGGTGAAACTGCCGGGCGCGGCGAAAAACCTGATCATCGGCGGCATGAACGACAACACCGTACTGGGCGGCGTGCGCGCCACCGAAAGCGCCGGGTTTGCCGCAGCCAACGTGATCGGCATCGGCATCAACGGCACCGATGCTATCGGCGAGCTGAAGAAAGCCAACAGCGGTTTCTTCGGCTCGATGCTGCCGAGCCCGCACATCGAAGGCTACAACACCGCCAGCATGATGTTCGAGTGGGTCACCACCGGCAAAGAACCACCGAAGTACACCGCGATGGACGACGTGACGCTGATCACTCGCGAGAACTTCAAGCAGGAACTGGAAAAGATCGGCCTGTGGAACTGAGGGCTGGTTGATTTCATCGGCGGCCCTGGCGACGGGGCCGCCTGATCTGTGTGATGAGGTGGTTTTATGCACGCGCAAGTACAGACACATGAGCACAGCGTCGGCGGCAGCCTGCGCTTCAACGGGATCGGCAAGACGTTTCCCGGGGTGAAGGCGCTGGATGGCATCAGTTTCGTCGCTCATCCGGGGCAGGTTCATGCCTTGATGGGCGAGAACGGCGCCGGCAAATCGACCCTGCTGAAAATCCTCGGCGGTGCTTACACGCCGAGCAGCGGCGACCTGCAGATCGGCGAGCAGACGATGGTCTTCAAGTCCACCGCCGACAGCATCGCCAGTCGGGTGGCGGTGATCCACCAAGAGCTGCATCTGGTCCCGGAAATGACCGTGGCGGAGAACCTGTTCCTCGGTCATCTGCCGGCCAGTTTCGGCCTGATCAATCGAGGCGCACTGCGCCAGCAAGCGTTGGCCTGCCTCAAAGGCCTGGCCGATGAAATCGACCCGCAAGAGAAAGTCGGGCGCCTGTCCCTCGGTCAGCGACAGCTGGTGGAGATTGCGAAGGCGTTGTCCCGTGGCGCGCATGTGATTGCCTTCGACGAACCCACCAGCAGCCTGTCGGCGCGGGAAATCGATCGCTTGATGGCGATCATCGGGCGTCTGCGCGACGAAGGCAAAGTGGTGCTTTACGTGTCCCATCGCATGGAAGAAGTGTTCCGCATCTGCAACGCGGTGACGGTGTTCAAGGACGGCCGCTACGTGCGCACGTTCGAGGACATGAGCGAACTGACCCACGACCAGTTGGTGACGTGCATGGTCGGGCGCGACATTCAGGATATCTACGATTACCGCAGCCGCCAGCGGGGCGCCGTGGCGCTCAAGGTTGACGGTTTACTCGGGCCGGGACTGCGTGAACCCGTGAGTTTCGAGGTGCACAAGGGCGAGATTCTCGGGCTGTTCGGCCTGGTGGGCGCGGGGCGTACCGAGCTGTTCCGGATACTCAGCGGGCTGACGCGCAACACCGCCGGACGCCTGGAGCTTCGTGGTCATGAGGTGAAACTGCGTTCCCCCCGCGATGCCATCGCGGCCGGGATTCTGCTGTGTCCCGAAGATCGCAAGAAGGAGGGCATCCTGCCGCTCGCCAGCGTCGCCGAGAACATCAACATCAGCGCGCGCGGCGCCCATTCCACGTTCGGTTGCCTGTTGCGCGGCTTGTGGGAAAAGGGCAACGCCGACAAGCAGATCAAGGCGCTGAAAGTGAAGACGCCGAGCGCCGAGCAGAAAATCATGTACCTGTCCGGCGGCAATCAGCAGAAGGCCATTCTCGGCCGCTGGCTGTCGATGCCGATGAAAGTCCTGTTGCTCGATGAACCGACGCGCGGCATCGATATCGGCGCGAAAGCCGAGATCTACCAGATCATCCATAACCTGGCTGCCAGCGGCATCGCGGTGATCGTGGTGTCCAGCGACCTGATGGAAGTGATGGGTATTTCCGACCGCATCCTGGTGCTCTGCGAAGGCGCGATGCGCGGCGAGTTGTCTCGCGCAGAGGCCAATGAATCCAACCTGCTGCAACTGGCTTTGCCGCGCCAACGTGCTGACGGCGTGGCGAACTGAGAGGTGACTATGACCATCCAAAACAACGCTCTGCCCACTGCACGCAAACCACTGGACCTGCGGCGCTTTCTCGACGACTGGGTGATGCTGCTGGCGGCAGTCGGCATCTTCGTGCTGTGCACGCTGCTGATCGACAACTTCCTGTCGCCGCTGAACATGCGCGGCCTGGGCCTGGCGATTTCGACAACTGGCATCGCGGCCTGCACCATGTTGTATTGCCTGGCGTCCGGGCATTTCGATTTGTCGGTGGGCTCGGTGATTGCCTGTGCCGGCGTGGTCGCGGCGGTGGTGATGCGCGACACCGACAGTGTGTTTCTCGGCGTGAGTGCGGCGCTGGTGATGGGGCTGATTGTCGGGCTGATCAACGGCATCGTCATCGCCAAGCTGCGTGTCAACGCGTTGATCACCACCCTGGCGACCATGCAGATCGTTCGTGGCCTGGCTTACATTTTTGCCAATGGCAAAGCGGTCGGCGTGTCGCAGGAGTCGTTCTTCGTTTTCGGTAACGGCCAGTTGTTTGGCGTGCCGGTGCCGATCCTGATCACCATCGTGTGTTTCCTGTTTTTCGGCTGGCTGCTGAATTACACCACCTACGGGCGCAACACCATGGCCATCGGCGGCAACCAGGAAGCGGCGTTGCTGGCCGGGGTGAACGTTGACCGGACCAAGATCATCATCTTTGCCGTGCACGGTGTGATTGGTGCGTTGGCCGGGGTGATTCTGGCGTCGCGGATGACCTCCGGGCAGCCGATGATTGGCCAAGGGTTTGAGTTGACGGTGATCTCGGCGTGCGTGCTGGGCGGGGTGTCGTTGAGCGGCGGGATCGGCATGATCCGGCATGTGATTGCCGGGGTGTTGATTCTGGCGATCATTGAGAATGCGATGAACCTGAAGAACATCGACACGTTCTATCAATACGTGATTCGCGGTTCGATCTTGCTGTTGGCCGTCGTGATTGATCGTCTCAAACAACGTTAACTTCGCTTTTTGGCGAGGGAGCTTGCTCCCGCTGGGCTGCGCAGCGGCCCCAAAATCACTATTTTGATTCAGGATTTTGCGAGTGCTGCGCACTCGAGCGCTAGCAAGCTCCCTCGCCACAGTGATTACTCCTTCCGTCACCTCCCTTAAATAGTCCTTGCCCACACCATCGCGTTTCGGTTATCACTTTGTACATGATTAGACAGGTACGATTTGACAAGAAACAACGGGTGGTCGACGAACTCATCCGGCGGATTGAAAGCGGCCTCATGGAGGACGGCTTTCTGTTGCCGGGCGAGCATCAATTGGCTCAAGAATTCAAAGTCAGCCGCGGCACGCTGCGTGAGGCCCTTGCCGAGTTGAAACGACGCAACTACATCGCGACCCAAAGCGGCGTCGGCTCCATCGTCACCTTCGACGGTGTGGTGCTCGATCAACGCAGCGGCTGGGCGCAAGCGCTCGCCGACAGCGGGGCGCTGATCAATACCGAAGTGCTGCGGCTGGAGGCCGTCACGCGGCCTGATTTGCTGCCGCGCTTCGGCACCGACCAATTCATCACCCTCGACCGGCGCCGTCGCTCCACCGATGGCAAGCTGGTGTCCCTCGAACGCTCATTGATGCCCGCCACCGGAGGCCTGGAAAGCCTGCCACGGGTCGGCCTGATCGACAATTCCCTGACCATCACCCTGGCCGCCTACGGCTACATCGGTGAACGCGGCGATCAATGGATCGGCGCAGAACCCTTGAACGCCGAAGACGCCGCGTTGCTCGGTCGTCCGGTCGGCACCGTCTTCCTCAAAGCCTTGCGCACCACCTACGACCGGCAAAACCGTTTCATGGAACAGGTCGAAAGCCTGCTCGATCCGGTGCATTTTCGTCTGCACCTGCAGTTTGGAGAGTCGAAATGACCGCGCTCGACCGTGCGCTCGGCGCGTTCTATGGACTGGCCCTGGGCGATGCGCTGGGCATGCCGACGCAATCCCTGAGCCGCGCCGAGATCACGGCGCGCTTCGGTGCGATCACTGATCTGCAAGACGCCGGCCCCGATCAACCGATTGCCGCCAACATGCCCAAGGGCTCGATTACCGACGACACCGAACAGGCGATTCTGGTCGGTCAATTGTTGGTGGCCGGTGAGGGCCGGATCGAACCGGCCGTGCTCGCTCAGCGGCTGATCGAATGGGAGGCCGGAATGCAGGCCAAGGGTTCGCAAGACTTACTCGGCCCTTCGACCAAGCGCGCAATCGAAATGATCCTCGCTGGCCACTCGCCGGAAGAAGCGGGGCGCTACGGCACCACCAACGGCGCGGCGATGCGCATCACGCCGGTCGGTATCGCCACGGATGTCGCCCAGCCTGAACGTTTTATAAGCGCCGTCGTGCAGGCCTGCCAGGTCACCCACAACACCACGCTGGGGATTTCCAGTGCGGCGGCGGTGGCGGCAGTGGTTTCGGCCGGCATCAACGGCATGGACCTGGGCGAGGCGTTGAACCTCGGTCAGCAGATCGCCCAACAAGCCGAAAGTCATGGCCACTGGGTGGCGGGCGGACGGATTGCCTCGCGCATCAGCTGGGCGCGGACCATCAGCGTCGACAGTGACAAAGCGTTGCTGGCGGATTTGCTGTACGACGTGATCGGCACGTCGGTGGCTTCGCAGGAATCGGTCGTGGTCTCGTTTGCCCTGGCGCAACAAGTGGCCGTTGGTGAAATGAACGCCTTCGAAGCGCTGTGCATGGCCGCGAGCCTGGGCGGTGACACCGATACCATCGCGGCGATACTGGGCGCGATGCTCGGGGCCTGCCTGGGGCTTGGGAGTTGGCCGGTGGCGATGATCGAACAGGTCAAAGCCGTTAATGATCTGGAGCTGGAACCTTTGGTAAAAGGGCTTCTGGCCTTGCGCTGACTGACCTGGCCTCTTCGCGAGCAGGCTCGCTCCCACAGGTACCGTGCGGCTTGCATTATCCCTGTGGAAGCGAGCCTGCTCGCGATGGGCGCACCACCTATTCGAATTGATAACCCCGCAATGGAAAGCACGAATACGGCCAGGATCGCCGGGATGTAGTTTCGTCTTCCGTCATTGCCCACAACCACAACAAAGGCAACAGGAGCATTTTCATGAGTTCATCGAACGCCGGGCAAAGCGCCGGGCAACTGGAAACCCGCGGCATCGAACCGGTGCCGGAAGCGGAGTGCAACGGTCACCCGCTTCAACTGTTCTGGGTCTGGTTCGCGGCTAACATTTCCATTCTCGGCCTGCCGCTAGGTGCCACGCTGGTGGCGTTTCGCGGGTTGGCGATCTGGCAGGCGATCATCGTTGCGATCCTCGGCGCCGCCGGTTCTTTCGCGGTGGTCGGGATCATCTCCATCGCTGGTCGTCGTGGTCGTGCACCGAGCCTGACGCTGTCGCGCGCGATCTTCGGGGTGCGCGGCAACATCGGCCCGACTCTGGTTTCGCTGATGTCGCGGCTGGGCTGGGAAACCGTCAACACCACCACCGCCGCCTTCGTGCTGCTGTCGCTGTGCTCAATCCTGTTCGGTTCGCCGGTGGAGGCCAAAAGCGCACCGGTGTTGACCCTGGTCTTCATCGCGATTTTCGTGCTGCTGACTTTGTCGGTGTCCGGCCTTGGTCACGCTACTTTGCTGGTGATCCAGAAGTGGGCGACTTATGTGTTCGGTGCGCTGAACATTCTGGTCGGCGGCTTCCTCTGCGCCACCATCGACTGGAGCGCGGTGTTCAACGCCACGCCTGCGCCTTTGAGCGCGATGATCATCGGCATCGGCACCATGGCCGCCGGCACCGGGATCGGCTGGGCCAACGCCGGTGCCGACATGTCGCGCTATCAGCATCGCAGCGTCAAAGCCGTGCGTCTGGTCGCGTCGGCGGCCTTTGGTGCGGGGATTCCGCTGGTGCTGCTGATCACCCTCGGCGGCCTGCTGTCGGTGGGCAACAACGACCTGGCCTCGGCCACCGACCCGATCATCGCTATCCGCGACATGCTGCCGACCTGGATGGCCGTGCCGTACCTGATCACCGCGTTCGGCGGGCTGCTGCTGTCGAACAACCTGTCGGTGTACTCCGCCGGCCTGACCACGCTGACCCTCGGCTTGAAGGTCAAGCGCGTCTACGCCGTGGTGGTCGACATCGTCGCGATCTTCGCCGGTTCGATCTACTTCATGCTGATCGCCGACAGTTTCTATGGCCCGTTCATTACCTTCATTTCGCTGCTGGCGGTGCCGATCACGGCGTGGGTCGGGATCTTCGTCGTTGACCTGATACATCGTCATTACTACAGCCCCAAAGACTTGCTGGACGTCAGCCCGAGCAGTGCCTACTGGTACAACGGCGGTATCGAATGGCGCGCGTTTGGCGCGTGGGCGCTGGCGATCGTGCTGGGCTTCAGCTTCACCACCATTGGCACCACAGAACAAAACGTCTGGTTCCGCGGTTTTCTTTCGGATTCGTGGCTGGGCCATAACGGCCTGGGCTGGATCGTGACGTTCCTGGTGGCCGGCGGGATTTATTTTGTACTCGGTGGGGCCAGGGATCGTCGTGCCGCAATGACCGAGAACGCTCATGCCTAGATTGCTGCACACCGGCCAAGTCATCATCGACCTGGTCATGGCCGTGGACAAACTGCCGCAACCGGGCGGCGATGTGCTGGCGCAATCCGCCAGTTTCGAAGCCGGCGGAGGGTTCAACGTGATGTCCGCCGCCGCGCGTAACGGGCTGCCGGTGGTCTACCTCGGTCGTCATGGCACCGGTCGTTTCGGCGACCTGGCCCGTGAGGCGATGAAGGTTGAAGGCATTCGGATCGGCATCGCACACAAGGCCGAACGGGATACGGGGTTGTGCGTTGCGGTGACCGATGCCTCGGCTGAGCGCAGTTTCATTTCCTACATCGGCGCCGAGGGCGAATTGACCACCGAGGACCTGGCGAGCGTGCCGGCCGAGGCGGGTGACTACGTGTATGTCAGTGGCTACAGCCTGTTGCATGTCGGCAAGGCCCAGGCGCTGCTGGATTGGGTGCTGGGTTTGCCGAAAGTGATCAACGTGGTGTTCGATCCCGGCCCGTTGGTGGACTCGCCGGACGCGCCATTGATGCAGGCGTTGTTGCCGCGCATTGATCTGTGGACCAGCAACAGTGTCGAGGCGCTGCGGTTTACCGGGGCGGCGGACATTGCCGAGGCGCTGGACAGGCTCACCGATCACCTGCCGGCCGAGGTGTTGATGGTGGTGCGCGATGGGCCGCAAGGGTGCTGGATCAGTCAGCGCGGCGAGCGAGAGCATCTGCCCGGTTTCAAGGTTGAGGCGGTAGACAGCAATGGTGCTGGCGATGCCCATGCCGGGGTGTTTCTGGCCGGGTTGGCGCGAGGGTTGTCGGCGAGTGAAGCGGCGCGGCGGGCGAATGCGGCGGCGGCGCTGGCAGTCACTCGGTGGGGGCCGGCGACTTCGCCTGGGACTGCTGAGGTGGATGCGTTAATCAGGAAGACTTTCGGCGCCTGACATAATGCTTTCGCGGGCAAGCGTGATCTGGCCTAATAATTCCGGACACCTCTTAAGGGCGATATGATTTCGCCAATTTGGAGGTTCCATGAAAGAAAGAAGAGTCTTTTCCCGCGAG
>NZ_VIUJ01000036.1:0-32203 GCF_007993905.1 Pseudomonas sp. SJZ077
CCAGAGTGATGTTTGCCCTGATGAAAAACCAAACCGAATACAAGCCAAATTCTATGTTTGGGTGTTCCCCCCAAACATAGAATCTCCCACAGTGGTCCGTGTCTGGCAGGCATGAAAAAGGCGACCCGAAGGTCGCCTCTTTAGTCACTCAGCCAGCGTTGATCAGAATTCGTGATCAGCGTTGTCCGGGTTCAGGTCGCTGATACCCAGTTTGCCAGCGGCGGCTTCGATCGAACCGGTCTGCTTGACCAGGGCGGCGATGGCGTCGCGCACGATCTGGTTGCCAGCGGTATTACCGGCGGCGATCAGCTGGTCGTAGTGCTCACCCTTGTTGGCGTGATCGACGATGACCTGCATCTTGGCTTCGGTTGCGGCCAGGTCGGCTTTCAGCGCGGTGTCGGCAGCCGGATCGGCTTTGGCCACCAGGGACGACAGGCTGGCGCCGGTCATTTTGGTGCCGTCTGCGCGGGTGTATTCGCCCAGGTACACGTTGCGGATACCCTTGGCATCGTAGAACTGCGAGTTATGGGTGTTGTCGCTGAAGCAATCGTGTTCGTCTTCAGGGGAGTTGGCTTCCAGGGAAACCTTCATGCGCTCGCCCGCCAGTTCGCCCAGGGACAGGCTGCCCATGCCGAACAGCATTTTGCGCAGGCCCGAATCAAACGGTTCCGCTTCCAGGGTGGCGCGGTAGTTGTCGGCCACGTTCGGCTTCCAGTTACCGACCATTTCTTCCAGGTCGCTGACCAGCAGCTGGGTCACGGACTTCAGGTAAGCGCGGCGACGATCGTTGTGACCGCCGGTGGCGCCTTTGCCTTCCAGGTAGTCGGAGGCTGGACGGTTGCCGGCGCCGGGGCCGGTGCCGTTCAGGTCCTGGCCCCAAAGCAGGAATTCGATGGCGTGGTAGCCGGTGGCGACGTTGGCCTCGGAACCGCCCAGTTCGTTGAGGCTGGCGAGTTTTTCCGGGGTGATGTCTTTGACGTCGATCTTGTCTTCGCCGACCTGCACCTGAGTGTTGGCGATGATGTTGGCTGTGGCGCCCGGGTTACCCAGTGCGTGTTCGTAGGATTTGTCGACGTAGTCAATCAGGCCTTCGTCCAGTGGCCAGGCGTTCACCTGACCTTCCCAGTCGTCGATGATGGTGTTGCCGAAGCGGAACACTTCGCTCTGCAGATAAGGAACGCGGGCAGCCACCCAGGCAGCCTTGGCGGCTTTCAGGGTGTCGGCGTTCGGCTTGGCGAGGAAGGCGTCGACGGCGGTTTGCAGGGTTTTCGCGGTGGATTCGGCATCGCTGTAAACGGCGTAGACGATGTCGGCGTAGTGCGCGACAACGGCTTTGGCGGCGGCTTCGTCGACTTTGCTGGTAGCGGCCGGGGCGGCAGCTGGAGCCGCAGCGGTGCTGGCGGCCGGCGTCGGCGTAGCGGCGTTCTTGTCTTTGCCTTCGCCACAACCGGCGAGGGAAATAGCGATGGCCAACAGACTGGCGGTAGCCAGAGGCATACGAATCATGGCGAACATCCTGCTTCGAGAGGGGGGTATGGCGCAGCGGGTGCGCAAAACTGCGACATAATGCAAATCTTTCGCATTATCTGTAAAGGGTTGTAGCTGGAAATATTTCTTATTCGTACAAGCGTTGTGTCGTGAGTCAAAAACATCGCAGCCCCGTTTCACTCGACAGCGGCTACAAGCACACGGACCCGTAGCAGCTGTCGAGTGGAACGAGGCTGCGATTGTTTGATCTCTACAAAATGGCTGCGTTACTGCGCTGCGCCTGTTTCAGGTAGGCGCTCAATTCCCGTGCCGGCAGCGGTTTGCTGTAGTGGTAGCCCTGACCTTCGTGGCAGCCTTCGGAGATGATGTAGGCCTCTTGCTCGGCGGTTTCCACGCCTTCGGCAATCACCTGCATGCCCAGGCTCTTGCCCAGCTGGATGATCGCCCGAACGATGGTGGCATCGTCGTCGTCATCGAGCAGGTCCTGCACGAAGCTCTTGTCGATCTTGATCTTGTCCAGCGGCAGGCTTTTCAGGTAGCTCAAGGACGAATAACCCGTGCCGAAATCGTCGATCGCAATCAATGCGCCGGAGCGGCGCAGGCTCAACAGATGCTGGGCGGCGGTGCTGATGTCTTCCATCAGGCCGGTTTCGGTGACTTCCAGCTCCAGGCTGCGAGGGGGAAGGCGGTACATCTGCAGCAGGTTGTTGACCACTCGCGGCAATTCGGCGTGGTGCAGTTGCACGGTCGACAGGTTCACCGCCATGCGCAGATCCGGGAAACCCTGATCGTGCCATTCGCGCAATTGCTTGCAGGCTTGATCCAGTACCCATTCGCCAATGGCGATGATGGTGCCGTTCTGCTCGGCGAGCGGGATGAACAGGTCCGGCGGCACCAGACCGTGTTCGGGATGCTGCCAGCGAATCAGTGCCTCGACACCCACCACCCGGTGATCGCGGTAGCTGATCTGCGGTTGGTAGACGAGGTAGAACTGGTCCCGCCGCAGGGCGTCACGCAGGTCTTTTTCCAGTTCCCGACGGCGACGCATCTCGGTGTCGACGCTGGCGATGTAGAACTGATAACGGTTGCGCGAGCGGGTTTTCGCCAGCGTCATGGTCTGCTCGGCTTTTTGCAGCAGTTTCTCGGTGCTGTCGCCGTCCTCGGGAAACAGGGTGATGCCGATGGTCGCGCGCAGGCGGATTTCCTGATGATCGAGGGCAAACGCCGCTTCCAGATCATCGAGAATGCTTTGCGCCAGTTCTGCGGCTTCGTAAGGTTGTTCGATATCGGCCTGGACCAGGGCGAACTGGTCACCACCGAGACGGGCGAGGGCGCCGAGGCGACCGCTGTGAGCGCGCAGACGATCGGCCAGGGCCAGCAGCAATTGGTCGCCGGTCTGATAGCTGAACTGTTCGTTGATGCCTTTGAAGTCGTCCAGGCCCACCACCAGCACCGCAACCCGACGTTGCAACTTACCGGCGTCGACCAGGATCTTGTCCAGTTGTTGCTGCAATTGCTGACGGTTCGGCAGACCGGTTAGGAAGTCGTACTGGGCCATGCGCAGCAGGCTGTTTTCCGCTTCGTGGCGCAGGTGGGTGTTGCGTTCGATGGATTCGAGCAACTGGTTGGCGGTGTTGATCCAGATCCCCAGTTCGTTCTTTTCGTGACCCTTGAGCAGTGGGATCTTGTGTTCGCTGGGGCGGTCCGGATTGATTTCGGTCAGGTGTTCTATGATGCGCGACAGAGGTTTGGTCAGCAGCCAGTGGTAGACCAGGTACAACACCAGGCCCATGGCGAGGGCGCGCAATACGCCGGAAATGAAGATGATCACCGAGTTGACGATGAAACCCTGCCCGTAGGTGGCGGTGTCGAGGGTGATGCTCAGATCGCCGTAATACTCGCTGTAGGGGCCGCGGCCGACCAGTTGGGTGGTGAAGGTGCGTTCCTTGCCAAGAATGAGATCGGTCAGCCAGCGGCTGTTTGAATGGTGCAACTCACGAGATTTTTGCGCGAGCATGGCTTCGTTGGGATGGCCGATGGAGGCCTGGCGCACGGCTTCGTCCTGGAACAGGCCTTCGATGACCTGCATGCCCATTTCCCGATCCAGGCTGTAGACGGCCTGGGTGGAGGGGTCGCGGAACATGTCGAGGATGCGTTGTGCATCGTTGGCCACGGCCTGGCGTGTTTTATAGGCATCGAAAACGATCTGCGCGCAGCTCAAGACTACGCCGACGATCAATGCCGACAGGAGCACGACCCGGAGCAACTTCACCGACAAGCTGTTCTTGAGTTCCAGCTTCAAAGGGTTATTCCTTGTTCCGTGCGGGTAGCATCAAGTTGCCATGAGTATTGGCAATCCCGTGATGGCAGTCAAAGGGACATTCAATCTCATGGTTTTTTGCCTGCAGCTTGGCAGAAAATGCTGTTGTTTTGAGTATTTGCCCTATTAGTACTGTGTCGGTAGTTGGGTCCTTCAACTTGAGGGGGATTGGGACTATTTTTCCTTTTGTTGATGTTAGCCTGCTGTGGCGGGGGGGCAAGGGGCTGAATGCTGGTTTCATTGTCGGAGATTGGCTTGGGTT
The DNA here is from genome assembly GCF_007993905.1 of Pseudomonas sp. SJZ077. Taxonomy (NCBI): domain Bacteria; kingdom Pseudomonadati; phylum Pseudomonadota; class Gammaproteobacteria; order Pseudomonadales; family Pseudomonadaceae; genus Pseudomonas; species Pseudomonas sp. SJZ077. Next base: position 4,071 of record NZ_VIUJ01000036.1, read on the forward strand.
CTGCTGGTGTCCGCATTTCAACTGTGGGAGTGAGGCTGCTCGCGATGGCGGCCTTCGGGCCGACCATGTTGTGGTTGACCGGGTACATATCCGTTTCTGCGGTAACGGCGGCTGGAGGTTTCGCCCTTACGGCGAGTCCCTTTTGTCAAACGCCACAAAAGGAACCAAAAAGTCTCGCCCCAAGCGTCCGGCCCCTCGCTAAGGCTCGGCGTTCCTTCGCTCCGGTATCCATCCGGGGACACTGCCCTCCGGTCTGCTTCGCGACGACCTACATGCAGCGTGTTCGACTGCGTCGAACGGCGCTGCGCGCCACTCCCCGGATGAACACCTCCACTCAGCCTCCCGAAAGGGGCGGGTAGATCAAGATCAAGAGCAGGCGAGCTAACGCTCGGCCTAATGAGTGGTGAAGAGCGAAGCGTTTACACCGAACCCCTTGTAGGAGCGAGGCTTGCCCGCGAAGGCGGCCTGACAGCCGACCAATCTCTTTTCAGGTACCCCCATTCCACTGTAGGAGCGAGCCTGCTCGCGAAGGCGGCCTGACAGCCGACCAATCTCTTTGCAGGTACCCCCATTCCACTGTAGGAGCGAGGCTTGCCCGCGAAGGCGGCCTGACAGCCAACCAATCTCCTGCAGGTACCCCCCATTCCACTGTAGGAGCGAGCCTGCTCGCGAAGGCGGCCTGACAGCCAACCAATCTCTTGCAGGTACACCCATTCCACTGTAGGAGCGAGCCTGCTCGCGAAGGCGGCCTGACAGCCAACCAATCTCTTCCTGATGCCTCCCGATTGATCGTTCCCATGCTCCGCGTGGGAATGCCGCCCGGGACGCTCCGCGTTCCATTTTTGTGTGTTGAACGATGTGTAAAAAACTCAGCGTTTTCCCACGCATTTTTCAGGTTGCCGGGTAGGAAGCGTGTTCTCTAACCTCTGGCTGTCGCTGAAAACTCAGCGACCGGGTGTGAGAGCCCGTAGAGGTTTTAATACAGCGCCAGTACCACCATAATTGCCGCCAGCTTATCCGCTGCCTGCAAGTTTTTTATGGCGGCTGTGTGCGGGCAGACTTCGGTCTGGCCGGGTCTATTCCTCTACCGGTTTCTCACTCCGCACATAGCTGCCTCCCCTCCGTCGCGTGAGAAACGACGGGTGATGGCACCCGTTTGATTAGAGGAATTTCAGTTTGGATAAGTTAATCCCCGACCCACCCGTCAACACTGCACCCACCACCGAAGCCGAAACGCTCCTCAAAGACCACGAAGCCATAAAACGCGCCCTCGACTACTACCTCGACCCGCCAAACCAATACCTCGAAAAACCCCGGCGCCCCAGCACGATGTTCATGATCGCCCCCGACATGGACACTGAAAGCCTCCTGGTCCAAGCCTGCGAGTCCCTGGCTTCGGCCAGCGTCATGGCCAGCGATTTCGCCTCGAACCTGATCGGCCCGCAGCGCAACACCGTGCTGGCAATCCAGCAGATCATCATGCTGGCGGAGTTGGCGGTGAACCGGGCGCTTGATAACGTCGATCCGGCATAGCATTCCAGAGACCGCGTCATCGTTCTTCGCGAGCAGGCTCGCTCCCGCAGGAGATCGAGCGGGTTTTATTAAAGGGTGTGTTCACTGTGGGAGCGAGCCTGCTCGCGAAGGCGGCCGGGTAGTTGATTCGATGTTTAGAGCGACACACGGCAGTGAATACTTCCAAAGCCCATAAAAAAACCCGGCATAAAAGCCGGGTTTCTTGTCTGGCGTCGAGCTTAAGCCTTGAAGGTTTTGCCTTCAAATTGCTCAGCCACGAATTTCCAGTTGACCAGGTTCCAGAACGCTTCGACGTATTTCGGACGAACGTTGCGGTAGTCGATGTAGTAAGCGTGTTCCCAGACGTCGCAGGTCAGCAGCGGGGTGTCGCCGCTGGTCAGCGGGTTGCCGGCGCCGATGGTGCTGGCCAGGGCCAGGGAACCGTCAGCCTTTTTCACCAGCCAGCCCCAACCGGAACCGAAGGTGCCGATGGAGGTTTTGCTGAATTCTTCTTTGAACTTGTCGAACGAACCGAAGGAAGCGTTGATGGCTTCAGCCAGTGCGCCGGTTGGTTGACCGCCGGCGTTTGGCGCCAGGCAGTTCCAGTAGAAAGTGTGGTTCCAGACTTGAGCGGCGTTGTTGAAGATGCCGCCCGAGGAAGACTTGACGATTTCTTCCAGGGTCTTGCCTTCGAACTCGGTGCCTGGCACCAGGTTGTTCAGGTTCACGACGTAGGTGTTGTGGTGCTTGTCGTGGTGGTATTCCAGAGTTTCCTTGGAAATGTGCGGCTGCAGGGCATCGTGTGCGTAAGGCAGCGGCGGCAATTCGAAAGCCATGATGATTCTCCTAATCAGGTCAGTTGCGGTGAGCGCAAGGCCGATCACGGGCGGCCAGACAAGCGCCGGGGAGTTTGTACTCTTTGCGGCGCATCGGATCGGATCATAGCACCGGGGGTGCGGCATAACCACGCAACAACTGTGTGGGATAGAGGTTCCAGAGCCTTTTGGAATAATCAGCTGGCGACGATTAATTGAAACGCCACGGCAAACATCATCACCGCCACCAACAGATCAAGAATCCGCCAGGTGCTGGGCCGTGCCAGCCAGGGTGCCAACCATGCCGCGCCGAGTGCCAGAGTGAAAAACCACAACAACGACGCACTGGCCGCCCCCACGACATAAGCGCCGGGCTCGGTTTGCTGCGCGCCGAGGGAGCCGATCAACAACACGGTATCCAGATAAACGTGCGGGTTGAGCAAGGTGACGGCCAACGCGCTGAGCATCACCGCACGCAGTGAGCGCACCGTCTGGTTTTCACCTTGTTGCAGGCTTTGTTTCGAGCACGCCCGACGCAGCGCCTGACTGCCATACCAAATCAGAAATACCGCGCCACCCCAGCGGGCGACCGCCAACAAGGTCGGGTTTTGCGCCAGCACCGTCGCCAGCCCGAATACCCCGGCGGCCACCAGCAAGGCGTCGCAGGTGACGCACAGCGCCGCCACCGGCAGGTGATGTTCACGTCGAAGGCTCTGCGCCAGCACAAACGCGTTCTGAGTGCCGATCGCCATGATCAGCCCGGCGGCCACCAGCAGGCCGTTCACATAGCTTTGCCACATAAGGGTTTACTCCGCGTTGGCTGCCAGGTCGCGCAACACGTGCATTGCGCGTTGAGCATCGGCCTGACCGACGAATAAATGGTCGTGGTAGTAACCGGCGATCACGTTGCAACTGATGCCGGCCTGACCCAATGCCGTGGCGAAGGCGGCGGTGAGGCCGACGGCTTCGAGGGCTGAGTGCACGTTCAAGGTGATCCAGGCCGCGACGTAGTCGAAGCTGAAACCGGCCTGCTCGGCGAGGGAGCGTTCGAGAATGACGGTCAGCCCCTCCTGCTCGCGAAAGCTGCCGACGATCGCGAGGCCGGCGGGCAATTGGCCGTCGCGCAGGGTGCAAAATACATATTCACCCTCGTTGAGGTGCGGGCTCATGCTGCGCAGCAGGGTTGCCAATGAAGTTTCGCCAGCCATGTCGGTGATCCTGTTCAAGAGTGCTTACTGGCTATTCTCCGGTGCAACGCGGTATAAGAAAAACCAATCATGCTGATCGCTCATTAGGAAAACTGATGTTCGACTATAAATTGCTGTCCGCCCTGGCCGCCGTGGTCGAGCAGGCCGGGTTTGAACGTGCGGCGCAGGTGCTGGGCTTGTCGCAATCGGCGATCTCCCAGCGCATCAAGCTCCTGGAAGCGCGGGTCGGCCAGCCGGTGTTGGTGCGGGTCACGCCGCCGGCGCCTACCGAGATTGGTCGGCGGCTGCTCAACCATGTCCAGCAGGTGCGTTTGCTGGAACGGGATCTACAGACGCTGGTGCCGGCGCTGGACGAAGAAGGTCTGCCGGAACGTCTGCGCATCGCCCTGAACGCCGACAGCCTGGCGACTTGGTGGGCCGCCGCCGTCAGTGATTTCTGCGCCGAGCAACACCTGCTGCTGGACCTGGTCGTCGAAGACCAGACCGTCGGCCTCAAACGCATGCGCGCTGGCGAAGTGGCCGCGTGCATTTGCGCCAGCGAGCGCCCGGTGGCTGGCGCACGTAGCGTGTTATTGGGTGCCATGCGTTATCGAGCGTTGGCCAGCCCGGCGTTTATCGCCCGGCATTTTCCTGAAGGCGTGCGTGCTGACCTGCTGGCGAAAACCCCGGCGCTGGTCTTCGGCCCGGACGATTTCCTGCAGCATCGTTACCTCGCATCCCTCGGGGTCGATGGCGGATTCGAACACCATTTATGCCCGTCGTCTGAAGGCTTTATCCGCCTGACCGAAGCCGGGCTTGGCTGGGGCCTGGTGCCCGAATTGCAGGTGCGCGAGCAGCTGGAGCGCGGTGTCTTGCAGGAGCTTTTGCCAGATAAGCCCATCGATGTGCCGCTGTACTGGCATCATTGGCGCAATGGCGGTCAGCTACTGGGGTTGCTGACCGATCAATTGGTGCGTTCGTCGAAGCAATGGCTGGTGCCCTGGAAGCAGCCATAAGCGTCAAGCTGCAAGCCGCAAGTGAAGCGCTTGCGGACCGTTTTTAACTTGCTGCGTGTAGCTTGATGCTCACCGCTGCATTTGTTGGAGCACTACATGAAAATTCTGGTTACCGGCGCAAGCGGCTTCATTGGCGGACGCTTTGCGCGTTTCGCCCTGGAGCAGGGCCTGGACGTGCGGGTCAATGGTCGCCGGGCCGAAAGCGTCGAACACCTGGTGCGCCGTGGCGCCGAGTTTATCCCGGGCGACTTGAGCGACCCGGAACTGGCGCGCGAGCTGTGTTCCGATGTCGAAGCGGTGGTGCATTGCGCCGGCGCGGTCGGTTTGTGGGGACGTTATCAGGACTTTCATCAAGGCAACGTGCAGGTCACTGAAAACGTGGTCGAGGCCTGCCTGAAACAGCGGGTCCGACGCCTGGTGCATTTGTCGTCACCGTCGATCTACTTCGATGGCCGTGATCATCTGGGGCTGACCGAAGAACAGGTGCCTAAACGTTTCAAGCATCCCTACGCCGCCACCAAATTCCTCGCCGAGCAAAAGGTCTTTGGCGCACAGGAGTTCGGTCTCGAAACCCTGGCCCTGCGCCCGCGTTTCGTCACCGGGGCGGGTGATATGAGTATCTTCCCGCGGCTGCTGAGCATGCAGCGCAAGGGACGCCTGGCGATCATCGGCAACGGCCTGAACAAGGTCGACTTCACCAGTGTGCAAAACCTCAATGAAGCATTGCTCAGCAGCTTGCTGGCCAGCGACTCGGCCTTGGGCAAGGCCTACAACATCAGCAACGGCACGCCTGTGCCGCTGTGGGACGTGGTCAATTACGTCATGCGCAAGATGGAAGTCCCACAAGTGACGCGCTACCGTTCCTACGGCCTGGCCTACAGCGTTGCCGCGCTCAACGAAGGGGTGTGCAAATTGTGGCCGGGCCGTCCCGAGCCGACGTTGTCACGACTGGGCATGCAGGTGATGAACAAAAATTTCACCCTGGACATCAGCCGCGCCCGGCATTATCTGGACTACGATCCGAAAGTCAGTCTCTGGACGGCCCTCGATGAATTCTGCGGCTGGTGGAAAGCCCAGGACATTCGCTGACTTTTGCAGTGACAAACCTGCCAGCACTGAACCGAGTTTGGCGTTGAGGGTCAATCGCTGCGGCCGTGGGGTTTATACTCGCTGCCTATAGCCATCACCGCGTTCCACAAAGGTTGACTCAATGTCCATGCGTAACGATGCCAACGACGACTTCGATGATGTTCCAAGCCTGCGCGCCGACGTCCCCGATGACGATGATTTTCCGACCTCGAAACGCACCTCCGTGCATTCGCGCACGGCGCCGGTGGTCAAAGTCAAAAGCGCCAGCACCGGGCCTCTGTGGGCATTGGTCGGCGCTTTGTTCTTCGCATTCGCTGGCCTTGCCTGGTGGAGCTTTCAGCAGATTTCGCTGATGGAACAGCAACTGGTGGCCACCCAGGAAAGTTTCGCGCGGATCAGTGAGGATGCGGCGGGACGCTTGCAGGACATTTCCGGCAAGGTGGTCGCCAGCCAGACCAACGTCACTAGCGACAGCGAAGCCCTGAAGTTGCAAATCAAGCAGCTGGAAAACCAGTTGCAGGACCAAAGCAAGCAGCAGCAAGGTGTGGTCGGTCAGACCAGCGACCTGGACAAGCGTCTGGCACAAATGACCGCGCAAACCACCGACCTGGACAAGCGCCTGGCGCAGATGACTGCCCAGAGCACCGAACACCAGGCCGCCAACGCGCAATTGCAGGCGCAGGTCAAAGCCTTGAGCACCGAGTTGGCTGCGCTGAAAAGCGCCCCGGACGACACCAGCAAATTCGACGCCCAGCTCAAAAGCCTCGGCGCCGACATCGTCGCGCTGAAAAAACAGGGCAACCCGAGCGCCGCCATCGAGCGACTGGAACAAGACATGATCGTGCTCAAAAGCCAGCAGGACAACCGCCCTGCAGCAGCGCAAGGCGTCACCAATACCGCCGAGTTCGATGCCTTCCGCGGCCAGACCACCCGCAACATCAACACCCTTCAGGCGCAGATCCAGAATCTGCAGCAGCAACTCCGCGCAAGGCAGTAAACCTTCGGCAGCTGCTACAAGGGCCTGAAAATTCGTACATATCCCATAGCCGTCTACGCTCTTGAAACACCGACAAGAACGAGGGGATGCGCTATGGGGGTTCTGCACAAGTGGGCCGTGTTGGGGTGGATGCTGTTGTTGTGTCTGGGGCAGGTTCAGGCGGCTACGGCGGAAAAGGATGACAGCCAGGCGGCCAAAGCCTTGCTGGAAAAAGCCCTGGCCTACTACCACGACAACGGCGACAAGGCGTTCGCGGCGTTCAGCCGTCAGGGCGAGTTTGTCGACAAGGATCGTTACGTCTTCGTGGTCGATACCAAGGGCGTGATGCTTGCCAGTGGCGGGCCGTCTTCGGCCTTGATCGGGCGTGATGTGACCGAAACCCTGGGACCGGATTTGCAGAAGGCCTTCAAGGACGCCTTGAAAGTGCCGGAGGGCAATGGCATCCAGCAGGCCGAATACCGCTGGCAGAACTGGTCCGACGGCAAGGTCGAGCGCAAGCATGTGTTCTATCAGCGCGTTGGCCAGCGGATTCTGGCCGTGGGTTACTACCTGCCACGGGCGTCGGCGGAACAGGCGATGGCCTTGCTGAACAAAGCGGCGACGGATCTGGCCAAAGACGAGAAGGGCACGCTGACTGCGATCAACTCCCTCAAGGGCGGCTACTTGCAGGATGACCTGTACGTGTTCGTCGTTGACCTCAACACCCAGCGTTACGTGGCCCACGGTACCAACCTGCGGTTGATCAATACCGACTTCGGCAAGATCAAGGACCCGGAAGGCAAACCGGTGGGCGAGCCGATCCTGGCGTTGATTGCCAAGCAGGATTACGGCGAATACGAATACCGCTGGAAAAACCCGGTCACCAACAAGGTTGAAGACAAGCATGCCTACCTGAAAAAGGTCGGGCATTTTCTGGTGGCGGTCGGGTATTACAGCCCTTGATTCATCGGTGACTGTGAGGACGCTTTCGCGAGCAAGCCTCGCTCCTGCAGGGATTGCGCTTCACCTGTAGGAGCGAGGCTTGCCCGCGAAGGCCGCGACTCGGTCTATCACCGAACCTTATCTTCCCGCCCCCGCAACACCCTGTTCGGCATCGCAACAGCCGCCGCCAACCCCAGCAACGACACCGCCGCACTGACCATCAGCAAATGCCTGAACGTCAGCGCCAACTCGGCGCGCAAGGCGTTCTGCGCCTCCCCCGGTGCAGCGTTCAAACCGTCCAGCAACACATTCCCTGAACGGCCCTCGGCAATCATCGACGAACCGGCCAGGTGGGCGAAGCTCGAATCCTGCAGCAGCGCCAGCAGCAGCGCCGACATCAATGCCACCCCCACCGCGCCGCCCAGCGAGCGGAACAGGTTGGTGGTGCTGGTGGCGACGCCGATGTCCCGCTGTTCCACCGAGTTCTGCGTCCCGACCAATGACGTCGGGAATTGCATGCCGCTGGCAATGCCGCTGAGCAACATAAACAGACTGCTGAGCAAGAACGCCTGGGGCGGACTGAAAGCCATGCCGAGAATCGAGATCGGCATCAGCACCGCCCCTGCCAGGATCATCGGTTTGTAGCGCCCTGTTACCGAGGTGCGGCGTCCGGCGAAATAAGCCCCGATCGGCAAGCCCATGGCCAGCGGCAACAGGTGCAGCGCGGCGCTGTCGGCCCCGGCGCCGGTGACGCTCTGGAAGCGCAGCGGCATCAGCACGATCAGCGAGATGGCCTGGAAACTGGTGAAGAAAATCGTGCACCAGCACAGGATCGCGTTGCGGTTGGCAAACAGGTGCATCGGCAGCAACGGCTCCCGCGCCCGGCGCTCATGCCAGACGAACAGCGCCAGCACCAGCACCGCGCACCCGAGCAGGCCCAGCACTTCGGCGCTGCGCCATGAGTGGCCCTGACCGACTTGCGTGATGCCCAGCAGCAAGGCGGTCAAACCGATAATCATCAGCAACGTGCCGAGGTAATCGATGATCGGTTGGCGTTGTGGCACGGGCAAACCCACCAGTGTGCGATTGGCCACCAGCCAGGCCCCGATGCCCAGCGGCAGGTTGATCAGAAATACCCAGCGCCACGACAGGTATTCGGTCATGTAACCGCCGAGCACCGGGCCGGCCACACTCGCCACGGCGTACATGCTGCTGAAATAACCCTGATAGCGACCGCGCTCCCGGGGCGGGACGATATCCCCGATGATCGCCTGGCTGACCGAAATCATCCCGCCCGCACCGATGCCCTGGATGATTCGCGCCAGCACCAGTTGTTCCATGCTTTGGGCCATGCCGCAGAACAGCGAGGCGAGGGTGAACAGCCCCATTCCGAACAGCATCAACTTGCGTCGGCCGTACAGGTCGCCGAGCTTGCCGTAGATCGGCACCGCCACGGTCATCGCCACCATGTAGCCGGAAATCACCCAGGCCAGCAGGCTGACGTCCTTGAATTGCGCGGAGATGGCCGGCATGGAAACGGCGACGATGGTCTGGTCCAGTGCGCCGAGAAAGATCGCCAGCATCAGGGCGATCAACACGCTGCGAATAGCCGGTTTAGGCGTTTCAGGCTGGTTGAGATTGGTCACGGTGGAACCTGCGGGCAGTGAGTGTCCCGCACGAGGCAATGGCGAGCGGGGATGCTCGCCAGTGTAAGTCGGTAGGAGGCTATTCGATAGCCTCATAAGGAAGCCCGACGTAATTTTCTGCAATGGTTTTTCGACCGGCCTCGGAGTGTACGAAGTAATCCAATTCCGACTCGCAGATGCGCTGGCTGAAGGCGTCGTGATCATCGAAGCGGTGCAGCATCGACGTCATCCACCAGGAAAACCGTTCGGCTTTCCAGACCCGGCGCAGGCAGATCTCAGAGTATTTCTCCAGCAGATCGAGGCGTCCCTCGGTGTACACCTTTTGCAAAATGGTGAACAAGGTGCTGACGTCGCTGGCTGCCAGGTTCAGGCCTTTGGCGCCAGTGGGCGGGACGATGTGCGCCGCGTCGCCGACCAGGAACATCCGCCCGTACTGCATCGGTTCGACCACAAAACTGCGCAGGGGCGCGATGCTTTTTTCGATGGACGGCCCGGTCACAAGAGTATCGGCCAGCGCCGCAGGCAGGCGCGATTTGAGCTCCTCCCAAAAGCGCTCATCCGACCAGGCCTCGACCTTCTCGTCGGCCGGCACCTGAAGGTAGTAACGCGTGCGGGTTGCCGAACGCATGCTGCACAAGGCAAAACCGCGTTCGTGGCGGGCGTAGACCAGTTCGTCATGGACCGGCGGCGTATCAGCGAGAATCCCGAGCCAGCCGAATGGATAGACCCGCTCGAAGACCTTCAGGCATTCGGCAGGAATCGACTGTCGCGCCACGCCATGGAAACCGTCGCACCCGGCGATGTAGTCGCAATCAAGGCGCCAGGTCTCGCCATCCTTCTCAAACGTCACGAACGGTTCTGCGGTTTTCATTGCGTGCGGTACGACGTTGCCGGCCTGGTAAATCGTCTGCGCGCCAGCCTCCCGACGAGCGGCCATCAGGTCCCGGGTGACTTCGGTCTGACCGTAGATCATCACGGTTTTGCCACCGGTCAGGGCTTGCAGATCAATGTGTACGCGGCGTCCGTCGAGGGCCAACTTGAAACCGCCATGGACCAGCCCTTCGGCATCCATGCGCTGACCCACCCCGGCCTGACGCAAAAGCTCTACCATGCCTTGTTCGAGGACACCGGCGCGGATTCGGCCGAGCACATAGTCGGGGGTCTGTCGTTCAAGGATCAGGGTGTCGATTCCGGCGTTATGCAGCAATTGGCCGAGCAGCAAACCGGAGGGGCCGGCGCCAATGATGGCGATTTGGGTTTTCAGCGTTTTCATTGTTTTTATGACTCGCAAGCTTCACGCGACCACGGCCGGTGAATGATTTTTATGGATCGAGTGCTTGCATTTTTCCCTTGCGGGTCTGTCAATTGAAGGTGAAAACTGAGCCGATACCTGTACATTCTGCCAATCGGTGCGATTATCGCCCGTAACCCTCTGAGGCCTGGATTGAAGTGATGAACAAGCCTGACCTACCTTCGATTCCAGTGTTCAAGCTCTACGGTGAAAGCCTGGACTGGCCGACCCCCGACTTGCTGCACTGTGAAACCATTTCCAAACGCAGCCGCGAACATCAATGGGAAATCAAACCCCATCGTCACGCTGATTTGTGCCAGTTGCTCTTCGTATTCAAAGGTCAGGCAGAGCTTGAAATCGAAGGCAAACACACGGAGCTGACCGAACCGGCGATCCTGATCCTGCCGCCGTTATCGGTGCATGGTTACCGGTTTTCCGAGGACGTCGAAGGGTTCGTCGTGACCCTGGCCGCGCCATTGATTGCCCATCTTCAGGCGCAACTGGGCAACTCGGTGAACGCGTTGGCCCAAGCCGAAAGTTACCCGGCGGGCAAGGACAGCGATTACCTCAACAGCCTGTTTTCAGCGCTGCAAGAGGAATACACCGGGCACCAGCCTGCGCGTGAAATGCTCATGCATTCGCTGGTCAGCGTGATCATGGTGTGGGTCAGCCGCCAGGTGATTTCGCGCCGCGCTGCCAGTCAGCGTCCGCACCGTGCCCGGGAGTACCTCAACGGTTTTATCCAGCTGGTGGAAGAGACCTACCGTCAGCACGTCAAGGTCGAGGACCTGGCGCATCGGCTGGGGATCTCCGTGTCGCACCTCAACGGCACCTGTCGTGAACTGGCGGGGCAACCGGCGTTGCAGATCATGCACGAGCGACAGTTGCTGGAAGCCAAGCGCTTGCTGACCTACACCAGCATGACCATTTACGAAATGTCCGACGTGTTGGGGTTTTCCGATCCGACCAACTTCACACGCCTGTTCCGGCGTCGGGTAGGGATCTCGCCCAAGGCTTTTCGCGACCGCTTGAAGGCCGATCAGGACAACGAGGCCTGACCGCCTTCGTTACCGAAGGGCGTTGAGGGTCGCGTTGTGGGGAATGCAGCGCTCGAAGTTACAACTCGCGTAGTCGCGGGGCAGTTGTCGCAACTGCTCGACACGCCAGGCGGCGGTGCCATACAGCGCCAGCGTCGCCGCGCAGGTGACGAAAATGGCGAGGTATCTTCTTGTTTTGGTGTTCATGGCGTTGACCTCTGAACGAATACCCTCCGGTATTACTTTGAGCATAGGTCAGCGGGAGTGAGTTGCCAGTGACAGGGCTTTTGTATGTACCCCGACATTCAGAACACTGATACCCCCCTGTGGGAGTGCGCCTGCTCGCGATAGCGGAGTGCCAGGCAACAGAGATGTTGAATGTCAGACCGTCATCGCGAGCAGGCTCGCTCCCACAAGGGGAGTGGAGTCGAGCGCAAAGGCTGCGGTATCACCAATCAAACTGTGGGAGCGAGCCTGCTCGCGAAAGCGGAGTGTCAGGCAACAGAGATGTTGGATGTCAGACCGTCATCGCGAGCAGGCTCACTCCCACAAGGGGAGTGGAGTCGAGCGCAAAGGCTGCGGTATCACCAATCAAACTGTGGGAGCGAGCCTGCTCGCGATAGCGGAGTGCCAGGCAACAGAGATGTTGACTGTCGGACCGTCATCGCGAGCAGGCTCGCTCCCACAAGGGGATGCGATTACAGACCGATATCCCATGCCGGCTCTTCAGGAAACCTGAGCACCAGAAAATCCAGCATGCTGCGTAGCGCCGCCGGCATGTGCTTGCGTGAGGCGTACACCGCGTACACGTTCATCTGCCGGGGCTCGGCGTGTGGCAGCAGGCGGATCAGCTCGCCGCTGTGGATATGCACACCCGCCTGATAACTGGGCAGCATTGCCACCCCCGCACCCGCCATGGTTGCGCGCAGCAATGTGCTGGCTTCGTTGGCGCTGATGTTGCCCTGCACGGGCACCGACACCGGCTCGCCGTTCTCCTCGAAATGCCAGAGGCTTTTGCCGAAGTAGGAGTGGGTCAGGCAGTTGTGCTGGCTCAAGTCCTCGACCCGCTGCGGTGTCGGGTGTTCGCTCAGGTAAGCAGGGGAGGCGCAGATCACCGAGCGGCAGACGGTCAGCCGCCGGGCGATCAGGTTCGGGTCAAGGTCGTTGCTGGTGCGGATCGCCAGGTCGATGCGTTCATCCACCAGGTTCACCGTGCGGTCGAGCATCTGCATGTCGATGCTGACACCGGGGTACCTTTTGACGTAAGCCGCCATGGCATCCGCCAATTGCGCCTGGCCGAACGAGGTGCTGACGCTGATGCGCAGCAGGCCACGTGGCGCCTCGTCCGGCTCGCTGACAGCGGCTTGCATGTCGGTGGACAGGTCGAGCATCTGCCGACACCGGGGCAGAATCTCGCTGCCAGCGGCGGTCAGGCTCAATTTGCGCGTGGTGCGGTGCATCAAACGCGCGCCGACCCAGTCTTCCAGCTCGGCCAGATAACGCGATACCACCGGCCGCGACAGGTCCAGATGATCGGCGGCGGCCGACTGGCTGCCGAGGTCGACCACTGAGACGAACACTCGCATTGCTTGTAGACGATCCATTATTTGCCCGCTTTCAGAAACAAACTATGTTCAAGCATCGCATTTTTTGTACTGAGTCATGCAACTAAGCTCTGTCCCCATCGCCAGACACGGCATTTGGACAACGGAGCAACAGATGATCGGCTTCACCTCTCTCAAGCGCTTTTTGCTGGCCACCGCCACCCTCGGCTTCGCGGCCCACGCGGCTGCGGCATCGACCCTGACCCTGGACGTGTACAACCCGGGCGACAAGGCAATCTTCCCGGTGACCTCGGTTCTTGTCAGCGGTGAGAAAGAAGCGATTCTGGTCGACGCGCAATTCGGCAAGTCCCAGGCCGAACAGGTGGTCGAGAAAATCCGCGCCAGCGGCAAGCAACTGACCACCATCTACATCAGCCACGGTGACCCGGATTACTACTTCGGCCTCGACACCCTGACCGCCGCCTTCCCGAACGCCAAAGTGCTGGCCTCGCAGCCGACCGTGGATCACATCAAGCACACCGTCGACGGCAAACTGGCGTTCTGGGGCCCGAAAATGGGCGCCGACGTGCCGGCCAAAACCATCGTGCCGGGCGTACTCAAGGGTGACAACCTGATGCTTGAAGGGCAGAAGTTGCAGGTGGTGGGCCTGGACGGCAAGCAGCCGGACCGGACCTTTGTGTGGATCCCGTCGATCAAGGCCGTGGTCGGTGGCGTGGTCGTCGCCGAAAACATCCACGTGTGGATGGCCGACACCCAGACCGCGCAATCCCACACCGATTGGTTGGCTACGCTACATGCCATCGAAACCTTGAAACCGAAAACCATCGTGCCGGGGCATTACCTCGGTGAGAGCGCCCGTTCGCTGGCCGCCGTGCAGTTTACTGCCGATTACATCAAGGCCTTCGACGAAGAAACCCCAAAGGCCAAAGACGCCGCTGCGCTGATCGCCGCCATGAAAAAACGCTTCCCGACTTTGGGCGAAGAAAGCTCGCTGGAGCTGAGCGCGAAAGTCGCCAAGGGCGAGATGAAGTGGGGTGAATGAGTTTATGTGGCGAGTGGATTAACTGTGGCGAGGGAGCTTGCTCCCGCTGGACCGGGCTGGCGCTCCAGTGCGAAGCGCTCCCACGCAGTGTTTGAGCCACAGCGCACTCTCAGGTTTTACGACTGCTGCGCAGCCGAACGGGAGCAAGCTCCCTCGCCACAATGTTGGATGCCAAACGAATACGCGTGTACTCAAGCCAACTGGAGAACGTCATGAGCAAAATCGCAATCATCGGTGCCACCGGCCGTGCCGGCAGCCAACTGCTGGAAGAAGCTTTGCGTAGGGGTCATAGCGTCACGGCCATCGCCCGCGACACCTCGAAAATCGCCCCGCGTGCCGGGGTGATCACCAAGGATGTCGATGCCCTTGATGCCCACGCGTTGCAAGCGGCCGTCGCTGGTCATGACGTGGTCATCAGCGCGGCACACTTCGCGACCCTTCCCGCCAGCGCGGTGATCGGGCCGGTGAAAAAGGCCGGGGTGAAACGACTTTTGGTGGTGGGCGGTGCGGGTTCGCTGTTGCTGCCGGACGGCACTCGAGTGATCGACAGCAAGGGCTTTCCTGAGGAGTACAAGGCTGAGGCGAGCGCCGGGGCTTTGTTTCTGGAAAACCTGCGTGAGGAACAGGATCTGGACTGGACGTTCCTGTCCCCGTCGGCGGAATTCGTCGAAAGTGAGCGCACCGGGGCGTTTCGGGTGGGCAAGGATGATTTGCTGGTGAGCAGCGAAGGGCGGAGCTGGATTTCGTTCGCCGATTACGCGATTGCGCTGATCGATGAAGTGGAAGCGCCGAAGCATTCGCTTCAGCGGTTCACCGTCGGTTACTGAGTCACTGAAGAACCTGTGGGAGCGAGCCTGCTCGCGATAGCGGTGGGTCATTCAACAAATATGCCGACTGACCCACTGCTATCGCGAGCAGGCTCGCACACAGGGTTATGCGCCAAGTCTTCGCGGCTCAGCGTGACTGAGCCTGCTCCACCAACCACCCCAACAACTCGCGCAACTTCGGCGAAGGCCCGGGTTTTTCCGGGAACACCAGGTAATACGCCAACCCTGTCTTCACCTTCAATTCAAACGGCATGACCAGTCGCCCAGCGCTCAGGTCGTCGCCAATCAACGACCAGTCCCCAATCGCCACGCCAGTCCCTTGGGACGCCATCGACATCGCCAGGTCCAGGGTTTCAAAATGCTGGCCCTTGCCGACATTGCTCAAGCGAATATCGGCGCTGGCCAGCCAGGCTTTCCAGTCGCGTTCATCGCGGGTCGGGTGCAACAGCATGTGTTGTTCCAGATCCTCCGGCGCTTGCAGCGGCACCGGCCCCTCAAGGTAGGGCCTGGAGCAGACTGGTGTCAGTTGCTCATCGAACAGCCGATGGGACGCCAGTGATGTCTCCGGGGGGACGCCATAGATCACCGCCGCATCGAACTGCTCGCGATGAAAATCCACGCCGTGTTTCACCGTGGTGGTCAGTTCGACCGGCACATCCGGGCGCTCCCTTTGCCACTGCACCAGGCGCGGCAGCAGCCAGCGCATCACGCACGTCGGGGCCTTGAGTTGCAGGGTTTCGCGCTTCTCGCCGATCTGTTCCACCGCCTCGTCGATCAAGCTGAAAATCTGCTGCACCCGTGGCAGCCACTCGCGTCCTTCAGCGGTCAGGCTCAAGCCCCGGGCTTGGCGGATAAACAACTCATAACCCAGATGTTCTTCCAGCCCGGCGATCTGCCGGCTCACCGCGCCTTGGGTGATGTAGAGCTGTTCGGCGGCCCGAGTGAAGTTGCAGCACTGCGCGGTAATCAGAAAAGTGTGCAGCGCCGGCAGGGGAGGCAATCGTTTCATTTGGATCCAAGGTATGACGTGAGGACATGGCTAGTATGACTTTTTATCCATTGTTGCGGCTACGTGTCGCCCGTTCCAATGAGGCCATCCCTGGACCTGCCCACGCATCATAAACACTGCGCAGGCCCGGCGTCTCAAACGAACAAAAAGGGCAAAGACATGGCGACGTGCGGCGAAGTATTGGTCAAGTTACTCGAAGATTACGGGGTCGAGCAGGTGTTCGGCATTCCCGGGGTACATACCGTGGAGCTGTATCGCGGGCTGGCCCGTTCGAGCATCAACCACGTCACGCCGCGTCACGAACAGGGCGCCGGTTTCATGGCCGACGGTTATGCGCGCACCAGTGGCAAACCGGGTGTGTGCTTCATCATTACCGGCCCTGGCATGACCAACATCACCACCGCCATGGGCCAGGCCTACGCCGATTCGATCCCGATGCTGGTGATTTCCAGCGTGCAATCGCGCAGCCAGCTGGGCGGTGGTCGCGGCAAGCTCCACGAGCTGCCGAACCAGAGCGCATTGGTCGGCGGCGTGGCGGCGTTCTCCCACACCTTGATGTCTGCGGCGGAACTGCCGGGCGTGCTGGCCCGTGCGTTTGCATTGTTTCAGGCCGGTCGACCGCGTCCTGTGCACATCGAAATTCCGCTGGACGTTTTAGTTGAAGACGCCGACGACCTGCTCGCCAGCCTGCCAGTGAACATCGACCGTGCCGGCGCCTCGCCAAGCGCCATCAGCCGCATGACCGCGCTGCTGGCCGGCGCCAAGCGCCCACTGATTCTCGCGGGTGGCGGTGCCATTGATGCCGCCGCCGAGTTGACCGAGTTGGCCGAACGGCTGGACGCACCCGTGGCCCTGACCATCAATGCCAAAGGCATGCTCGAATCCAGTCACCCGCTGCTGATCGGTTCGACCCAGAGCCTGGTTGCGACCCGTGCCTTGGTCGCCGAGGCCGACGTGGTGCTGGCCATCGGCACCGAACTGGCCGAGACCGATTACGACGTCACGTTTGCCGGCGGTTTCGAGATTCCCGGCGTGCTGCTGCGCGTGGACATCGACCCCGACCAGACCGTGCGCAATTACCCGCCGAAAGTCGCCCTGGTGGCGGACTCGCGTAACGCCGCGCAAGCCTTGCTCAGTGAACTGTCCAAGCACTCGCTGGCCGAGCGTCGCAACGATTGGGGACAAGTCCGCGCTGCCCGTCTGCGTGACGACCTCGCCGCCACCTGGGACGCCCCGACCCTGGCCCAGACCCGCTTCCTCGAAACCGTGTTGCACGAATTGCCGGACGCAGTGTTCGTCGGCGATTCGACCCAACCGGTGTACACCGGCAACCTGACCTTCAACCCGGAACGCCCGCGTCGCTGGTTCAATTCGTCCACCGGTTACGGCACCCTCGGTTACGCCTTGCCGGCGGCAATCGGCGCCTGGCTCGGTGGCAGCCTTGAAAACGGCGCGCGTCCTCCGGTGGTGTGCCTGATCGGTGACGGCGGCCTGCAATTCACCCTGCCGGAACTGGCCAGCGCCGTTGAAGCGCGCACCCCGGTGATCGTCCTGCTGTGGAATAACCAGGGCTACGAAGAGATCAAGAAATACATGGTCAACCGCGCCATCGAACCGGTGGGCGTGGACATCTACACCCCGGACTTCATCGGTGTGGCCAAGGCGCTGGGCTGTGCGGCGGAAGCGGTCAACGGTGTTGAACAACTGCGCAGCGCCTTGCGCAGCGCCGCCGACCGTCAGGGCCCGACCCTGATTGAAATCGATCAGACCCAGTGGATGAAGGCGGTGTCGAAATGAGTTTCCCTACCACTCTGGACGGCCTGTACATCAACGGCCAATGGTCGGCTGGCAACGAACATCTGCGCGTGATCAACCCGGCGACCGAAGCCCTGTTGACCACCGTGAATGGCGGCGATGAAAAAGCCGTCGATCAAGCGGTCACCGCCGCCACCCAGGCGTTCGGCGAATGGTCGAAAACCACCGGTGCCGAACGCGGCGCGATCCTGCGCAGAATCGCCGCCGGCGTGCAGGCCGGGCGCGACCACTTGATGAAGTTGCAGTCGAGCAACAACGGCAAGCCGCTGTTCGAAGCCGCCATCGACGTCGATGACGTGATCGCGACGTTTGAGTACTACGCCGGTCTCGCCGAAGGCCTTGATGCCAGACAGGACAGCAACGTCGAGCTGCCCACCGACGATTTCAGCGCTCGCGTGCGCCGTGAACCGTGCGGCGTGGTCGGCCTGATCGTGCCGTGGAATTTCCCGATGGTCACCACGGCCTGGAAACTCGCCCCAGCCCTGGCGGCCGGTTGCTGCGTGGTGCTCAAACCGTCCGAAGTCACGCCGTTGCCCGAGCTGGAACTGGCGGCGATCGTCGCTGAGGCCGGCTTGCCGGATGGCGTGTTCAACCTGGTCTGCGGCACGGGCCTGGCCGTCGGCGCGCCGCTGTCGGCCGACCCGCGCATCGCCAAAATTTCCTTCACCGGCAGCAATGCGGTCGGTGTACAGGTCATGCAACGTGCGGCGGAAACCGTCAAAGGCGTGAGCCTGGAACTGGGCGGCAAATCTTCGCTGCTGGTGCTCGCTGACGCCGACATCGAACTGGCGGTGGAAGTGGCTTGTGGCGGCGGTTTCTTCAACGCCGGGCAAATGTGCTCCGCCACCAGCCGCGTGCTGGTCGCTGATGAATTGGCAGATGAGTTCCTCATCCGATTGAAGGCCCGCGCCGAAGCCATTCGCGTCGCCGACCCGTTCGACCCGAACGTGGAAATGGGCGCGCTGGTCAATCAGGCGCAATACCAGCGTGTGCTGGGCCACATCGATCGCGGTTTGAGCGCCGGGGCCAAGCTGGTTAGCGGCGGTAATCGCCCTGCAGACCTGCCCCGCGGCTATTTTTTGCAGCCGACGATTTTCACCGAAGTGCCCCAGGGCAGTGCGTTGTGGTGTGAAGAGATTTTCGGCCCGGTGATCTGCGTGCGCAGTTTCGCCACCGAAGCCGAAGCGATTGCCCTGGCCAACGACAGCCAGTTTGGTTTGGTGGCCAGCGTGGTGACTCGCGACAACGAAGCCGCGGATCGGGTCGCCAACGCCTTGCAGGCGGGACTGGTGTGGATCAACGCGCCGCAAGTGATCTTCCCGCAGACCGCCTGGGGTGGCTACAAACAGAGCAGCATCGGCCGCGAATTGGGGCCGTGGGGCTTGCAGGCTTTCCAGGAAATCAAACACGTGATTCGCGCCGTCTGAAGGCACGAAACAGGTGAGTGCATGCCTCGTATCGAGGCATGCACTGGTGTCATGGCTTCGATGAGTTTTTATCGATAGTCAGGTGTTTTGCACGACCTCAGGATGAACTCACTGGTTCAGCCAAACCCCCGAAAATACGAGGGAAAACGCTGATCCGGCTGCGCGGATGCAACAGTTTCGACCTGCCTTATACCTACAAAAACAAAGGGAGTCCGTAATGGGCGAACATGATCTGAACAGACGTCAATTCATCAAAACCGTGGGCGTGGCGTCCGTAGCCGCGGCGGCCATGAGTTTGCCCTTCGTCAAGGCCAATGCCAGCGACACGCGCTTCCAGGGCAAGACCCTGCGCCTGTTGACCTGGTCCGACGACACCGGCCTGGCTGCACTGCGTAACATCGCGGCCACCTTCGAAGACAAATATGGTTGCAAGGTCATCGCTGACCGCACCGGCAGCACCTCGGAAATGGTCGCCAAACTCAAGGCCGCCGGTGATCGTCCGCAGTACGACATCATCACCCTGGCCGGCGTCGGCGCCGAAGGTCTGGCAGCAGCCAATCTGCTGGAAAAACCAGACCTTAACCGCATCCCCAACCTGGTCGACGTACCGGAGAAATACCGTACCGGCGCTAACGGTCACGGCATCGGTTACCTGCTGTGGTGCAACAGCCTCGTCTACAGCACGCGCACCATCAAGGAAGCACCGGACAGTTACGCCGCCCTGTGGGACGCCGAGCTGTCGCCGAACATCTTCCTGCCGCCGCCGAACTGGACCGAAGCGATGGACCTGATCATCATCGCCGCCAAACTGGCCGGGGGTGACGAGCACAACATCGAGCCGGGCTTCAAGAAACTCGCCGAGCTGAAAGACCGTGTGGTCACCCTGGGTGAAAACCCGAACCAGATCGCCGAATTGTTCCGCACCGGTTCCCTGGACATGGGCGGCCTGTACGCACCGGCGTTCTTCCCGAAACAGATCCGCGATCCGGCCTATGGCCTGGGCGCTACGTTCGGGATGAAGGAAGGTTTCTACACCGACCTGATGCTCTCGGTGATGCCGAAGAACCGTCCGGGCGATACCGACCTGACCTACGCCTTCATCAACCACTCTCTGGACCCGCTGGTGCAGGGCAAGATGGCCGAGGACATCTACAACGGCCCGGTCAACGCCAAGGCGATCATCTCCGCCGAAGCGCGCAAGAGCCCTTACATCCTCACGCCGGAGCAGATTGCCGAGAAGGCGATCATGCACGACAACGCCTTCCTGGCCTCCGTGCATGACCAATGGATTCGTCGTTACACGGAAATCTTTTCTTCCTGATTGAGTGGCGAACACAAGATCTTCAACCACTGAAGATCCCCTGTGGGAGCGAGCCTGCTCGCGAATGCGGTCTGACATTCACCATTGATGTCGACTGATGGATCGCTTTCGCGAGCAGGCTCGCTCCCACAGGGGGCTGATGTGGTTTTGAGGGCTGTGTTTGTCAGCTGCTTTCCATTGACGAGACCTTTGCTATGGAACACCAACCTCTGACTCATCCGGTCGCCGCCGCTCCCGTGCGTGCCAATCGGGGTGTTTCGCCGACGGCGCGTGCGTGGTTTTTCCTCTCGCCCTCGATGCTGTTTCTGGGCGTGCTGATTGCCGCCAGCCTGCTGGTACTGCGCATGAGCGTGGGCACCAAAGGCGCAGAGTGGACCGGGTTCAGCCTGGCCAGTTATGCCCAATTGCTCGAACCCTATTACCTCAAATCCTTGCTGCTGACCCTGCGTCTGGCGCTGATCAGCGCGGTGGTCGCGGTGTTGCTGGCGATCCCTGTGGCCTACACCATGTCGCGCCTGACCTCGCCGTTCGTGCGACGGATCTTCCTCGCGGCGGTGCTGCTGCCGTTGCTGGTCAACCTGCTGCTGCAAAGCTACGGCTGGCTGGTGATTCTCGGCCCTGGCGGCATGCTCAATCAGGCACTGATGGGCCTGGGCCTGATCAAGCGACCGATCATGCTGCTCTACAACCAGAACGGCGTGTTGATGGGCCTGGTGCAAACCGCGTTCCCGTTGGCGGTGCTGCCGATTGCCAGCGCCATGCGCGGCGTCGCCCGCACTTACGAAGAAGCCGCCGCCACCCTGGGGGCAAGTCGCTTCCAAGTGTTCCGCCAGGTGGTGCTGCCGATGAGCATGCCGGGGATCATCACCGGCGCGACGTTGGTGTTTGCCTACAACGCCAGCAGTTTTGTGGTGCCGTTGTTGCTCGGCGGTCGGCGCGTGCCGATGCTGGCGGTGATGGTGCATGACCAGATCGCCCCGCTGATGAACTGGCCCGCCGCGTCCGCTGCCGGAGTGGTGCTGATTGTCACCACCCTGGCGATCATGACCTTGTCCGAATTCATCACTGGCCGTCGTCGGCGCATGCTGGAGGCTTCCCAATGAGCACGTTGACCAAGAAACGTTATGGGCTGCTGCCCGGTGAGACCGGCAAGTTTGCCGGCATTCTCTCGGGCTTCATCCTGCTGCTGGCGGTGTTGCCGATCCTGACCATGATCGTCATGTCGTTCAGCGGCGCATCGAACCTCGACTTCCCGCCGAGCAGTTACAGCCTGCAATGGTACAAGGCGGCCTGGCACACCTTTGTGTCGCCTGATGCCAGCGATGTGCTGAGCCTGGGCAAAGCCATGACCACCAGCCTGATGGTGGCGTGCCTGACCATGGTCTTCGCCACCATTGTGGCGGTGCCGGCGGCTTACGCGCTGACCCGTTGCGAGTTCCGTGGCAAGGCCGTGGCGCTGCAACTGATGTCGCTGCCGCTGGTGTTTCCGATGGTGGTGTTGGGCCTGGCATTGCTGCTGGTGTTCGACAGCCTGCCGTTCCAGATGACCACCTCGCGGCTGGTGATTGCCCACGTGATCCTGGCACTGCCGTTCGTGGTGAAGAACTGTACCGCCGCAATGCTCTCCATCGGCAGCGAAGTCGAAGAGGCTGCGCAAATGCTTGGCGCTTCACCGCTGCGGGCGATCATCGATGTGGTGGTGCCGTTGATGAAGTCGGGGATTCTGGCGGGCATGCTGCTGGCGTTCATCGTCTCGTTCAACGAATTCACCGTGACCTATTTCCTCTACACCATCGATGTGATGACCGTGCCGATCTGGATGTACAGCCGCACCGTGTCGTCGCTCGACCCCACCGTATTTTCGTTTGCCGTGCTGATCGTGCTGATCGACTTCGTCCTGATCTGGGCGCTGGAGAAGCTGGTCGGTGAAGGTGGCGTTTCGTTCTGATTCTTGAGGTGATTTATGTCTGGTCTGATTCTGGAAAACGTCGAGAAACATTACGGCTCGGCCTGCGCGGTAAAGGATGTAAACCTGCATTTGCCGGAAGGCAAACTGGTGTGTTTCCTCGGTCCGTCGGGCTGCGGTAAAACCACCCTGCTGCGGATGATCGCCGGGCTTGAGACCCTGAGCGGCGGCGAAATTCGCCTGGACGGTGAAGACATCGGCCACACCCCGGCGCATCAGCGCAACTTCGGCATGGTGTTCCAGTCCCTGGCGCTGTTCCCGCACATGACGGTGGGGGAGAACATCGCCTATCCGCTGAAACTGCGCGGGGTCAGCAAGGCTGATCAGCAGGCGCGGGTGGTGGAGTTGCTGGAATTGATTCAGCTGAGCGAGATGATTGATCGCCCGGTGGCCAAACTCTCCGGCGGTCAACGCCAGCGCGTGGCGATTGCCCGGGCGATTGCCAACCACCCGAAAATCCTCCTGCTGGATGAACCGCTGTCGGCGCTCGACGCCAAGTTGCGCGAATCGATGCAGGTGGAAATTCGTCAGTTGCAGCAACGCCTGAACATCACCACGATCATGGTGACCCACGACCAGCGTGAAGCCATGACCATGGCCGATATCGTGGTGGTGCTGGGTGAGCATCGGGTGCAGCAGGTGGGGTCGCCGATTGAAATCTACCGGCACCCGGCCAACGAATTTGTCGCCGACTTTATCGGCTCGGGCAACATCTTCCCCGCCACGGCGCTGGGCAACGGCAAGGTCGGGTTGCCGGGGGGCGCCGCGCTGGAAGTGCCGATTTGCAGCAGCATTGTGGTGGGGGAGAAGGTGAAGATGCTGATTCGTCCTGAAGACCTGCAACTGTCGCACCCGCAGGCCACGGCGGGAAATCGGTTGCTCGGTACGGTGACGTTCGTGCGCGATATCGGCGCGACGATTGAAACGACGGTGGAGTGTTCCGGGGTTTCATTTACGGCGCTGAGCACGCCGTGTCAGGGGTTTGGGTTGAGCATTGGCAACCCGGTGTCGGTGACCTTGCCGGCTGAGGCGTGCCGCGTACTCGGCGCCTGACTGACTGGCCCCATCGCGAGCAGGCTCACTCCTACAGTGGGTCGGTGTACACCGGCCTATGTAGGAGTGAGCCTGCTCGCGATAGGGCCGGCAAAACCAGCACAAAAATCAGATCAAACGGACAACCGCAACCGCGCCAGATCCCTTAACGGTGGTGCCCCAAACAACCGGCTGTATTCCCGGCTGAATTGCGACGGGCTTTCATACCCCACCCGATACCCCGCCGCCGAAGCCTCAAGCCCTTCGGCCAGCATCAACCGCCGCGCTTCCTGCAAGCGCAGTTGCTTCTGATACTGCAGCGGACTCATTGCTGTCATCGCCTTGAACCGGTGATGCAACGTCGAGACGCTCAGGTTCACTTCCTTCGCCAGATCATCGATGCGCAGCGGTTGCTCATAGTTGCCGTTAAGCCACTTGATCGCCTGGCTGATGCGGTGGCTCTGGCTATTGGCAATCGCAATCTCATACAGCCGATGGCCCTGCTGACTGCGCAACAACCGATAAAGAATCTCCCGGCGAATCAGCGGTGCGAGCATGGCGATGTCTTTCGGGGTATCGAGCAAACGCGCCAGACGCAACACCGCGTCGAGCATCGCCGTATCGATCCGTTCGACATATAAGCCGCGTCCGGTGGGACGGGTCGGTACGCCCAAAGGGCCGGCGTCGGCAATCAGCGCGGTGATTTCAGCCGGATCAATATCCAGTCGCACCGCGAGAATCGGTTCTTGCGACGTGACGTTCACCACCCGCCCGCTCAACGGCATCGAAACCGACACCACCAGGTAATTCAGCGGGTCGTAATTAAAGTATTCGTCGGCCAGCCTGACCTCTTTTCGCCCCTGCGCCATGATGCACAGCGCGGGTTGCGCCAGCACCGGGGCAAATTCATGGGACTTGCAGTGTTTGGACATGAACAGCGAGCCGACGGCAGTGGCATAAGTGCCATCGTCCGTGGTGTTGCGCCGGATGATAGTGGCCAGTTCAGCGCGCTGTTTCTCCATGTCGGCATCCAGCGGGGCTTGAAAGTGATCGAACGACGACATGCCGGGCATCCTCGTTGAGGCGTTGGTAATGAGGCCAGCTTAAGTTTGTGCAAGACAGAGCGGTAGACACATCCTGCCTCAAGCTTGCCTGATTCTGCATCGAGTGGATCAGCGGTGCCTCTATGGCTGCTGCAACTCAGGGAAACTTGCTTGAAAGCCGAGTTTTGTTGGTACGAACGCTTTTACAGGTTGTTACAGGTTTATCGAAACGCCGCGCAGGATTGTGCAACAAGCCGGCAGGAATCGACTAACCGCGCTTCCCCTGCGCGCTTAACCTTTGATCCTGTCGCAGCCCGTCCCCAGGCTGCCACTCGACTCCCTGGGAGGGTTGAACATGTCTACGCAGATCCCCGTCAGTCACATGGCTTTTGTTCGTGCCCGCGCCGGGCGTTCGGCAGAACTCGGTGCGCGCCTGAGCGCCTTGATCGAGCCGTCCCGCAGCGCGCCGGGTTGCCTGAGTTTTTCCCTGCAGCATTCGCAATGCGATCCGGAGTTGTGGCTGGTGTCCGGTTTCTGGACGAACCAGCAAGCGATGACGGCCTATTTCGGCACCCCGGCGATGGAGATTTTCGCCGAGCTGGTGCAGGAGTTGGTGGTCAACAGCCTGGATTTTCATACCTTCAAGGACGTGTCGGCCGACCAGGCGCGGGGGCAGTCCGGGTCGTGGGTACACAAAATGGCGGGTTGAGGGTTTAATGGCTGCATTCTCAATCAGCCAGGATCCGCGACATGGCACGTAAAGCCTTTGAAACCTTCGAAGCTGTATCCGCTGTAATGCCCCGTGAGGGTGGCGGTTATTTCGCGGCGATAGCCACCAAAGCCATCGGCGGTTCCGGTGCGCCGCGCTTCAACAAACTATTGGAAGACCAGACATTCACCACCGCTACCTCGGCGGACGAAGCCGCCGCGATGCAGTTGACTCACCTCAAGGGCGTCGACGAAGAGGGCGGGCTGCTCTGGTAATCACTTGACCGCCCCCGGGCGCCACATTTTGAACAATGCCTCTGGCCCCAGCTGAAAGTAATCCGCTGGCCCACCGCCGCGCAGAATCGGTTCTGCCGCGGCGGTGTCGTACACCCCGTCTTTCAACAGCCACTTGGCGATATGCACGGCGACCACTTCGCCCAGAATCAGCCAGCTCGGCACCACGTTCCCGTCCGCCCGCTGCAACTGAATGATCTGCGTGACCTTGCACTCGAAGGACACCGGGCTTTCGGCGACCCGTGGCACCTGGATGATTTTCGACGCTACCGGTGTCAGGCCTGACAGTTCGAACTCGTTGACCTCGGGCGGGACCATGGCGCAGCTCTGGTTCATCTGCTCGGCCAGTGGCCGGGTGGCCAGGTTCCAGGCGAACTCGCCCGTCTGCTCGATGTTGTTCAGGCTGTCTTTACGGCCGACGCTGGAAAACCCGATGATCGGCGGAATGTAATTGAAGGCGTTGAAGAAGCTGTAAGGCGCCAGGTTCAAGCGGCCGTTGGCGTCCTGGGAGGAAATCCAGCCGATTGGGCGCGGGCCGACGATGGCGTTGAACGGGTCATGCGGCAGGCCGTGGCCGTTGGCGGGTTCGTAGAAGTGGATGTCGTCGGGCATGGCATATATTCCGGGAGGATCGGGAGGCAGTCATGGTGCAAGGACGAACGGATAATTTCCAGCGATGAGATTCAAATACGGGTTTTGTGTCGGTTGCAAACAAAAGGGGCAGACCCGTTAAGGTCTGCCCCTGTTTTTATTGCGCGGGCTGACTCAGTCCGTCTCGATCCGCGAATGCTTGCGGGTGTCTTTCATGGTGATGTACACCAGCAACGACACGGCAATACACGCCGTCACGTACCAGTAGTAACCGGTTTCCATGCCGATGCTCTTGAACCACAGCGCGATGTATTCAGCGGTGCCGCCGAAGATCGATACGGTCAGCGCATACGGCAGGCCGACGCCCAGTGCACGGATTTCGGTCGGGAACAGTTCGGCCTTCACCACCGCGTTGATCGAGGTGTAGCCGCTGACGATGATCAGCGCCGCCATGATCAGGAAGAACGCGCCCCACCAGGATTGAACGGTGTGCAGGGTGGTCAGGATCGGCACGGTGAACAGCGTCCCGAGCACGCCGAAGGCGATCAGGATCGGACGACGACCGACCTTATCCGACAAGCCGCCGATGATCGGTTGCAGGCACATGAACAGGAACAGCGTGGCGGCGGAAATGGTGGTGGAGTCGGAGATGCTCATGCCGACGGTGTTCACCAGGTATTTCTGCATGTACGTGGTGTAGGTGTAGAACGCCAGGGTGCCGCCCATGGTCAGGCCGACCACGGTCATCAGTTCCTTGGGGTGGCGCATCAAGGTGCGCATTGCGCTTTCCTTGGCCTTTTCTTTCTTGGTGAACGACTCGGTTTCTTCCATGCCACGACGCAGGTACAGCGCGACCACGGCACACAGCGCGCCGATGGCGAACGGGATGCGCCAGCCCCAGGCGTACAGCTCTTCGGTGGTCAGGACTTGTTGCAGCACGATCAACACCGCCAAGGCGATGAGCTGACCCGAAATCAGGGTCACGTACTGGAAGCTGGAGTAGAAGCCGCGACGATCCTTGGTCGCCATCTCGCTGAGGTAGGTGGCCGAGGTGCCGTACTCGCCACCGACCGACAGGCCTTGCAGCAGGCGGGCGAAAATCAGCAGGATCGGTGCGCCGATGCCGATGGTTTCATAACCGGGGCTCAGGGCAATCAGCAGCGAGCCGAAACACATCAGGTACACCGAAGCCATCAATGCTTTCTTGCGACCGGCCTTGTCGGCGTACAGGCCCATCAGCCAGCCACCGATCGGGCGCATCAGGAAGCCCACGGCGAAGATCGCAGCGGTGTTGAGCAGTTGTGCGGTGGTGTCGCCTTTGGGAAAAAAGGCCTTGGCGAAATACAGGGAGAAGGCAGCGTAGACGTACCAGTCGTACCACTCGACCATGTTGCCGACAGAGCCGCTGAAGATCGACTTGATGCGACTGGCGGTGGTTCTTTCTTTGGCGGGCACGGCAGCCGACCCAAGGGGCAGGGCGTTGGAGTTATCCATTGAAGGATCCTTCGTTTAATTGTTTTTGTGGAGCGCGTTGAAACGCAGCCTGCATGGGCTATAGCAGGAGGTGTGCCAGATCAAGGAGGGCTGGTTTAGAGGGGTTGCGGGGATTGGGTGAGCGGAAATCCGCTTATGCCGGGCTGGGCGTGAGCGGAAAATTGCTTATCAGGCTCGTGGATGTGCGTTGTTTGCATTGGCCTCTTCGCGGGCAAGCCTCGCTCCTACGGTATTTGTGTTGCTCGACAATATTGCAAACGACGCAAACCCTGTAGGAGCGAGGCTTGCCCGCGAAGGGGGCCGTTCAGGCACTACGAGAACATCTCCCGAGTCAGCCCATGCCGCTGCATCTTTTCATTGAAGGTCCGGCGCGGCAGTTGCAGTTCTTCAAGTACCGCTTTCACGTCGCCCTTGTGCCGGGTCAGCGCCGCGCGCAGGCAATGCGCTTCGAACGCTTCGGCCTGCGCCGCCAGCGACTGGCCGGGATC
>NZ_VIUJ01000037.1:0-24129 GCF_007993905.1 Pseudomonas sp. SJZ077
GGGTGGGACGAAGTCTCCCACGGTCTGTACTGGTTAGAGTCAGATGACGAGCTTTAGTCCCACCCACCCCTTCAAGTCTAAACATACAAGCGAGCAAGCCCGCTCCCACAGAAGTGCCGTTACCTGCACGAAATGAGAAACGGCCCTTCACGGGCCGTTTTTTTCAGCGCGTCGGGAATGAAAGATCGAGACCAATCCGCACACCGCAAACAACGCACCTACCGCCGCCAGCCCTGGCCAGCCGTGATACTCGGCAGCGCTGGCCCCGAGGGCCGACCCCAACGCGCCGCCGGTGAAGTAGGTGACCATGAATACCGTGTTCAAGCGGCTGATCGCCTCGGGAGCCAAGGCCAGAATGCGCGCCTGATTGGCCAGTTGGTTGGCCCGGTTGCCAATGTCCAGTGCTGTGGCACAGGCCAGGATCAACCACCAGAAACCGCCTGCACCACCCAGATACAACGCAATGAAGGCCAGCAGCACCGCGCCGGTCCCCAGGTAGCTGAGTTTGATGCCGTAGTGTTGCGTGAGTCGGCCAAGCCAAGAGGCGGCGACGATCCCGACAATCGCCGAAAGCCCGAACAGCCCGGCCTGGCCGCTGGAGTAGTGATAAGGCTCAAGCGACAGCAACGAGGCCATCGACCCCCAGAACACGTTCAGCGCACCGAAAATCAGGCCACCGCTGACTGAGGAGCGACGCAGGGTCGGGTGGGCGCGCACCAGTTTCCACATTGACTTCATCAGGTCCAGATAGGGCAGGGTGCTGGACGGTGCGGTCACCGGCATGCGGATCATGATCGCCATGAACAGCATCACGTTCATCACGGCGGCAGCGAAGAACATGCCGCGCCAGCCGATCCAGGTGCTGACGGCGCCGCTCAAGGCCCGCGCCAACAGACCGCCGGCCGACAAACCACTGACCATCATGCCCAGCACGCTACCGCGTTGCTCCGGGGGCGCGAGGGCAGTGGCGGCGGGAATGATGATCTGCGCACTGACAGCTGACAGCCCCAGCACCACACTGGCCAGCAGCAAAAAGGAGTAGGTCGGCGCAACGGCGGAGGCGATCAGGCTGAGGAAGTTCAGGCTCAACATGCCGAGGATCAGCGAGCGCCGGGTTACGCGGTCGCCCAACGGCACAAATAGCAACAAGCCGAGGGCGTAACCGAGTTGGGTGAGCATGGCGATCTGGCCGACGTGGGCGCCCGAAATGCTGAACGTGGCGCCAATCAACGGCAGCATGGTCTGGTTGTAATAGATGGTCGCAACCGAAAAGCCGCAACACAGTGCCAGAGTGATCGCCAGGCTGGCGGGTAATGCGGTTTTACTCTCAGGCATCAGGTGTTCCCCCGTGAATGACAAGCGAGTGGCTGTTGTAGTCGGCGGAAGGGAAACGGGTCAAAGCACAAAACCGCAGGGCCGCTTGAGCAAATCTCATGTGTAATAAATCAGGGACAAGCCGTACCTGTAGGAGCCAGGCTTGCCGGCGAAGGCGCACTTGAGGACGCCTTCGCCGGCAAGCCTGGCGCCAACAAAAAATCATGCAGATGCACCATCAGGGGGTGTGAACCGCCTCCGATTCGGTCAGCACCTTCCTGAACGTCTCCACCAGCGGCCGCAAATTGATCCGGTGCCACGCCGCCCACAAGGGCGTGGTAAACGAAATCCACGGCACTTCCCGCAGCACCACACCCGGCGGCGCATTGCGGCTCAAGCCTTTCTGAATCATCGCAATGCCCAGCCCCGACGCCACCAGCCCCAGCGCAGTGAAGGGCTCGGTGGCTTCCATGCGGATGTCCGGGGTGAAACCGGCGCGGATGCAGGCGCTGACGAAGTCTTCGCGGCTGGCGCAGTTCTGTCGGTGTTGCACGCCGATCCATTCCTGATTGGCCAGGTCGGCCGGGGTCAGTGTGGCCTGGTGGGCGAGGGGATGGTGTTCGGGCAGGGCCAGTAGCATCGGGTCGTCCAGCACTTGAAACCCCAGCAGGTCCGGGTCGTCGGCGACGGGCGGTTCACTGACCAAGGCGATATCCAGACTACGCTGGCGCAGGCCTTCGAGTTGTTCGGCGGAACTCAGGTTGTACAACGCAACGTGCACGTTCGGCCGGTCGACGCGCAGCACCCGCAGGGCATTGGGCAGCACGCCAGCGTGCATGGCGTTTTCGATGTAGCCGATGCACAGGCCGCCTTCTTCGCCGCGACCGAGGCGTTTGCCCAGGGATTCGAGGCGGCTGGCATGGGTCAGGAGGGCGCGGGTTTCGGCGAGGAAGGTCTGGCCGTCGCGGGTCAGGCGGATGCGCTGCTGGCTGCGCTCGAACAGGGTCAGGCCCAGGCGTTCTTCAAGCTGGGCGATCTGCCGGCTCAAAGGTGATTGGGAGATGTGCAAGCGTTCGGCGGCGCGACCGACGTGTTCTTCTTCGGCGACGGCGACGAAGTAGCGCAATTGGCGGATGTCGATCATGTAAGACCTATAGGGACTCAAGTGCTGCGCATTATGTCTTGGACGGTCCGATCATCGCAATCTAGGATCTGCCCAACGGTCACTCAGCTGACCTCTGACACTGACGAGGATTTGAACCATGAGCTTGAAAGACAAACTGCCCGGCGCGCTGGGTTTCGGCACGGCCCCGTTGGGCAACATGTTCCGCGCCATTCCTGAAGACGAGGCGCGGGCCACCGTTCACGCGGCCTGGGATGCCGGCGTTCGCTACTTCGACACCGCGCCGTTTTACGGTTCGGGCCTGTCGGAGATTCGCCTGGGTGCTGCACTGGCCCAATACAACCGCGACGACTACGTGCTGAGCAGCAAAGTCGGCCGGGTCATCCTCGATGAAGTCGAAGATGCATCGGCCCGTGACCTGGGCGAAAAGAGCGGGGTGTTCGAACACGGCCGCCCGAACAAAATCGTCAACGACTACAGCGCCGACGCCACAATGCGCTCCATCGAAGACAGCCTCAAGCGCCTGCAAACCGATCGCCTGGACATCGTCTGGGTGCATGACATCGCCCAGGATTTTTACGGCGACCAGTGGCTGGAATACTTCAACCAGGCCCGCACCGGCGCGTTCAAAGTGCTGACCCGTTTGCGTGAAGAAGGCGTGATCAAGGGTTGGGGCCTGGGCGTGAACAAGGTCGAACCTTGCGAGCTGACCCTTGATCTGACCGAAGCCCAACCGGACGGTTTTCTGCTGGCGGGTCGCTACACTCTTCTCGACCACGACCGGGCCTTGCAACGTCTGATGGACGCGGCCTTGGCGCAGAACGTCGAAATCGTGGTCGGCGGCCCCTACAGCTCGGGCATTCTGGCCGGTGGAGCCCATTTCGAATACCAGAAAGCCAGCCCGGCGATCGTCGACAAAGTCGAGCAGATCAAACGCATCGCGGCGGCCCACGGTGTCGACATCAAGGCCGCTGCGCTGCAGTTCTCGCTGGCTAACCCGGCCGTGGCTGCTGTGATTCCGGGCTCCAGCCGTCCGGACCGGATTGCTGAAGATGTTGCGGCACTGTCGGCCGTGATCCCCGCTGCATTCTGGCAGGCGATGCGTGACGCGAAACTGGTGAGCGAACGCGCGCCATTGCCCCTCTGAGGAGTTTGAGCATGAAAATCGATCTGACTGGAAAACTCGCCATTGTCAGCGGCAGCACCGCCGGCATTGGCCTGGGCATCAGCAAGGCGCTGGCCGAATCCGGCGCCACGGTGGTGGTGATCGGCCGCGAGACGGCCAAGGTCGAGCAGGCGCTGGCGAGCATTCGCCAGAGCGTGCCGGGCGCGCAATTGCGTGGCCTGACCGCTGACCTCGGCACCGCCGACGGTGCCGAAAAGCTGTTCGCCGCCGAACCGCGCGCGGACATTCTGGTGAACAACCTCGGGATCTTCAACGAGGTGGATTTTTTCGACACGCCGGACAGCGAGTGGACGCGCTTTTATGAGGTTAACGTGATCTCCGGCGTGCGCCTGTCCCGGCATTACGTGCCGGACATGGTCAAGCAGGGCTGGGGGCGGGTGATTTTCCTGTCCTCGGAATCCGGGATCGCTATCCCGGCCGACATGCTCAATTATGGCGTGACCAAAAGCGCCAACCTCGCGGTGTCCCACGGCCTGGCCAAACGGCTCGCGGGCACTGGCGTGACGGTCAATGCGATCCTGCCCGGCCCGACATTGACCGATGGCCTGGAGCAGATGCTCAAGGAGGCCACCGCCGAATCGGGGCGTAGTGTCCGGGAAGAAGCCGATGCGTTTGTGCGCAAGGCCCGGCCGACCTCGATCATCCAGCGTGTGGCGAATGTCGAAGAAGTCGCGAACCTGGTGGCCTACATCGCCTCGCCGCTATCCTCGGCCACGACGGGCGCGGCATTGCGGGTCGACGGCGGTGTCGTCGACAGCATGGCCATCTGAATTTATTGATTGAGAGAGAGGATTACATGGCAAAGGCATCTGCATTTATCGACATTCCGGCTTCGGCCGATGAGGTGTGGCAATTGATTGGCGGTTTCGACACGCTGCCGGACTGGCTGCCGTTTATCCCGAAAAGCGAACTGAGTGAAGGCGGGCGAGTGCGCAGCCTGCAAACGGCGGATGGGGCGAAGGTGGTTGAGCGGTTGGAGACGTTTGATAACGCCGGGAAGACTTACAGCTACTCGATTTTGCATGCACCGTTTCCGGCGACTGAGTACCTGGCGACGATAAAGGTCGAGGCTCAGGGGCAGGGGGCTCGGGTGACGTGGTCGGGTCGCTTTACGCCCGACGGTGTCAGTGAAACAGAGGTTGAGGCGTTGTTTGCCGGGATCTATCAGGGCGGTCTTGAAGCCCTGCGGGCGAACTACCCAGCCTGATAACACCATAAATCCCCTGTAGGAGTGAGCCTGCTCGCGATGACGTCTTCAGCTTCAACATAGAGATTGACTGATAGACCGCTATCGCGAGCAGCCTCACTCCTACAGGGGGATGTGTTCGTTCAGGGAGACCGGGTCAGGTCTGGGGAATCAGATCGTGGCCGCAATCGAGCACCAACCGCGCACCGCCCAGTTCACTGGTGCCCACTTCAAGCGCAAACCCATGCAGGCTGACAATCGCCGCGACGATCGACAGCCCCAACCCGAACCCGCTTTTCTGATTCCCACTCTCGGCACGGTAAAAGCGCTGGAATACCGCTTCGCGTTCGCTTTCCGGGATACCCGGCCCTGAGTCGAGCACTTCGATTCGCGTGTGCCCAGCGTCATTGACCCCGCGCAAAATCACCTCGCCACCGGGCGGGGTAAATTTGATCGAGTTGCTCAGCAGGTTCGCCACGGCTTCAAACAACAGCGCCCGATCGCCGTTCAACATTGGCAGTGACGCAGGCAATTGCAGCTTGAACAGCAGCTCGCCTTCCTCCGCCAGCGGCAGGTAAAAATCATGCAGCTCCTGCAACAACGGCACCGGATCCAGCTGTACAAAACCGGAACGCCGCTGGCGGTCCTCCAGTTCGGAAATCCGCAGCAATCCACGAAACCGCGCCATCAAGGTATCGGCTTCACCGAGCACCGAGTCCAGCTGCACGGCCAGCGTCGAGCCGTCATCCGCCTGCTGCTGGATTCGATACAGCTGCGCCCGCAAGCGTGTCAGCGGTGTGCGCAGGTCATGGGCGATGTTGTCGCACACGCCCTTGACCTCGTTCATCAAGCGTTCGATGCGTTCGAGCATGGCGTTGACGATGGCCGCGAGCATGTCCAGCTCATCGCGGCGATTGGACAGTGGCAAACGCCGGGTCAGGTCGCCGGCGACGATGGCCTCGGCGCTGGCCTGGATTGCACGAATCCGCCGCAGCGGACGCCGCCTTAACAGGTGCCAACCGGCGATGCCGGGCAAAATGGTCAGCGTCACGCCCCAGAGCAACGCGTGCAGAATGATCCGGGTCACGGCAAACAACGAACCGTTATCGCGAACCAGCACCAGCCAGCGACCGTCCTTGGTCTGGGTCGCGACCGCGTCGCAACTGTCGGTGGGCAGGCTGGGGTCGTCAGACTCGGCGCAGTCGCCGAGCATGTGGATCTTGCCATCCAGCGGCAAGCCTTCGGGCATGTGCCGCAGCGCACCGCTGAGGTAACGGTGCTGCGAATCGAACAGGCCATAGGCGTCGATGCCGCGAATGTCGAAGGTCATGCTGACGGCGAGGGCCTCGGCCAATTGTTCGCCTTGAAAGTGCGAAAACAGGTGCTGGCGCTGCATCAGCGAGTGTTTGGCCAGATTGTCCAGGTACGCGGACACCTCGTAGTACATGACCCCCATCAGAATCCCGCTCCAGATCACGAACAGTGAACTGTAGAGCGCGAGCAAGCGGCTGCTGGATGAGCGCCAGCCGTTAGAGGGGTTCAGCAATGACATAACCCGAGCCTCGCACGGTCCGAATCAGTGGGACTTTGCCAGGCGGGTCGATCTTCTTGCGCAGCCGGCCGATGTGCACATCGATG
Organism: Pseudomonas sp. SJZ077; assembly: GCF_007993905.1. Classification (NCBI taxonomy): domain Bacteria; kingdom Pseudomonadati; phylum Pseudomonadota; class Gammaproteobacteria; order Pseudomonadales; family Pseudomonadaceae; genus Pseudomonas; species Pseudomonas sp. SJZ077. The sequence continues at coordinate 6,448 of NZ_VIUJ01000037.1, forward strand.
AGGTTGGTGCCGGGGTCGAAGTGATACCCCCAGACTTCTTCGAAAATCATCATCCGCGACAGAATCTGCCCGGTGTTGCGCATCAGGAATTCCAGCAACTTGTACTCGGTGGGCAACAGCGTCAGCAGTTGATCGTCGCGGCTGGCTTCGTGGCTGATCAGGTTCAGCTCAAGATCGGCCACCCGCAGCGTGGTCGCCTGGGCCGTGACCGTGTTCTGGCGACGCAACAGGACTTCAACCCGGGCGGCCATTTCATCGGTGGCAAACGGCTTGGTCAGGTAATCGTCCCCGCCGGCGCGCAAGCCGCGCACTCGTTCATCGACGTCGGAGAGGGCGCTGATCATCAGGATCGGCGTGGCCACGCCCATGGTCCGCAGCGTGGTGACAATGGCCAGGCCATCGAGCTCCGGCAACATGCGGTCGAGGGTGATCAGGTCGTAGTTGCCGCTGACCGCACGCTCCAGGCCTTCGCGGCCGTTGTTGACCCAATCGACGTCGAGGCCGTGGCTACTGAGTTCGGCGACGATTTCCCGGGCGGTCACGGCGTCGTCTTCGATGGTCAAGATGCGGGTCATGGGGCCTGCCTGATTAGAGGTGCTCAACATAGAGCGGCATTTTGCCAAGAAATGACCGCCGGCTTTCTAAATAAAACTTCATGCGAGCTCGCTTTTGATCAATGCATAAAACCCGCTGCTATCCAGCCATCCTTGCAAAATGCAACGGGATTGGAAGTTCAAAATTTATAAGTCATTGAAATTAAACGATTTATTTAAAGTTGGCGACTGGCACGGTGACTGCACTTCCTTCTTCGAAGAGTTGTAACACCATCTTTCTGCCTGGAGCGATAAAACAATGAATAGATCCTCTGATGGTTTCTATCCCGCCTACGAAGAATCAAGCACGCTATCGGGTGTGTCCTGGGGCGCGATCTTTGCCGGTGCCGCCGCAGCGGCGGCGTTGTCGCTGATTCTGGTGCTGCTGGGATTTGGTCTGGGATTCTCGGCTGTTTCACCCTGGGCCAATGAAGGCGTGAGTGCCAAAGGCCTGGGGATCTCGACGATCATCTGGCTGGCCGCTACGCAAATCGTCGCATCCGGACTCGGTGGCTATATTGCCGGTCGCTTGCGGGTGAAGTGGGCCAACATGCACGGCGATGAAGTCTATTTCCGTGACACAGCCCATGGCTTCCTGGCCTGGTGCGTGGCCACGCTGGTCACCGCGACACTGGTCGTCGGTTCGGTCAGCAGCATTGTCAGCGGTGGCGTGCAAGCCGGCGCGAGTGTGGTCGGTGGCGCTGCCAGCGTTGCGACTCAAGCGGCGGGCACCGCGGCGGGTAATACCGACAGTGACCAGTACGGCTATTTCGTTGACAGTCTGTTCCGCGATGATCGTCCGGCTGCCGTCAGCGATGACGCCGCCCGCAGCACCGTGACTCGCATCTTCGTTCGCTCCCTGAGCAATGACGGTCAGCTGTCCGCCGAAGACCGGACTTACCTGGCGCAATTGGTCGCCCAGCGCACCAACCTGACCCAGGCCGATGCCGAACGCCGTGTCGATGAAGTTTACGCCCGCACCCAGAAAGCCGTGGCCGACGCCAAGCTCGCTGCGCAACAAGCGGCTGACACTGCCGCCAAAGTCGCTGCCTGGACCTCGCTGTGGATGTTCATTGCACTGCTGATCGGTGCGTTTTTTGCCAGCCTTGCCGCGACCTTCGGCGGCCGTCGTCGGGATGCCGTGGTGTATCTGGAAACCGACACCTACGTGACCACCACTTCCGTGCCACCTGTTCGCTAACCCAGGAGAATTACCATGCGCTCATTACTACTGTTTTTTCTTGGCGTGCCCATCCCGATCATCATCTTGATCGCCCTGTTCATGCATTGATCGACTGAGGCTCTTGCCTCTGCCGCTTCCGCCTCGGGTGGAAGCGGCGTTTTGCTTTCTGGCGGCCAATAAAGCGAAGATGCCCCACTGTGGGAGCGAGCCTGCTCGCGATAGCGGACTTTCAGTCGATGAGGATGTCGCCTGATGCACCGCTTTCGCGAGCAGGCTCGCTCCCACCTTTATTTTGCATTGACTCAAGAAGGGGAGAAGTACGTTGGACAAAAAGGAAATCAAGCGGCAACTGGTGGCGATGCTCGACGCCGGGCGCTCCAAAACCGAGACGTTCAAGGCGTTCTCCGGTGGGGCGGTCAAGGATCGGGTGCTGGCTTACTGGATTGGCGCCCGGCCCGATCCGGCATTGCGGGAAAAGCATTCACGCAAGGTCACCCTTCTGATCGCGCTGACCTGCGTACAGGCCTTGCTGGGTGCGGTGTCCGGGTTTTACCTGGGCGCGATGATCGGTTCTGGTGCGGTCGTGTTTTTCACCCTGTTTGCGGTGTTGGTACCGCTGGCGTTTGCCTGGGGCTTCTACAAAAACGTGGCACAGGCCTACACCATTTACGTGATTCTGACCGTCAGCCAGATTTCGCGGATGTTCAAGGGATATGAAGAAGACCCGGTGATGACCGTGGTCGGCGTCGTTATCACCCTGGGCATGGTGTTCTTCGTCGCCTTGGTAAAAAACCTGTTGTTCCCGGACCTGGGCTTCGTGGGATCGAAAAAGGTCAAGGGTCAGTACGTTTTCTCTAACTGATCGGCAGGTTGGGGGGGGCGGAGTCTTTCACTGGCCTGGATCAATATTCTCTTCTGCAATATCTCCTACCGTAAAAGATCCAAGCCCCTTCTGTGGCTTCGACTACATTGCTTTGACGCGCACCCTGTTGCGCTGTCGAAGTACCGGTGCGAGCCTTTTACCGAGTCGTTGGCCCGCAAGGTGTAGTGCAGCAAGGAGCTGTGGAACCTCACCTGAACTCTCATGGAAGAACATCGCAATGCCTCGCCTAGACAGAATGTTTGATATCCAGCCGCTACCGCGCGCGGATATGACTGTGCATATCAACGGCCAACCGGTCAGCGCCGCCCTTGGTGAAACCGTCCTCTCGGTCATTCAATCCCTTGGCCTGCGCCAGGTGGCCCGTAACGATCACGACCAAATCAGCGGCGCCTATTGCGGCATGGGCGTGTGCCAATGCTGCCTGGTGAAAATCAATGGTCGGCACAAACGTCGCGCCTGTCAGACCCTGGTGCGTGACGGCATGCGGGTCGAAACCCAAGTCAACCGCATCGTTGAGCAGGAGGGTGTATGAGCCTGCTTCCAGTGATCGTCGGTGGTGGGCCGGCAGGGATGGCGGCGGCCATTGAACTGGCCCGGCACGGCGTGCGTTGCACGTTGCTTGAAGAAGCTTCGCGGCTGGGCGGTGTGGTCTATCGCGGACCGTTGCGCGATGGCGTGCAACTGGACTATCTGGGGCCGCGGTACTCGGAGGCGCTGGCCACTTTGCATGGCGAGTTCCAGGCGCACGCAGCGCTGATCGAAGTGCGCCTGAATCACCGCGTGGTCGGTGCCGAAGGCACGCGCGCGTTGGTGGTGCTGGACAGCGAGGAGCAGTTGCAGAAAGTCGACTACCCGCAATTGCTGCTCGCCGCCGGTTGCCATGAACGCAGCGTGCCGTTTCCTGGCTGGACCTTGCCTGGGGTGATCCTGCTGGGTGGCCTGCAATTGCAGATCAAGAGCGGGGTGGTCAAGCCTCAAGGCCCCGTGGTGATTGCCGGCACCGGCCCTTTATTGCCGTTGGTGGCCTGTCAGCTGCATGCGTCCGGTGTCAGCGTCGCAGGTGTTTACGAGGCCAGCGCGTTCGGCAAGATCGCTCGGGAAAGCCTGTCACTGCTGAACAAGCCGCAGTTGTTCCTCGATGGCTTGAGCATGCTCGCGTTCCTCAAGCTGCATGGCATCCCCATGCATTACGGCTGGGGCGTGGTGGCGGCGCAGGGCGAAGGAGAGCTGAGTGCCGTGACCGTGGCGCCATATTCCAGCACCTGGGTGCCGGACCTGACCCGTGCCGAGCAGATTGCTGCGCAAACCCTGGCGGTTGGCTACGGTTTTATCCCGCGCACCCAACTCAGTCAGCAGATGGGCCTGAACCACGGGTACAGCGACGACGGTTATCTGCGGGCCAGTGCCAATATCTGGCAGCAAAGCAGCGAGCCTCACGTGCACCTGGCCGGTGACATGGGCGGCATTCGCGGTGGCGAAGCGGCGATGCTCGCGGGACGGATTGCGGCCACATCGATTCTGCTGCAACGGGACGTGCTGGACGCGGAACTGGCCCTGGTACGGCGCAATCGCTATTTGTCGAAACTCAAGGCCATCGTGCGCTTTCGCGCGGCGGTCGACCGATACACCGAGCGCGGCGCCGGGCAAACCGCGCTGCCGGCCGCCGATACGGTGATTTGCCGTTGCGAACACGCGACCCGCGCCGACATCGACCGGGCACTGGAGCAGGGCGTGCAAGACCTGGCCAGCCTGAAAATGCGCACCCGGGTGAGCATGGGCGATTGTCAGGGGCGGATGTGCGTCGGCTATTGCACCGACCGCTTGCGCGAAGTCACCGGTCGGCAAGACGTGGGTTGGTTGCGGCCGCGTTTCCCTATCGATCCGATTCCCTTTTCTGCGTTCCACTCCGTCGGCACGGAGGCCGCGAATCATGAGTAAGTTCTATGACGTGGTCATCGCTGGTGGCGGTGTGATCGGGGCGTCCTGCGCCTATCAGTTATCCAAGCGCAAAAACCTCAAAGTCGCCTTGATCGACTGTAAGCGTCCGGGCAACGCTACCCGCGCGTCAGCCGGCGGCTTGTGGGCGATTGGCGAGTCGGTAGGACTTGGCTGCGGGGTAATTTTCTTTCGCATGATGTCGGCCAACCGCAAGCGTGAAGCCCAGGGTTCGGCGGTGGTGGTGGATTCCAGCACGCCGCACATCCTGCCGCAGTCGTTCTTCGATTTCGCCTTGCAGTCCAACGCGATGTACCCGGCACTGCACCGCGAGTTGAAAGACCGTCACGGGATGGATTTCAAGTTCGAGAAGACAGGCCTGAAATTCGTGATCTACGACGAGGAAGACCGGCTCTACGCCGAACACATCGTAGCCTGTATTCCCCATTTGGCCGATCAGGTGCGCTGGCTCGACCAGGCGGCGCTGCGCGCGGCCGAGCCGAGTGTCAGCCATGAGGCGAGTGGTGCGCTGGAATTTCTTTGCGACCATCAAGTCAGTCCGTTCCGACTGGCCGATGCCTACACCGAAGGCGCGCGACAGAACGGCGTGGACCTGTATTTCAACACCAACGTCACCGGGGTTTTGCACCAGGGTTCTCGCGTCAGCGGCGTGCAGACAGCCGAAGCCGGGGTGTTTCACTGCAGCACGCTGATCAACGCAGCGGGTGCCTGGGCGGCGGATTTGAGTGAGCAGGCCACCGGTATCCGGATTCCGGTGAAACCGGTGAAGGGGCAGATTCTGCTGACCGAACGCCTGCCGAAAATCCTCAACGGTTGCCTGACCACCAGCGATTGTTATGTGGCGCAGAAAGACAACGGCGAGATCCTGATTGGCAGCACGACGGAGGATAAAGGCTTCGACGTGACCACCACCTACCCGGAAATTGCCGGGCTGGTGCAGGGGGCGGTGCGCTGTCTTCCCGAGCTGGCGGATGTGAATCTCAAACGGACCTGGGCGGGGCTGCGCCCGGGGTCGCCGGATGAGTTGCCGATTCTCGGGCCGATGAACGGGGTGGAGGGTTATCTGAATGCCTGTGGGCATTTCCGCACGGGGATTCTGACGTCGGCGATTACCGGGGTGCTGCTGGATAAACTGGTTAACAACGAACCGCTGCCGCTGGATATCACACCGTTCTTGGCGGATCGGTTTGCCGAGGAGCGCGTTGGGCTGAAGAAGTTGGCCTGACATTACACCGCGTTATCGTTCTTCGCGGGCAAGCCTCGCTCCTACAGATCCGCTGCCCTTGTAGGAGCGAGGCTTGCCCGCGAAGGCGGCATCACGATCACCCAATGACTCAATGACTCAAGCCTTGCCCGCTTCCCGCTCCTCCATCTGATCCGCCTCAAACAACCGCGCCAGTTCCGCCCGAGCTTCCTGGGCGGTCTGCAGCACCTTCGCGGCATCGTCATAAACCGCATGCTGAGCCTCCAGCACCTGTTCATCGTGATGCTTGAAGCGCTTGATCCGCGCATCGGCCTGCGCCTGGGTCAGCCCCAGTCCGACCAGGGTGCGACGGCTCATTTCCAGGCTCGAATAATAGGTTTCACGAATCGCCTCGGCGCCCAGGTCCACCAGCCGGTGCACGTGCTGACGGTTACGGGCCCGGGCGATGATCTTGATGTGCGGATAGAGCTTGTGCACCACCTCGGCGGTCTTGATGTTGGTGTCCGGGTCATCGGTGGCGATGACAAAGTACTCCGCCTGCTCGACCTTGGCCGCGCTGAGGATTTCCGGGCGCATCGGGTCGCCGTAGAACACCGGCACGCCGCCGAAGCTGCGGGACAGCTCGATGGTTTCCACGGACGTGTCCAGCGCCACGAACTTGATGTTTTGTGCCCGCAGAATCCGCGCCACGATCTGCCCCATCCGGCCCATGCCGGCGATCACCACACGCGGTGCGTCGGTGTCGATGTCGCGGAATTTCTCCGGCACCACCACAGGCTGCACCTTCGGCGAATACAGGCGTGCGCACAGCAGCAACAGCAGCGGCGTGACCGCCATGGACAGGGTGATCGTCAGCACCAGCAAGTCGTACAGACGCGCCTCGAACAATCCCTGGTCGCGGCCAATCTTGAACACCACAAACGCGAATTCACCACCGGCAGCGAGCACGATGCCGAGGCGAATCGCACTGACCCTGCCCAACCCGCCGGCCAATCGGCCCACCACAAACAGCAGCGGCAGTTTGATTGCGATCAGCAACAGGGTCAGGCCCAACACCGTGATTGGCGCGCTGAGCAGCAGGCTCAGGTTGGCGCCCATGCCGACGCTGATGAAAAACAGGCCCAGCAACAGGCCCTTGAACGGTTCGATCTGCGCTTCCAGTTCGTGACGGTATTCAGAGTCCGCCAACAGCAACCCGGCGAGGAACGCCCCAAGCGCCATCGACACGCCGACCAGGTCCATCAGCCACGCCGTGCCGATCACCACCAGCAACGCGGTGGCGGTAGACACCTCGGGCAAACCGGTCTTGGCCACCACGCGAAACACCGGACGCAGCAGATACCGCCCGCCGATCACCACCACCGCGATGCTGCCCAACACTCGCAGACCGTGATTCAAATCCTCGGTCGCCGTGGTGGTGTGGTCGCCGCCCGCCAGCAGCGGCACCATGGCAATCAAGGGGATCGCGGCGATGTCCTGGAACAGCAGAATCGCGAACGCCAAACGCCCGTGAGGGCTGGTCAGTTCCTTGCGCTCGGCCAGGCTTTGCAGGCCAAACGCGGTAGATGACAACGCCAACCCCAGGCCGAGGACGATGGCGCTGTTCAACGGCTGGCCAAAGACAAACAGCGCCAGCACGCCGATCACCGAACCGGTCAACAGCACCTGTGCCAGGCCCACGCCAAACACCGATTTACGCATCACCCACAAGCGACGCGGCGACAATTCCAGGCCGATGATGAACAGCAGCAGCACCACGCCGAGTTCGGAGATGTGACTGACGCTTTGTGGATTGCCGATTAATCCCAGCACAGATGGACCGATGATGACACCGGCAAACAGATAACCCAGCACAGCCCCCAATTGCAGGCGTTTGGCCAAGGGCACGGTGAGCACCGCGGCGAACAGGAACACAACGGCGGCTTGTAAAAGGTTGCCTTCATGGGGCATGACAAAACTCCAGCTACTCGGTACGGCGGGGGCGACAGGATAAAGGTTGGGACTTCACACGTCAGCAAAGAGCGGGAGTCATGCTGTTACAACTTGCATCAATTGGTTACATTCATAGGATAAGCTGATCAATCTGTCCGTCCCTCGAGTGCACACCATGGCGATCAATTTCGACCTCAACGATCTGCAAGCCTTCCGTGCCGTGGTCGAGCAGGGCAGCTTTCGCAAGGCGGCCGATACCGTGCGCATTTCCCAGCCAGCACTGAGCCGGCGAATTGAAAAACTCGAAGATGCTCTCGGTGTGCGCTTGTTCGAGCGCACCACCCGCAAGGTCAGCCTGACCCAGGCCGGCCGTGGTTTTATGCCGAGTGTCGAGCGATTGCTCGATGACCTCGACGTCGCGTTGCTGGGCATCAGTGAAGTGGCTTCAACCCGGCTCGGCCATGTCACGGTCGCCTGTGTACCCTCGGCGGCTTATTACTTCATGCCGCGCGTGATTGCCCATTACCACCGGCAATTCCCTCGGATCAAAGTCAAGGTACTCGACTCCAGCGCGCATGACGTGCTCAGCGCAGTGGTCAACGGTGAGGCGGATTTCGGTCTGAGTTTCATGGGCGCGCTGGAGGCCGAGGTCGAGTTCGAGCCGCTGGTGCAAGAAAGTTACGTGGTGGCCTGTCGGCGCGATCATCCGTTGGCCGGCCGTAGCAGCGTGACCTGGGATGAGTTTTATCAGCAGGATTACATCTCGCTGGACAAGACGTCCGGCAATCGTTTTTTGCTGGACCAGGCACTGACCGGCATCGTGCCGCAGCGGCCGAGTATCTGCGAAACCCGCCATGTCACGACGATGATTGGGCTGGTGGAGGCGGGATTAGGGGTGGCAGCGGTGCCGTCGATGGCGATGCCGGCAGCCGATCACCCGATCCTGACACGGGTGCCGCTGACCGATCCGCAAGTGATGCGCAGTGTCGGTCTGATCAAACGCCGGGGGCGAACCCTGACCCCGGCGGCGTTGGAGCTGGAACGGCTAGTGGTGGAAATGAAAGTGCAGCCACCTGTTCTCAGCGGCTGACCGAATCCAGGCCGGTTGCTTTCACGTCCGACTGGGCGGCTGCAGAGGCCATATAGTCGAGCAGTGCCTTGGCTTCGGCGGGGTGTTGCGCGCCGACTGGAATGCCGGCGGCAAAACGTGTCACCGACTGCACCGATTCCGGAAGCTTCGCTACAAAACTGACCCCCGGCACGGGCAGCAATTCACTGACTTGCTGGAATCCCAACTGATAGTCGCCCGTGGCAACCACCGAGCCGACCGGGATTTTCGGGATCATTGTGGATTTGGGTTTCAATTGATCTTCGATGCCCAGACGCTTGAACAGTTGATTCTCGATGTATACGCCGCTGGCGCTGTCGGAGTACGCCACCGACCGGGCGTCAAGCAGGGTCTTTTTCAAGCCGTCCACCGAGCTGATGTCTGGCTTCGGCGCGCCTTCGCGCACCACCAGGCCGATCCGCGAATCCGCCAGTTCCACCCGTGAAGCAGGGTCCACTTTGCCTTGTTTGATCAGGTCGTCGAGGGCGTAGCCGACCATGATCACCACGTCGGCCTTTTCACCTCGAGCGAGGCGATTGGGGATCGCTTCCGGTGCCTTGCCCATCGATGGCCCCAGGGCGGTGTCGAGCGTGTTGCCGGTGGATGCGGCGAACTTCGGGCCGAGGATTTTGTAGGCAGCGGTAAAGCCACCGGAGGTCATCACGCGAATCTCTTCGGCCTGGGCGACAGCACTCAGGCCAAGGCTGGCCGCCAAGGCCAGGGCTGCAAGGTTAAATAGCTTCTTCATGGGCATCTTCTCGAAAAGGACGGGTTCAAGACATCGCCGGTTGCAGGCGACCGGTCGAGCGGCGGTAGAGATACAGCGTCGCGCACAAGGCGCAGAGCGCGGCGAAACTCATCCAGTAGCCGGGCGCGGCTTTGTCGCCGGTGTACTGAATCAGGAAGGTCGACATCGCCGGGGTGAAACCACCGAATACCGCCGTGGCCAGGCTGTAGGCCAGGGAGAAACCGGCGACCCGCACCTCGACCGGCATGATTTCCGTCAGCGCGGCGATCATCGCGCCGTTGTACAAACCGTAAATGAACGACAGCCACAGCAACACCAGCAGCATGTGCATGAAGCTCGGCGCGTTGACCAGGAAGGTCAGCGCCGGATACGCGGTGGCAAGGGTCAGCAACGCCATGGCGATCAACACCGGACGTCGTCCGATACGATCGGACAAGGCCCCGCCCAGGGGCAGCCAGAAGAAGTTCGACACCCCCACCAGCAAGGTCACCAGCAGCGCATCGGACGTGCTCAGGTGCAGCACGGTTTTGCCGAACGTCGGTGCGTACACGGTGATCAGGTAAAAGGCGGTAGTGGTCAGCGCGACCATCATCATTCCGGCGAAGACGATCACCCAGTTCTGCGCCAGTGTGCGGAATACATCGCCCATGCTCGGACGGTGTTTGCGCGCGGTGAATTCTTCGTTTTCTTCCAGGTTGCGCCGCAGAAAGAAAATGAACGGCACGATCAGGCAGCCAACGAAAAACGGAATCCGCCAGCCCCAGTCGGCAATCATGGCCGGCGCCATCCATTGATTCAGTCCATACCCCAAGGCCGCTGCGACAATAATTGCCACTTGCTGGCTGGCCGACTGCCAACTGGTGAAAAAGCCTTTGTTGCCGGGCGTGGCGATCTCCGAGAGGTACACCGAGACACCGCCCATTTCCGCACCGGCCGAGAAGCCTTGCAGCAATCGGCCGATCAGGACGATGGCCGGTGCGAACAGCCCGATGGTTTCGTAGCCGGGCACCAACACAATCAATATCGTGCCGCTGGCCATGATCGACAGCGTCACAATCAACCCTTTTCGCCGACCCACATCGTCGATGTAGGCACCCAGCACCACTGCGCCCAACGGACGCATGAGGAAGCCTGCGCCAAACACCGCGAAGGTCATCATCAGCGAGGCGAATTCGCTACTGGCTGGAAAGAAGACAGCGGCGATCTGCGTGGCGTAAAAGCCAAAAAGGAAGAAGTCGAACTGCTCTAGGAAGTTGCCGGAAGTGACCCGGAAAATTGCTCCGGCGCGAGAGCGCCCGGAAGGGATTGCTGTTGTCATTGACCTGTACTCCACCGCTTTTATGACGTGCATTGCCTGGGCGCAGTGCACGGTTCTTATTGAGGCGAATGGTGGAGCAGGGCGATCGATATGATAAGTGCATTATTGGCATGTATTAATGCGTGAGGCGGATCAATGTGTGCGAACGGAATGATTCACCGCGGACACAGTCGGAGTTGGGTATGCCATCAACCAAGGATCACCCATGAACAGCAAATCCCTCATCGCCGCCCTGGCTATCGCTGCTGGCGTTGCCGGCATCAGCCCCCTCGTTCAGGCGGATGAACCCGCCGCAAAAACCGTCCAGCCCGGCGTCAATAACACCCGCGAACTGGTGGTCGGCGACCGCGCCCCGGACATGTATCAACACACAGATAAAGCGCTGCGCAACTGGAAGGCGAAAGGCCTGAAAGCACCCAAGGAACAGGCGCAGTGGGTGCAGATCAATGACAAGTACATGATGGTGATGATCACCAACGGCACGATTGTGGACATTACGCCGGTTGAGCGTTAGGTCGAACGGCTACTCGCTGTGAGCGCGCACCGGGCTTTCAGTGCCCAACCGATACTGATTATTCCCGCTGCGTTTCGCCTCATACATCGCCAGGTCCGCTATATGAATCAACCGGTCCATGCTCGGCGCATGGTCCGGGAATACCGCGACCCCGAGGCTGGTGCCGATGTGGCGTTGGTCGTTGCCGATTGTGATCGGCGGTGACAGTTCGACGAAGATTTTCTGGCAGATGGTGCGAGCCTCGTCTTGCAGGCTGACGCCTTGGGGCAACCCTTGCAGAATGACCACGAATTCATCGCCGCCGATCCGGGCAACGGTGTCGGTCGAGCGCAGGATTTTCTTCAATCGCGTAGCGGTCGTGATCAGGACCCGGTCGCCGGCCGCATGACCGTAGTGGTCGTTGATCGCCTTGAACCCGTTGAGATCGACAAACACTAATGCCACCCGGGTGGCGCTGACCCGTGCCTGTTCGAGCGCTTCGCACAGACGTTCTTCAAGCACCAGGCGATTGGGCAGGCCGGTCAACGGGTCGTAATGGGCCAGGTGTTGCAGGTAACTGGCCGAGGCTTTTTCCTCGGTGATGTCGCGCACCACACCCATCATCTTGATGGTTGCGTCATGGTCGTTCTTGACCACGTTGCCGGTTTCCCGCAGCCAGCGAATGCTGCCGTCGGGCCAGACCACGCGGTATTCCTCGTCATGGTTTTCACCGGTTTCCAGGCATCGCAACTCCCCGGCACGAACGTTGGCCCGGTCGTCCGGGTGTACGCAGGCGCAGAACAGTGCGTAGGAGGGTGTGACCTCGCCGATCTTGAAACCGAACATCCCGTAGATCGCGTCCGACCAGTAGAGCTTGTCGGTGTCGACATCCCAGTCCCAGGTGCCGATGCGGGCGAAGTATTGGCTGCGCTTGAAACGCTCGGCGTCGCCGTCCTGGCGAATGTGCAGGCCTTCGGACAGGCTGGCGATCAGCGCGCGTTGCTCGGCCAATTGCTTTTGCAGCGAGCGCTCGCGGCAGATCAGCGCAATGATCAGGGCAAGCATCACTGAGCCGATGGCTGCGCTGGTCCAGACGTCATTCATTCAGGGGTTGCCATCGTGTCGTATTGATCCGAGTGTCTTGGTGTTGCTTATCTTAGTTGAGGTTAATGCCGAAAACCGTTCCGAATGGGTTGCCAATGGCGCACATTTCTGGGAAAACGGCGCCCATTGGGGCCTGTCGGGTGTGAGAACAATAGAGTGAACGTGATGAATGATGAATTGCAGATAATCGATCTTGAAGTGGGCGGCGGCAAAGCCGCCGTCAAAGGCGCACTGATCACCACCCAATACCGCGGCTGGCTGGAAGACGGCACCGAATTCGATTCGTCCTACAGTCGTGGCAAACCTTTTCAGTGTGTGATTGGCACAGGGAGGGTGATCAAGGGTTGGGATCAGGGAATTATGGGCATGCAGGTGGGCGGTAAGCGCAAATTGTGGGTGCCGGCGCATTTGGCCTACGGCGAGCGGACGATGGGCGCGATCACGCCGAATTCGAATTTGATTTTCGAGATTGAATTGCTGGAAGTGCTGACGCGGGATGATTGATACGTGAGTTGAAGTTGGTTTCGTCGCGAGGGTAAGTCCCTCGCCGCGAAATTCGTGTGTTCGAACACCCGCTGGATCAGGTGAATGTGTCGATGTCGTCCAGCGTGTCCGCAACAATTCCTTCCAGGGCAGGGAATTTTTCCTTTACGTTTTCGAGTGCCGACAGAACCGTTTTCTTATCCAGTTCGCCATGACGGCGAGCGAGATGAGCAAGAGCCGTGATGGCCGATGCTGCAACCGATTCGGACTCACTTGCGAGGAATTTAAGGCAAGTGTTCAGAGCCCAGATGTTGTTTGCTTCATTGAGCCCAATGGAAACCAATGCTGAAGTGACATTCGTATCCACGCCGCTTTCAAGAAGCTTCGTCGCTTCATCATGGCTCATGGATGGATCTTGATAGAGAAGGCTCACTATTTCGCTCCCAGAATATTGCCCTTGTTGTCTACTTTCTTAGCTTTGATCAAAGCATTTTTCATATCTTGGTGGAGTTTATCCCATGGCCTGACATGGCCGTGGTAAAGGTCCTCACCTGTACGGTCGAAGACCACAAGTTCATTTGTGCCTGGATCAATGCCAATCCTGCGTGGTGAGGTTGGTTTACCTGAATTGAGTGTTCCAGTGCGAAATTGCACTCCACTTGACCACCCGTTTGCATTCGACCTGACCAGTCATTTGCAATCGATCTGGCCACCGATTGCATCGGATTTGACCAGCACGCTTTGTAACCATGATCGGCAGAGAATGGCCAAAAGCAGGCGTTCAAAGCTGTCTACATAAACGTGGTCGATTCAGACATTAAGCTCGTCACTGAACGATGCGATACCATGTTCTTGGCTAGGGCAGGTCTGAAGTACATGCACTCAGTGCGTCAATGTCTGCCGCTACGATGATGGCCAAGTGCTTAGCGATTTTCTCGATTGGCCAGTGCCACCAAGCAATTGATTCAAGTGCCGACACTGTTTCTGGAGAAAAGCGTTCTTTGATTACTTGTGCGGGGTTCCCTCCAACAATGGTGTAGGCGGGAACATCCCTGACAATTACAGATCGTGAAGCAATGATTGCGCCATTACCGATTTTCACGCCAGGCTTGATAAGCGAGTCGTAACCAATCCAGACGTCGTTTCCGATAATGGTGTCGCCTTTATATGGAAGTTCATCAGGTTGGGGCATGACCTTTTCCCAGCCGTTACCAAAGTGCTGAAACGGGTAAGTGGAAAAGCCTGACAGTTTGTGATTCGCACCATTCATAATGAATTTCACGCCACGAGCTATGGCGCAAAATTTGCCAATGACGAGTTTATCGCCGACAAATGGGTAATGGTATAGAACGTTACGTTCAAAGTTCTCTGAGTTTTCAGGGTCGTCGTAGTAAGTATAATCACCAATGATAATATTTTTACTGGATACAGTGTTTTTTATGAAACATACCTGAGAAACACCTTCCATCGGGTGTTTGCTCAAAGGGTTGGGGCCATTCATGTAGACTCTCTTCATTAAATAGGGTGAAATTAACAAGCATGCTTACAAGCTGTGCTCTATATTAGGCTACAGTAAGCCCTAGACTTGACAGCAGCATCGCCGCCTGATTTTTAGATATGATTGCCCCTTTAAACTGTTTGGCATCCATAAGCTTTAAACCGTGCAAACTGGCTTCACGAAGGTCGGCATTATCAAAGCGAGCACCATTAACTCGAGCATTGCTTAAGCTTCCACCTTTAAATACCGTGTTGCGAAAGTCGACATCCCTTAAGTCCGCGTCGGAGAAGTCCAGATTGTCCAGCTCACACTTAAGGAAGGAAAACCCTAGGAGAAATGTCCCCACCAGCAGCGTGTCCTTGAAGGTAACTCCTAATGACGCGGCCCCGCTGAAATTAGAGCCTGTTAATTTGCAGCTTGTGAATGAGACTATGCCCAGGCGGCAATTCTGCCAATCACTATTGTTCAGGTCTGAATTTTCGAACGTTCCTTCATTGAGTATCGCGGATTTGAATTTTACTTTCGCCCCTCTACACCCTTTCCAGGTGGTAGCCTCAAGCTTTGTGGCAGTGAAATCCGTTTCTGTCAGGTTGCAGCGCTCAAAATATGAGTCGCATAAATCTAGGCGACTAAGATCAGCGTTTGATAAATCTACATTAGAGAACCATAAGGGTTTTTTTCGGATATTAATTAAGTCCTCAACCTCTGATCGATCCAGTTTTGTAGAATCAATAATAAGATAATCAGCTTTTTCAATCATGAAAAACTCCTGCGGTGTTTGCTGTTCGTAACCCGTCTGTACCGTCCGGGATTTGATTGTCTCGTTGGGACTGTTAGCCCTCTCTACGTTGTGCGCGGGGCTAACTGTTGTCGGGATAAACAACGAATCCGAAATTCTCCAGCAGAGCTGATTGCTGCCATTCAAGAATTTTAATGCCTGAAGTGTTTGTTTTTCGAAAATCAATGCCACTTATATCTGCATTACGGAAGTCAGTATTGGATACAGAAAGTCCGGTATAATGAAGTGGTGAAAATTCTGTATTAGTTAAATCGGCTTCATCTAAGTTAGTCATCGTCATAATGACTGACAGGAATTTGCTATGTGAGAGGTTGCATTTGGAAAGATTGGTCGAGCTAAAGTCGGCGTATCTGAAATCTGTGTTGGTAAGCTGTGCCGCGCTGATTACCAATTTGCGACTAATGGCGATATTGAAAGTGGCCAGATTAAAGTCGGTTTCCACGGCGCGACAATGATCAAGTACCAGCTGGAATAGTTGTGCGCGATTAAACGTACTTAAAGAAATATCGCACTCATAAAATTCAGCTCTTCGAAGGTCGGCAAGTTTGAATTGACAACCAGTTGATTGTTCTTTGTCGTAAAATGTACAATCTGAAAACCAACAGTCTTGCAAGTTAGCATTTCCAAAGTTGCAATTGAATATTTTGCATTTTTTTAAGTGCAGCCCACTCAGATCGCTTCCCCCGAAGTTGCAATTTAGTAGCTTACAGTTGGTAAGTGTCAGGTCCTTTTTGGTCATTCCCTGAAAATTTAGGTTTGTGAAGGTTTGATCACTTGCGGCAGTGGCGTCCAAGAATAATGCTTCATTGTCACATTCCATAGGTGTCATTGCTCAACGCGTAAAGAATGAAAAGGCTGCCCACGAATAGTTGTCGTTCGTATATTTGAGTGCAGATGACGAACCTGGTTGTGGTCGCTGAGATCCTGAATATATTCCAAGTGGAACAACTATTCCACATGGACAAAATTGGTGTCAACTGTTATAAAATTTCTTTTCTTCCGAGTAGAACAATTGAGCTCGATACTCAGAGGTGCCCTGCATCGGCATCCAGATGGCGCGGGATACGCACGCGGTGAAGATACCCGTGCTCGAATCGTGGCTGCAGCGCTGAAGCTGTTCGGCGAGCGGGGTTTCGAGGCTGCATCAACCCGCGATATTGCAGCCGCTGCTGGCGTAAATGCCCCTGCGTTGAGGTACTACTTCGATAACAAGGAAGGTGTGTACCTTGCGTGCGCGGAGCACATTGCTTCTCACGTGTGGGAGTACATGTCGCAGGTGGTCGCTGATGCCGAGCAGGTGCTCGCGGAGAATGAGAGTCACGATGCCCTAATCGATGCCTTCTGTGCGATACAAGGGCGTGTCGTGGACTTCATGTTCAAGTCGCAAGACTCCTTGGAATGGCAGCTATTCATTGCCCACGGGCAAGGCGGCCAGGGGCCTGCGGCCGGTTTTCACATCATCAATAATCGCCTCAATGAGCCAATTTCTTCCGTGACAACCGCAATTGTTGGGCGTTTGCTGGGGCGAGCGGCCAGCGATGATGAAACGCGGATCAGATCAATGGCGTTGAGCGGCCAACTGGCAGTCTTTCAGATGATGCGCCGTACTGCTCTCACCTCACTGAATTGGGATAAGGTTGATGCGGAGCGGCTTGAACTAATAAAGCGTGTGGTTATCGATCACACCCGCGCGGTTCTGCACGCCATGATCATTGGACGTAGTCCGACATAACCGTAGCTGCCCGACCTACGGCCTTTCCAATCCCGTAGTTGGACATCCACCATTAGTGGCTTTTAGCCGGTTGCTGCTCGTCTCGACCGGCAGCAATGGGTCGAAAGCGGTCCGTCGCGAGCAGATGCTATTGACCCATTACAGCCCTTAGCTTCGGGCGGCAGACATCATCACCTATATGAGCTATCGGTCATGCAAACAACGGCTTTTCTAAATGAATCCGAGATTCGTCTCGCGGCGCAGCGCGCCTTGTTAGGTGAGGTTCCGCCACGCCTGAGATCCGTGTCGTTCGATGTCGTTGACGATGGGCGGCTGCACGGGCGATTCGAGTTCGACGGTGATCCGACGGATGAGGAGAGAGAATGTGCTAGCGTCGTTATGACAAACATCCTTGCAATGCTCGGCCCTACTATTTCCTACACGGAAGACTACGTATCCAATATCTTCCCACAACACTGTAATTTTCTGCCTTTTGCTGTCTATGCGCGAAACGAAGATGCATGGAATAGCTGGACCGCGAGCTATGGAAACGAATAATCGAACGACCGCTATGGGTCCAGGCTGTGTGAAAACGCGCTAAACACCTCGAAAACTGAGAGTCGCGAGGGTTGCCTATGGAATCAGCGGGCGGAAGCGCGAATTAGTTTA
>NZ_VIUJ01000038.1:0-18218 GCF_007993905.1 Pseudomonas sp. SJZ077
GCTGATTCGAGGCCCACTGGTAGGGTATGTTTCTCTACTGGTACGGATTCACCGGTAAGAATGGCTTCTTGAATCTGTAGTCTGTTCGCATGCAGCAGGCGTAAATCAGCAGGGACTTTGTCTCCCGCCTCCAGCAATACGATATCGCCCGGTACCAGCTCCTCGCCCACAATACTTAAGCGTTGGCCTGCGCGGATCACGGCGGCGTGCGGTGCCAGCATCTGCCGGATAGCGTCCATGGCTTTTTCCGCTTTGCCTTCCTGGACGTAGCCAATGATTGCGTTTGCAATGACCACCGCCAGAATCACCACCGTATCCCACAGATGTTGCAGCATCGCGGTAATCGCAGCGGATCCTAGAAGCACGTAAATCAGAATGTTGTGAAATTGCAGCAGGAATCTGAGCCACGCAGGTCGACGTGCTGCTTCTGGTAGCCTGTTGAAACCAGTGCGGGCAAGCCTGGCTTGAACTTCGGCGGCCTCCAGCCCAACATGCTCATTGACCTCAAGTAGGTTCGTCACCTGCTCTGCAGGCAGGGAGTGCCAGGCCACGGAATGCGGGGGGATTGGTGTTTGCTCGGCTGCTGCGTCGACCACCTGATTCATCAATGATTATCTCCTGTGCGCACAGCTCAACTGAAACGGGCTGAGGTGGTCATGAGCGGGCGTGGCTATATCAGAATGCTGAAAACTCGTTCGTCGTTCTTACATTCTCTCTGCCATCTAGCTGATACGAACTAAAAGACCTATGCAACCAAGCGCTTGATGATTATTGACTTAAATCAAATTGTTGGCAGTCGCTAGTGTGACAAGATATTTTATTGAGAAGCTATTCTCGATCTAAGTTTCTGGTGAATTAGGGTGTCAGTACCCTGATATTATTTTTCAGTAAGTTCGTTCTGCTAAGACTTTTGAAAATCGTTACTGCAATACGTCGATAAATCATTACGTTACAGTCCGCCTATTGGTTGCACTCGACGTCAGAGTGCAACCATACGGGGTACCTAGCTTGATTGAGCACCGCTGTCGACCGGATTCTCATCCAGCACTTCTAGTGCTTCTGGTAACTCGGTAATCACGCTGAAGTCGCTCACCTCAACGGCACCCAATCCATAGCCCAACAAGTGGAACGAAAACGCCTTACGCGACTGCGGATTGTCAAAACTAAAGTCCATCTCCAGTGGCTGGTCTGCAGTGACAACCATTTCGGCTGGCAGGCCCAGTTGGACATCCTGTTCCAGCTCCTTGGCCTTGAGCAGTATGTAGGCGTTCTGTTGTGGATCTACCGAGCGCACGGTCAGGCGAACGCGAGTGTGCGAGCCCTTAGGCATTTCCAGGTACTGAGCACCGATAAGGTTGTCGGCCCAGTCATCCTTGATCTGCGCTTGAAGCGGGATGATGGCGGGGCTGCCGAACTGGTAGTGCTGGTTCAACGGTGTCCGGAGCAGCGAATGATCCAGCGCCGTCGCTCTGGCTACGATTTGGCGGGCACGCAGGCCCCCATACTGCCCTGTCAAGGTTGCACGCTCGGCAATGAAGCCGGCGCTGGCGTAATACCGACAGCGCTGTTGAAAGTCACACTCGGTCAAGGTGCCTTGGCCATCGTGATAGCGCAGCTTGTCGTTGGTGAATGACATGATTTCGCGGCCCGTTTCATAATCACGAAACAGGGAACGACCGCTCAAGGCTGAGGGGACAGGTAAGGCGAAGTAGTCGAGTATCGAGGCACTCAGATCGACATGCCCGTAGACGCCAGACTTCACCCTGGGCAACTGATCCTGCTCGGGCGCTAGCATCAGGTTGAAGCCCCATGAGGAAGCCAGGCGCACACCATCTATGCCGTGGGACTCGTCCGAGGTGATTACCACCAGGGTGTCTTTCAAGATGCCCTGACGTTCCAGGCCGCTGAGGAATTGCCCAAGGGCATCATCCAGATACCCGACGGCGGCTTGCTTGGGGGTGTCATAGCGCTGCAGGTAGTCTTCAGGAGCCGAATAGGGCTGGTGGGTGCCAACGGTCAGCAGGGTCAGCATCCACGGCTTCTTCTGCTTTTTCAGCTGACCGACATAGTCCAGCGCCCCTTCGAAGAACGCCTTGTCATCTTTGCCCCAAGGAAACTCCAGATAGTTACTGTTAGTGAACCATTCCAAGCCATGGGTAGCATCGAAGCCGATGTGCGGCATGATCTTGTCTTTGGCCATGAAGCGCAGGCCTGCACCCTGGAGGTAGTGCGTGGCAAACCCGTTTTTTCGCAACTGGGCCGGCAGGCACGCGTGGTTGCGTTCGTTCTGGGTCAACATTTCGACGCCTTTGGGCGTGCCGTTATCCAGCTTGTCGTAATCGCCGCAGAGCATGGCGTACAGACCGCGAATGGTTTGGTGGCTGTGCAGCACATAGTCCGGTGTGTTCATGCCGCGTTCTGCCCAGCGACTGAGATTGGGCATGAGGTTTTCTTGATAGCTGCTGTGCAGGGCTTGGCGGTTGACGCCGACGTAAGCGCCAGGAATACCTTCCAGCGCGATGATCAACACATTGCGCGCACGCCCCGGTGCCGCGAGCAATTTCTGTCCGTCCAAATCGAGTTGAGTGAGCCCCGCCATTTGCGGTGGGACATCGACAACATCACCTTCCAACCACTCTTCTGCGCTTGCCTGAACATCGCCAACGCTCGCGGCCATCAACTGATGCGGGAGGTTGAACAAGCGCCACTGGTCTTCCTCTGAGGGGTACAGGTGCTGAGCGCCCCAATGGGCGATCAATAGCAGTAGCGGTGCTCCCCACGCGCTTCGCGGCAAGCCTGGAGCGGCAGTGGAACGTCCCAGATACTGCGTGATCAGCCAAATCATCAGTCCAAGAAACAGAGTGGCGGCTAGCCAAGGCTGGGCGAGACCACCACCGGTAGAGTTTTCCAAAAACTGAGGGTCGATCAGGTAGTGCAGGTCTGAGGAGTTTGGAAGTCTACCGACCGCGCTGACCAATTCGGCAGTCGCCAGTGTCATAACCCCCCATGCCAGCAGCACTGGAAGTGCTAACCACCAAGGACGGCGATGCAGGAGTACGATGAGCAGGCTCGCAATTCCCAGATCTGAAAGGTAGCCGAGTGGATTCGACCAACCCAGTGCCGCACGCATGCACACAGGCACGATCAGAACCAATCCAATCAAAGCGGTGAGGCGTGCGTAGGGTTGTCGTAACCAGTGACGGATAACATTCACGAAAAAACCTTCCAGACATTAAATCTTCATACGAGTGTGCTGGATGGTATCAAGCGATGGGAAGACTGATCGGGATATTCGAAAAGGGCACGGGGTATGGAGCCGATGGGCGGCATGTATATTGTTTCGCATGCCAATAGGTTCTGGTCTAAAACCCCCATTCCAGAGTAATGAATGAACAGCATTAATGCCCGGTTATGGCCTTGTACATTAACTGTTTCAGGCTGTTTAACGCCGCCGCCGCCACTCGTGTAGGCCAGATGTTAATCTATTACCTTTTAAGTGATCCCAAGGACGTTGATGACCAAGCACCAAGCTAAAGCCGAAACCCCTAGAGCAGCAGCGATTCTGGCTCGCTTCCTGTCGTCGGAATCCGCTGGCGGTCTCGTGTTGATGGGCGCAGCCCTGGCCGCTCTGATTGTTGCTAACTCGCCTCTATCCCAGAGTTATTTTGCAGCCTTACACAGCGTTTGGATGGGCATGTCTGTAGAGCATTGGGTGAATGATGGCCTGATGGCGATCTTCTTCCTGATGGTCGGTCTCGAAATCAAACGAGAGGTGCTGGCCGGTGGGCTTTCCACTTGGGGACAGCGCGCCTTACCTGGATTTGGTGCTTTGGGCGGCATGGTTGTTCCAGCGCTGATCTACATCGCAATAAACTGGGGTAATCCTGAGACCTTGGGGGGATGGGCGATCCCGGCTGCTACTGACATCGCATTCGCTTTAGGTGTTTTGTCGTTACTGGGTAAGCGAGTTCCGACTTCGCTGAAAGTGTTTCTGGCTGCCTTAGCGATAATTGACGATCTGGGCGCGGTGGTGATCATCGCCTTTTTCTATACGTCGGGCCTTTCCATGCCGATGTTACTGGCCTCGCTCGCTACCCTGGTCATTCTGATCGCAATGAATCGATTGGGCGTAAGGCGATTGTTCCCGTATCTCCTGGTCGGTGGTGTGCTGTGGTTCTTCGTGCTGCAATCGGGTGTCCATGCCACGCTGGCCGGTGTCGCTGTGGCGCTGTGCATCCCCATGGGCAAGCCAGAAGAGGAAGCCCGATCTCCGCTGCTTTTCCTGGAAGAGAAGCTGCACATGTGGGTAGCTTTCGCTGTGGTGCCGATTTTTGGCTTCGCCAACGCGGGTGTTTCACTGGCTGGTATTTCGATGGAGAACCTGGTCGATCCGGTTCCACTGGGTGTCGCTCTGGGGCTGTTGGTGGGCAAGCAGGTCGGTATTTTCCTATTGGCTGCTCTGGCCATTCGCATGGGCTTGGCCAAGTTGCCGGAAGGAAGTACCTGGGTACAGCTCTACGGCGTAGCACTGTTATGCGGCATTGGCTTCACTATGAGCCTATTCATTGGCAACCTGGCGTTCGTCGGATCAGCTCTTTTGATCGATGAAGTCAAAGTCGGAGTGTTGATCGGTTCGATTCTGGCTGCAATTGGTGGTGTTCTGGTGCTGCGCCGCAGCAGCGTTTTAGCAAGTGCTGCCATAGCCAAATAATCTCGCTTGAGATAACCACAGTATTTCTCGAAGCATAGAAATACTGTGGTTTAGAAACCTGCGTTAGCGAAGCAACAAGACAGGCATGTTGGCTGTTCGAAGCATCGTCGTAGTCGTGCTACCCACCAGGAACTGTCGGATGCGTGAGTGCCCATAGGCGCCCATGACCAGCAGATCAATTCCGTGCTCTGCTTGATAAACGTGCAGGGCCGCCTCCACCTCACCTTGTCGTATTTCAGCTTGGACTACGAAGCCTGAAGAAAGGAGCATGCCTCGTGCTTTCTCCAGCGCCTCTCGATTGCTTTCCGAGTCTGCACCGACCATAACAAGATGAATGGGTAAACCTTCGCAAAGCCGGCTGGCGGCGAGCATTTGGACGGTTTTGTAGGCCGTAGGGCTGCCGTCAAATGCGAGCATCACTTTTTCGGGCTTTTTATAGCAGTTGGCTGTGATCAAGATGGGCCGGCGAATTGTCCGCACGACAGCTTCTATCTGGCTACCAAGGGTGCGCGTACTGCGTGTGCTGTCTTCTCCCACTCTTCCGATCACCAATAGCCGAATATCCTCCTGAAGGTCGCTCAGACTTTCCACTAAGTGGCCGTGGCGCTGCTTCAACTCAGGAAAGCCAGCACCTGAGATGACAGTTCGCTCCCTGGATGCTTCAAGCATATGCTGTCCCTGCTCGAGAGCGATTCTGGCACGCTGGGCATCCAACGTAGCCAGTTCCTCCAGCAGATGCTCTCGACTTCCGAGGCCAATATTTCCACTCAGGTCAGCTGCTGCCGGGTATTTCTCTTCATCCAAGACATGTAGCAAAGTAAGGGGCGCATCTAATTGTTGTGACGCCCATGCTGCGTAGTCGCAGACCGCCAGTGAGAACTTTGAGTTATCAATGCATGCCATTACGTGAGTCATTGTTGATCTCCTTAGTGGCTCATGAGCTTGTCGATGGCGTCAGGTTTGTCATGCACGCCAAAGCGGTCAACGATAGTGGCGCTGGCTTCATTCAGGCCCAGCACCTCAACCTCAGCACCCTCGCGACGGAATTTGATGACCACTTTGTCCAGCGCTGCGACGGCAGTGATATCCCAAAAATGGGCTTGGGTCAGGTCGATGGTGATTTTGTTAAGCGCTTCCTTGAAGTCAAAAACGTCGGTGAATTTGTCTGCTGAGCTGAAGAACACTTGGCCAACAACGCGATAAGTACGATGCGACCCCGACTCTTCGAGACTGCTTTTGATATCTAGGTAATGTCCGACCTTGTTCGCAAAGAACAGCGATGCCAGCAGTACGCCCACCAGTACACCGTAGGCTAGGTTATGCGTTGCGACGACCACCACAACAGTCGCAACCATGACGATGTTGGTCGACAGTGGGTGCTCTTTGAGATTGCGCAGGGAATCCCAGCTGAAGGTGCCGATGGACACCATGATCATTACGGCAACCAGTGCTGCCATAGGGATTTTGGACAGCCACTCACCTAGAAAGACGATGAGTAGTAGCAAAAAGACGCCGGCACAAAGTGTAGACAGCCGGGTACGGCCACCCGATTTTACGTTGATGATTGACTGGCCGATCATGGCACAGCCCGCCATACCGCCAAGCATGCCAGCAATGATGTTGGAGATGCCTTGCCCCTTACATTCGCGGTTTTTGTTGCTGGTGGTATCGGTCAGATCATCGACAATGGTTGCGGTCATCATGGACTCGAGTAGGCCTACAACTGCCAGTGCTGCTGAGTACGGGAAGATGATGCGCAGGGTTTCAAAGTTCAGCGGGACTTCAGGCCACAGGAAAATCGGCAGCGTATCCGGAAGTTGGCCCATGTCACCCACGGTTCGGATATCCAAACCGAGGTAAATGGCGACGGCAGTCAGCGTCAGGATGCACACCAGGGGCGAGGGGATCAGCTTGCCGATTTTCGGTACATACGGAAACAGGTAGATGATTCCGAGGCCCGCTGCGGTCATGGCGTAGACGTGCCAGGTGACATTGGTGAGCTCAGGCAACTGCGCCATGAAAATCAGAATCGCCAGTGCATTCACAAAGCCTGTGACCACCGACCGCGAAACAAAGCGCATCAATGAGCCTAGCTTCATGTAGCCAGCGAGTATTTGGAGAACCCCACAGAGTAAGGTGGCTGCCAGCAGATACTGAAGCCCGTGCTCTTTAACCAGAGTGACCATGAGTAGCGCCATGGCGCCGGTAGCTGCCGAGATCATGCCGGGGCGACCGCCGACGAAGGCAATGACAGCACAAATACAGAAGGAAGCGTAGAGACCGACCTTGGGATCGACACCGGCAATGATAGAGAATGCAATGGCTTCTGGGATCAGGGCCAGAGCGACTACGAGACCCGCGAGCACGTCTCCACGGACGTTGGAAAACCACGTTTGTTTGAGTGATTGCAGCATCAGGATATCCAAGGCAATGCACCGCACGCACACCAGGCGAATAGCGAGCGCATCGATACGAATTCAAATTGTGAGGATTATTTTGCTGTGCGCTTTGGGTGTAAGAACCGGCATACAGCAGAACGCAGCCGCGAGCGAAACTGGCGGAAGCGAGGTGTTGCGAGGGGGCGTAGCGCTAAGGCGGCGTGGGCTGCCAGAAGATCGTTTGGAGTACAGTCATGCTGGTGTTCCAGTAGCTCAAGGGGTCAGGCTGAGCGGGAAGTATACAGTCAAGCTATCGTCGATTGCGACCCGCCACCTCACTTTGGGCGGATTGCTTTGAGAAAGGTCTTTTGGCAATATCACTCGCCTGCGCTTCTTTTGTCAGTTCTCCATCCCTCTCTGTTGGGAACTGCGTAGTTGAGAAGCGCAGGTAAAAACCCGGCCAAGTGCCGGGTTTTTTATTTTTCTGGTCAAATTGTGATCAGTGTGGGGCGGAGTGGAGCCTCCACACATCAGGCAAATGTGGCTGTAGAGCAGGATCGTAAAAGCCCGCACGGAGGCGGGCTGCTTTTTTCACAAAGGGGCGCCGATCCATCAACTGAGGTCATTGTAGATGGAGTATTCCGACGCGCAAGTCGGAAGCGGATAGCACAGCGCTCGGCCATGTTCAATCCTCAGGATCTTTCTCTTCCTCAGGCGTCCATCTGGCTATTAGGTCAACCAACAATTCAGCAATGGCATCATTGTTATCCTCCAGCACCCTCATCTGCGTATTTATTCGGCTGGATACGACTCTGGAACCTTGCTGATCGATCCACGTACTTATCTCTTCAATTGCACACTTGAGGGCTGTGATGTTTTGGTTTAGGCGGCTAAGCAGTGCAGGGGTCGGGTCGTCAGGCAGAGACATAGCTTTCCTCCATAGAGAGTAAAGCATAGTCGAAGAAGCTGATGAGACGAAAAGCCTCAAGGATGCTGAGCTCAGCTTATTCAACACTATTGAAATATTATGTTATCAACTGCGTACCTAATATCGCCTGGATAGATCGGTAAGTGCGTTTATCAGCCTCATAGAGAAGCGATCTTCTGGAGATTGAAAGCCCCAAGGGCTATAGAGATAAGTGTTCTGTCACGGCGATAGCGCGCATTCGACGGTGCGCGCTATCGATAGGTATCAGCTTCAACTGAAGATTTAACGTACATATTATTTCGATTTCCGGCGCCGGCTGGAGTCAGCTTGAGACGAGTCAGCTTCTCTCCCTTGCGTTGCGCCAGAGGTTGACCTGTCAAAATCCTCTTCGCCGACTGATTTTTCAGCAGTGAACCAGTGTTCCAAGTCTTGTCCTTGCGGCTTCCCATCTTTTTCCCAAAGCCGATATGCAGCTTCTCGAATTTTTTGCTCATCCATCTTTGAATTCCTCCCATTTGTCACTGAGTGAGATTGGGCGAAGCGGGAGAAGCGGTATCGCCTCCCGATCCGTCTTGCAGGGTAAGGGTAGTCGTCATAACAAGCTCCGCCATCCCTTTGATCGGATAGCTTTCGACCGCATCTGGGCCAATGCAGGTACTGCTGAAGAGCGAGGGCAACGAGCCAGGAGCGTTGCCGTTTTTCGCTAGTGCTTAGGCAGGATCCTGATCGAGTCCGAGCTCCTGCTCCCAGTTCATGCAGGTAAAATTTTCCTCTACTCGGCGGTTCATGACTAGCGTTCTAGGCAGGCCGTTAACTCATCGAAATCTTCCAGGTCGAAGTGACTAGAGTTTTCGTAAGTGCGCCGAGGACGTGATCATTTCCCATTCGGCGACAGAACGGTTTGTGAACGAATGCCTGAAACCTGGAGCGACGGTCTACAGCGTTGCCATCAGCCACGGCATCAATGCCAACGTCATCCGCAAATGGTTGCCGATTACCGAAATCAACCACCCGCAGCACTGCCCGCATTCGTGGCTCTGAAAACCACGCCCAAGCGGGCCACGGAAGACATGGCTGTCATTTCGCTATCGCGGGGCGATAAATCCATCACGGTGAAATGGCCAACCTCCGACCCGGATGGCTGTGCGCGTTTTATCCGTGAGGTTGCTCAATGATTCGCATTGACGCTTTCTGGCTCGCCACTGAGTCCATGGTATGCGCGCCGGTACAGAGACCGCGTTGGCCAGAGTGATTGCGGTGTTCGGTGCGGCGAAGCCTTACTGTGCTTATCTAGCGTAGCGAACTTTCTGATTGGCCAAATCCTACGATTTACTGCCGCGTCGGCATGCTGCCGCCTGTGTCGTAGCGGCCATGATTCAGGTCGTATTTGGATGCACTCCAATCTTACCGGTCAGTATAGTCGGCTCCATCCCTATGCCGGAGTGCCTTAAATGGACAATACCCGTGAGCGCTTGATTGACTCAGCGCTTAAGCTGTTTCTGTCACAAGGTATATACATTACTGGTGTGATGACCATCGCCGCGATGGCGGGTGTTACCAAGATGACGCTATACAGCCATTTTCCCTCCAAGGATGCGCTGATAGTGGCTTGCCTTGAGGAGCGTGACCGACGCTGGCGTGAAGAGGTAGCGCGCACCTTGGCAGGGAATCCTGACCCGGTCAGTGGCATGCTCGCTTTTTTCGATTTGTATCAACGATTTCTTTTACAAGACAGCGAACGCGGGTGCCTGTTCGTCAACAGTGCGGCTGAATTCCCCCATTTTAGCCACCCTGTACATTTAGCAGTGAGCAGGCATAAGCAAGGGATACGCGACAATCTTAATGCCTTGGCGATGAGCGCCGGCATAAGCGCCCCTGACGTAGTTGCTGAGGGGCTGTTCATCTTGCTGGAGGGCAGTTTTGTCAGCGGCGCAATGGGCCAGGAAGTTCGGGTATTCGACACTGCCCGGCAAATAGCTGATTGCTGGATCCGGAAGCAGTGTCAGCAGGGGCAGAGCGTATGACCCTAGGTTTATTAGCTGCCATTGCAGCCACTTTTTCCTGGTCGCTGCTCTACATCTTTCCGGGGCTGGTCGGCGATTACAGCCTTTTTGATCTGGCTGTGGTGAGCTATGCCTTTGCCGGTTTAGGTAGCCTGCTAGTGCTATTTGTTTACCGTAACGAAGTGCGGCAATTGCGACTGAGCGACTGGGCCTGCGCCGCACTGCTGGGCTTCTTGGGATACATCGGTTATTTCTTTCTGATTACCACTGCGGTCTTGGCAGCTGGGCCGGTGATCCCTCCGGTGATGATGGGGTCGGTACCGATCGTGCTCGCGATTGCCGGCAACATGCGAAGCTCCAGCGTGCCGTGGCGCGCCATTGCCGGGCCGCTGGGGGTGGCGGCCTTGGGCATAGGTTTGGTCAATCTGAGCGTGTTTGATTTTAGCCGTGCGACTTCAGTGCTTCCGACAGCTTCGATACTGCTTGGGCTGCTCGCATCGTTGTTTGCAATCGGATTTTGGACTGGTTTTGGCCTATTAAATGAAAGTGCTTTGGCTCGACGCCCAAGCATGTCCCCCATGTTGTGGTCAGCCATGCTGATCTTCATGTGCAGCGTCGAAATGCTGGCCTTTATCCCAGTTGGGCTGTACTTGAAACTGTCCCACTTCGCTAGCCATCCGAGCGGGTTAACAGGTACTCAGGCGCTAATAGTCTGTGGGTTAATTCAGGGGTTAGGGGCCACCCTTGCAGGTGCCTGGGCGTGGTCAGTCGCAACTCGGCGTCTACCTCTGGCTCTAAGCGGGCAATTGATCGCCAGCGGAACCATTTATGCAACTACGATGGGCCTGCTCATCAACCAACGCTGGCCCTCTCCTATGGAAGCGCTTGGAACTGGGTTGCTATTCGTAGGGGTTGTTTGGGCTATTCACGCCTTTTATCGCAGGCAAACACGCCTCGAGACGCATGGCGGGATAACTGACCTTAGCCAAAACTAATGCGACTGTCCTGGTATGGGCATTTCAGGTTTCCACTTTGGATTGATGCGGCATCATTGGCCTAAGTGCTTGGGTCGGGAAGTTGTGTTAGGTGGTCGGTTCATATCTGGACATGTTTGTGCGACGGCAATTTTCATCCTGGCCGGAAGGTGTGTTCGCCATCTTCTTACGGGCTATCGGCTCCTCGAGCATTATAAGCCTGCCTGCGATATCCCGTTAGATAGCTATCGCCGTATTATTTCTTTTTATCGCAATGTTGTATTAACTACTATCTGCCCGCGCAGGGCATGACCTTCCTGACCAGTTTCCCAATGGTCATACCTTGGATCAAAATAGAGAACACTACGATTATGTAGGTTAGGGAAACAACTGTATCGCGTGCCTCGCTCGGCGGAAGCGATAAAGCGAGGGCCACTGAAATTCCTCCTCGTAGGCCACCCCAGGTCATTACGCTCCAAGCACCTTTAGGAAGCCGAAAGCGTTTACCCAAGACAGCGATAGGAACACCGACCGTCAGCAATCGCGATAGCAACGTTAAAGCCACGACCATCAATCCAGTGGCGATAAGAGCATTTGAAAAATGTATCAGAACCACTTCTAGGCCGATCAGGACAAATAAGACTGCATTAAGGATTTCGTCCATCAATTCCCAAAACATGTCGAGATTTTTCTTGGTCTGTTCAGACATTGCATAGGAACGGCCATGATTGCCAATAATCAGCCCCATTACTACCGTAGCAATGGGGCCGGAAACATGTAGATGCGTTGCGAGGGCATAGGCGCCGAGCACAGCGGCCAAGGTGATGAGGACTTCCTCTTGATAGCTGTCGATACTTTTGAGCATCCGGTAGATGACGTACCCGACGACTGCGCCTAGAAGAGCGCCGCCGCCTGCCTCTTTCAACAGTAACTGCGCGGCTCCCGCAACCGATGGGCCTTCACCGCTGGCGATCATAGCCAAAATGAGAGAAAACAGGACTACGCTGACTCCATCGTTGAATAGAGATTCCCCCGAAATAACCAGTTCAACGCTACCGGGAGCACCAGCAGACTTCAAAATGCCCATCACAGCGATAGGATCGGTTGGCGAGATCAGAGCACCGAACACCAGACAGTAGACGAGCGGCATACCGAGATCTGTCAAAGACAATAACGCCCATAGACCGAAACCGATAAATAGCGTCGACAGGGTTGTGCCTATTGCGGCGAGGGACGCTACCTGCCATCTGTAGATACGTAACTGCGACAAGTCGACGTGCAAGGCCCCAGCGAATAGCAGTAACGACAACATGCCTTGCATAAGCAATTCGGAGAAATCTATGGATTCCACCAGCGATTGCTCAAGCGTGTGCAAGGCATGGAAGCCAAGGCTATCAGCGGCCATATTCAGTAGCGATATGCCAAGTGCGATACCCATGACGCCAATGGTGGAAGGAAGTCCCACGTAACGTCGGTTAACGTAGGCAAGTAGGGCTGTGACACTTAGAAATATCGCAATAATGTCTAGCATTCAACGGTTAGCTCCGGGGTTTGTGCGATAGTTAATGATAAGGATGCGCTCTGCGGCGAGGCCCGCCATTCAGTTTGAAAGCAATAATGCCTGAGAGTGCAACATTTGCCGGTTGGTCGCGCTGCCCTGACGGTAGCTTGGACACCATCGGCGCATCAGTATCACAACCAAAGATATGGCCCATGCCATTTGTGTGTGGCGGCAGAGGAGGGGGGGCATGCGCGATACGCTGAGTCATTCGACTGCTAACCACGATGGTTACAGAACTTTCACTCAAATCGACAGCCCACTGTTAAGAGCGGATGGATGCCGTATTTTGCGAAGGCCGCTGCCGCCCACTCGGCTTGAATTGCCTTAATCTTATAATCCGATAGAAAGTATCTGATAGGCTTTTGGGGCGAGCAGCAAATTTCAACATACGCCTTTTGGCGATTTTTTCCTTCCAGCATACCGAGGTTCCATGCAAGCCGAGATGCAGGAGATCAGCGACCATCTCTATCGTTTTTCCCCGTTTGATCAACTGCCCAGGGAGTCGGTAGATGCTATGGCTCGGCGAGTTGATGTGCGTTACTTCAAGGCCGGTAGCGACATCCTGGAAGCGGGTGCCGTTATCCAGGATTTGCACTATGTGCGCAGCGGCGCAGTGGAGATTTATCGACGCAGCGGCGAGCTTTACAACCGGCTTGTCGAAGGCGATATCTTTGGCCAGGCAGGGCTCTTGCGCAGCAACAAAGTTCGTTTTCCTGCGAGAGCACTTGAAGACAGTCTGATTTACTACATCCCCGCCGACGTATTCGCCGATCTGTGCGCACAGCATGACGCCTTTGCGGATTTCGTTGAAGCTGAAGGGCACTCCAGGCTCAAGTCCGCAGTCGAGGCGCAGGGGCGGGCGAGCGAACTGATCCAGCTCAAATGCCGAGCCTTGCTATCACGCTCCTTGGTGTGGGTGACGTCAGATACTACTGTTGGCGAGGCTGCAAGGCTGATGACTGAGCAACGCGTTGCTTGTGTCGTGGTCATGTCGCCATCGGGACTGCAGGCAGGAGAGACCCAGGGGATCGTGACCGACAGAGATCTTCGCACCCGGGTCGTCGCTGCCGGAAAGAACGCCGACAAAACGCTCATCAGCGACATCATGACGACAGATCCTGTCGCCATAAATGCTGATGACTCAGGTTTTGAAGCGATGCTAGTCATGCTGCGCCGCAACATCCATCACTTGCCCGTTCTCAATCATGGGCGCCCGATTGGCGTAATCAACCTCTCAGATATTATTCGGTACGAATCCCATAGTAGCCTGTACCTGGTCAACAGAATATCTAACCAGACGTCGGTCGACGGTCTAAAGTCGTTATTACGAGACCTACGTGGAACGTACATCCGGATGGTGAGGGATGGCGCGACCGCGCACATGATCGGTAGCGCTATCTCAGGTATCGGCAGAGCTTTCACGCAGCGTCTGCTGGAACTTGCAGAAGAAAAACTGGGCCCACCTCCGGTACCTTACTGCTTCATGGTTCTAGGCTCCATGGCACGGGATGAGCAACTCCTGGTCAGCGATCAAGATAACGCCTTAGTGCTGGATGATCGATTCGATCCCTCCTCGCATGATGCGTATTTCCTTAGCCTCGCATCGTTTGTAAGCGATGGCCTCGCCGCGTGTGGGTACAGCTACTGTAAGGGCGGAGTCATGGCGACCAACGATCAGTGGCGCCAACCTTTGAGGGTTTGGCGGGGCTATTTTGATCAGTGGATCGAAAAATCAAACCCGACAACTTTGCTAAATAGCTGCATCTTTTTCGATTTGGATGGCGTATTCGGCCAGCTCTCGCTAGTGCAAGAACTCAAAGTTCAATGCGCTCGCAAATCCAGTTCCCACCCCGGATTTCTCAGTGCCATGGCGAGGATTGCACTGAACCGGACACCGCCCCTAGGATTTTTTCGTACCTTTGTCGTCGAAACAGATGGACAACAGAAAAGAATCATCAATCTTAAAGGTCGCGGTACGGCACCACTCACCGACCTTATTCGCATCCATGCTCTCGCTTGCGGCAGTACTGCGCAGAACTCGTTTGACCGTATCGATGCAATCGCTAGCGCTAACATCATGCCGCCCGAAGCATTGAAGCACCTGCGCTATGCTCTTGAGTTACTCTCTATGGTGAGGATCCGGCATCAGGTAGAGGCGCTGGAGCAGGGAGACACGCCCAATAACTATATCGAGCCTGAGCGCTTCTCTAACAGCGAGCGGCACAATCTCAAAGAGGCCTTTAAGGTGTTGAGTAACGGCCAAAATTTCCTGCAATTCCGCTACCCGCCAAAGAGTCGTGTCTCAAAGTGAATGATGTCAAGGCGGAGCCAGATTATCCGGGAAACTGGCCAGAAGTGTTCCGGGAGTTGGCGCAGAAGTCGACTAATTCTTACTTGCGGAAGTTTTATCAGGTGGGTGTCGTCTCACCACACACTCCGATAGAAAACGTCCAGTTTCTTGCTATGGACATAGAGACAACTGGGCTCAATGCACAGATTCATAGTATTGTTAGCATTGGTTTGGTGCCGTTCACCTTAAAGCGCATCTATTGCAGCAAGGCGGCGTATTGGGTGCTAAACCCATCATCAGAACTGAGTGAAAAGTCAGTCACATTCCACCACATTACCCATGCTGAAATATTGAATGCCCCCTCGCTTCCGGAAGTGCTGGAGCCACTTCTGGAGGCCATGGCAGGTAAAGTGATAGCCGTCCATTATCGAAATATCGAGCGCGAGTTCCTTGATGCAGCACTGCATAGGCACTTTGGAGAAGGGCTGAGGTTTCCGGTCGTAGACACAATGCAATTGGAAGCTAGGATGCATCGGCAAAAGCAAGGGTGGATTGCCAAGCTCATGCGCCGCCCACAGACATCCATACGATTGGCCGACAGCCGCATGCGCTATAACCTTCCAGCTTATCAAGGGCATCATGCGTTAACCGATGCCCTCGCTACCGCTGAGCTGCTACAAGCGCAGATAGCTACTCATTATTCATCAGCCTCACCTATTGGCGCGCTATGGGTAAGCGTATGGGGAATACGCCTTGCGTAGATCAGCCAGGCATCCATTGATGCGGCAGTAGATGCTCGATCTCACTGGCTTTCTGCGTCGGCAATCGCGTCAGTACATCCTTGAGATACGCGTACGGATCATGCCCGTTCATGCGTGCCGACTGGATCAAACTCATGATCGCTGCCGCTCGTTTGCCACTGCGCAGAGACCCGGCGAACAACCAATTGGAGCGCCCAAGCGCCCATGGCCTGATCGTGTTCTCCACCGGGTTGTTGTCGATGGGCACGGCACCATCTTCTAGGTAGCGCGTCAGCGCTACCCAGCGTTTCAAGCTGTAATCCAGAGCCTTGGCCGTGGCCGCCCCCTCAGGCACGAGGTCGCGCTGAGCCAGCATCCACTCATGTAACTTCTGTGCGATGGGCACCGCTATTTCTTGGCGTAATCGCCATCGTTCTTCATCACTCATGTCTTTGGCCTGCCGTTCAACTTCGTACAACCCACCGATTGAGTGCAGCGCTTGCTCGGCCAACTGGCTTTTGTTCGCCACATGCAGGTCGAAGAACTTACGGCGGGCATGCGCCATGCAGCCGATTTCGGTGATGCCCAGCTCGAAGCTGGCCTTGTAACCCGCGAAGTCATCACAGACCAGCTTGCCGTTCCACGTGCCAAGGAAGTTCCGTGCATGTTCGCCAGCACGGCTGGGGCTGAAGTCGTAGACAACAGCCTTCAGTGCCGAGAACGGCGTCGTGCAATAAGCCCAGACATAAGCTCGGTGCGTTTTCTTCTCGCCGGGCGCAAGCATCTGCACCGGCGTTTCATCGGCATGCACGACTCGCTGAGCCAGCACCGTTTCGCGCAGTGCATCCACCAGCGGTTGTAGCTGTACACCAGTTTGGCCCACCCACTGAGCCAGCGTTGAACGCGGGATCGCCAGGCCTGCACGGCCAAAGATCTTTTCTTGCCGGTACAGCGGCAGATGATCAGCGAATTTGGCCACCATCACATGCGCCAGCAGGCCTGCGGTCGGGATGCCCTTGTCGATCACCTGAGCCGGCACCGGTGCTTGGGTCAGTGTTTCGCACTGGCGGCAGGCCCACTTGCCACGTACATGCTGCTCAACGGTAAACACGCCCGGCGTGTAATCCAGCTTCTCGCTGATGTCTTCGCCGATGCGCTGAAGCTGGCACCCGCAGACACACTGGGTGTTCTCTGGCTCGTGACGAATGACGGTACGTGGGAACTGCGGCGGCAGCGGCGCGCGCTTGGGCTTTTGGCGGGTTTCGTCCGACGTTGGGGCGGGACGAAGCGCGTTTAGTTCTGCCTCGATAGCCTCAAGGTCGGTGTTGAGTAGGTCATCCAGCAAGCTGCCTTGCGCCGGACTGATCTGCTCGCTGCGCTTGGCGAACTTGTGGCGCTTGAGGATGGCAATCTCGTGGGAGAGCTGCTCGATGATCGTCTCGTCACGATTGATTTTTCGGCCCATGGTGTCGACCTTCGACAGCAACTGCGCGCAGTTGTTCGGGTGTCATTTGGTCGAGATTGGGAGATGAAGTCATGCCGTGGATTTTACCAGCGCGATCCACCTGCCACAGCTGAAAAGCAAGGCTAAATCACTGTGATTGCGCCGTTAACGCCAACTCGCTGCCATGGCAAACCGAGCACCAGCGCTTGAAGTTGTTCAGCGTCGAGCCCGACTTCCAAACCGCGATGAGTGCCAGGCCAGTGAAACTTGCCTTGGTTCAAACGCCGTGCGGCAAGCCAGATGCCCAAGCCATCGTGCACCAGCACCTTCATCCGGTTGGCCCGGCGGTTGGCGAACAGATAAGCGCAGTGCGGCTTCGCCGCACCGAACACGGCGACCACGCGGGCCAACGCAGTTTCGGTGCCGGCGCGCATGTCCATGGGCTCAGTGGCGAGCCAGATGGCGTCGATGCGTATCATTGCGAGAGGCTGCGGATAAAACGTGCGCAGCCGTCCGGGTCGGTGATGGGCCATTTGACCGTGATGGATTTGTCGCCCAGCGGCAGTGCGATCACCACCGCTTCATCAGCGTGCCGTTTAGGCATCGGTTGCAGCGGTACAAACGCGGGAAGTGGCGCGACAGGTTTATCACGGTAAATCGGCAGCCACTTGCGAATCACGTTGGCATTGATGCCGTGGCTGATGGCGACGCTGGAAACTGAGGCACCGGGTTTCAGGCATTCCTGCACAACCTGGGCCTTGAAGGGTTTGGGATAGGAGCTTCGTTGGCGCATGGAAATCCTGGCGATAAGGGTGATCGCGTCCGCTTAAAAATAGGCGGACACCATCGCCCTTAATTCCGGATTTCTGAAGGTGTGTTCGCTGGCCGCTTACCGCTATGGAACTGATTGCCCTGCACCGGGAGCGGGTTCGCCCGAGAATCCATGGATGGGAAGCTCCTCAAGAGCCTCGATAGTTTGTCAGAAGATATCCATGGTTCTAGGTGTGCGCTGAGCATGCGTTTATATCGAGTGCTCTGAACTCCTCACAGCCACGTCTTTATTACGAGCCACAGGCACCTCGTCACCGGAAATAGATGCAACGTAAACGGTTCGTGATGGGAACGCAAAGCTGACACCTATCTCGTTAAATGCGTCCATTATTGCTAAATTTATGTCTTGCTGAATATC
>NZ_VIUJ01000039.1:0-18191 GCF_007993905.1 Pseudomonas sp. SJZ077
GACTCGGCCGACACCACCACGCTTAGCCTGACAGCAACCGATTCGGTCGCTGAAGGCGGTTCGATCGTCTACACCGCCAACCTGACCAACGCGGCCGGCACGCCGGTCACCGTCACCCTGAGCAACGGCGCGGTGATCACCATTGCAGCCGGCGCCACCAGCGGCTCCGTGACCGTCAAGGCACCGGCCGATGACGTTTACAAAGACGCCGGTAAAGTCGAAGCGACCATCAAGGACGCCACTGGCGGCAACTTCGAAAATCTGGTGAAAGACCCGGCGGCAGCGGTCACTGATGTGACCGACACCGTCGACACCTCGACCGTCAGCCTGACCGCGACTTCGTCCGTGGCCGAAGGCGGCACCGTGGTGTACACCGCGTCCGTCACCGCGCCAGTGACCGGTTCGCCGGTTGTCGTGAGCTTGTCCAACGGCCAGACCATCACCATTCCGGTCGGTTCGAGCAGCGCCAGCGTGAACTACGTTGCGCCAAACGATGCCCTGGCGGGCGGCGGCTCCCTGAGCGTCAAGATCGACGACGCCAAAGGCGGCAACTACGAGAAGCTGGACGTCGACGGCAAGTCGGCCGACACCTCGGTCACCGACTCGGCGGACACCACCACACTCAGCCTGACAGCAACCGATTCGGTCGCTGAAGGCGGTTCGATCGTCTACACCGCGAACCTGACCAACGCGGCTGGCACACCAGTCACCGTAAACCTGTCGAACGGCGCGGTGATCACCATCGCCGCCGGCGCCACCAGCGGTGCCGTGACCGTCAAGGCTCCGGCCGATGACGTCTACAAGGATGCCGGCAAGGTCGAAGTCACCATCAAGGACGCCACTGGCGGCAACTTTGAGAACCTGGTTAAAGACCCGGCCGCAGCGGTGACCAGCGTCACTGACACGATCGACACTTCGACCGTCAGCCTGACCGCGACTTCTTCTGTGGCCGAAGGCGGCATCGTGGTTTACACCGCGTCCGTCACCGCGCCAGTGACCGGTTCCCCGGTTGTCGTGACCCTCTCCAACAACCAGACCATCACCATTCCGGTCGGCGCGAGCAGCGCCAGTGTGAACTTCATCGCACCGAACGATGCCTTGGCCGGTGGCGGCTCCCTGAGCGTCAAAATCGACGACGCCAAGGGCGGCAATTACGAGAAGCTCGACGTCGATGGCAAGTCGGCGGACACCTCGGTCACCGACTCGGCGGACACCACCACGCTTAGCCTGACAGCAACCGACTCGGTCGCTGAAGGCGGTTCGATCGTCTACACAGCGAACCTGACCCATGCCGCCGGCACTCCGGTCACCGTGACATTGAGCAACGGCGCAGTGATCACCATCGCCGCCAACGCCACCAGCGGCTCCGTGACCGTCAAGGCTCCGGCCGATGACGTCTACAAAGACGCGGGCACGGTCCAGGCGACCATCAGCAACGCCACCGGTGGTAATTTCGAGAACCTGGTCAAAAGCCCGGCGGCGGCCGTCACCAACGTCACCGACACCCTCGACCGGACCGAAGTCAGCATCACCGGCAGCACCTCGGTGACTGAGGGCCAGACCGCCAGTTACACCGTCAGCCTGACGAGCCCGGCGCAGACCGAAGTCACCCTGAAGATCACCTACAGCGGCACCGCCGCCGACGGTTCGGACTTCACCGGCGTGTACACCGTGAAAATTCCGGCGGGCGCCAGCACGGCGAATTTCAATGTCGCGACCTTGGACAACAGGATCACCGAGGGCACCGAGAACTTCGTGGTCAAGATCGACTCGGCCACCGGCGGCAACTTCGAGAACCTGGCGATCAGCGCGTCCAACGGCAGCATCAGCACTTCGATCATCGACAACGATGCGCCGCCCGTGCTCGACCTGGACGCCAACAACTCCAGCGGCGCCACTGGGGCCAACTACAACGTGACCTTCACCGAAGGCACCACGGGCCAAGGTGTATCGATCGGCGACACCGACCTGAAAATCACCGACCCGGACAGCACCCTGCTGACCGGCGCGACCATCGTGCTGACCAACCGTCAACCGGGCGACGCGCTGAACCTGGGCAACAGCGTCAACGGCATCTCCATCAATGCCAACAGCAAGGACGGCACCGTCACGCTGACGTTGTCCGGCAATGCGACGCTGGCCGATTACATGCGGCAGATCAAGAACATCAGTTTCACCAACAGCAGTGAAGACCCGAGCACCGTGCCGCGGATCATCACCGTGACGGTGACCGATGGCAGCAACTACTCCAACACTGCGACCACCACCGTCAACGTCGTGGCAGTGAACGATGCGCCAACCGCCGCGCCGGTTAACCTCACCGGCACTGAGGACACCCCGCTGATCCTCGGCTGGTCGACCTTCGGCGTCAGCGACGTCGACAGTCCGGCCGCCAGCCTCGGCGTAAAAATCACCGGCCTGCCGGGCGAAGG
The DNA here is from genome assembly GCF_007993905.1 of Pseudomonas sp. SJZ077. Taxonomy (NCBI): domain Bacteria; kingdom Pseudomonadati; phylum Pseudomonadota; class Gammaproteobacteria; order Pseudomonadales; family Pseudomonadaceae; genus Pseudomonas; species Pseudomonas sp. SJZ077. The sequence goes on from NZ_VIUJ01000039.1 coordinate 2,433, forward strand.
CAAATTGCAGTACCTGAACGGTTCGACCTGGACCGACGTGACGACCAATCAGACCCTGTCCAAGGCTGACATCGACGCGGGTAAAGTGCGCTTCCTGCCGGATGCCAACGAGTCCGGCGCCAATGGCTACGGCGGCACCGGCGTCGGCAACAATCTGGCGGACTACGCACAGATCAAGTTCCAGCCTACTGACGGCACGACGTTGGGCAACATCGGCACGATCAAGATCGACATCACGCCGGTGGCTGACGCGCCGTCCTTGAGCGTGGCGGACAACAGTGTCAAATCCACCGGGCTGATCAAGGAAGTCTGGACCGGCCTGTCGGGCCTCGGCACTGATGGCAGCGGCGCGGCGTCGAACACGCTGAAGTCGGTGATCGATGCGGCCGGCAAACCGAACAGCAGCACTACCGTGACCAACGTGCAGTCCGACGGCAGCGTGACCGCTGGCACCGCATCAAAAACGTCCGGCCTGATCTACCTTGAAGCCGGCAAGACTTACAGCTTCAGCGGCACCGGCGATGACAGCCTGCTCGTGACCATCGGCGGCAAAAACGTGGCCAGCGCGCTCTGGGGCGCGGGCGGCAACCTGAGCGGTTCGTTCACCCCGACCGCCAGCGGCTACTACACCCTGGATATCTACCACCACAACCAGAGCGGCCCGGGCAGCTACGACGTCAACCTGTCGGTCAACGGCGGCGCGGCGGTCGACCTGAGCAGCGCTGGTGTGCCGCTGTACACCGGCGTGGCAGATCTGGCCGCTTCCGGCGTGACGGTTTCCGACCTGCACGGCACCAACGGCGAAGGCTACTACGACGGCTACAAGCTCAACGAAGCGGCCGAAGGCACCAGCGTTCACCTGTCTGCGATCAAAACTGCGCTCACGGATACCGACGGCTCCGAAAGCCTGGTCGTGAAGATCAGCGGCATCCCGGCGGGCTCCGTGCTCACCGATGGCGCCGGCCACACCTTCACCGCCAGCACCTCGTCGGGTGAGGCCAACGTCACCGGCTGGAACCTCGGCTCCCTGACCGTGACCCCGCCGCCGTACTACAACGGCCAGTTCAACCTGACCGTGACCTCGACCTCCACCGAAGTTCTCGGCGGCTCTGCGGCCAGCACCGCGACAATCCAGGTCACGGTTTACCCGGCGGTCTACAACGCCGTTACAGCCACGGCGGCCGATGACACCATCACCGGCACCGACGGCAACGACATCATGGTCGCCGACATCGGCGGGCTGACTGTGGTGCCGGGCACCAACTACAACATCGCCTTCATGGTCGACAGTTCGGGCAGCATGAGCGCCTCGTCGATCAGCGCCGCCAAGGACTCGCTGACCTCGGTATTCAACACCCTCAAACAGAGCATGGGTGGTAATTCCGGGACGGTGAACATCTTCCTTGCGGACTTCGATAACCAGGTCAATAAGTCTGTCTCGGTGAACCTGAACGATCCGAATGCACTGATCCTGCTAAAAGCGGTGCTGGATTCCATGTCGTCGGGCGGCGGCACCAACTACGAAGACGTATTCAAAACCACGGCGAACTGGTTCCAGAGTGCCGACGCCATGGCCAACACCGGGGCGAAAAACCTCACGTATTTCATCACCGATGGCAAGCCGACCTACTACCAGAGCGGTGAGCAGACCAACCCGACCCTGTTCGGCAACGTGAAGCTCGATGATGTGGTCACCACCACCAATTACAAGTTGGGGCAGACCTACTCCGGTTATCTGGACAGCACTCACTACCTGAGCATCGATAACTCCGGCACCGTCACGCTGCAGACGTACAAGAACTCGTGGGGCGGTTACTGGAGCAGTTCCGAACTGGGCACCATTCGCGCTGAGGGCAACGGCACATACGAGCTGTCCTATCGCGACGGCAACGGCAGCAGCACTGGCTCTAGCGCCATCGACAACTCGACCAACGGTTTCGCGCTGCTGGACAAGGTGTCGACGGTTGAAGCCATCGGCCTGAACAAAGACGTCACCCTCAGCGACCTCAAGCCATACGACTCGGACAAGACGCCGCAAACCAACATTGATCCGAAAGACCTGGCCAACTCGATCATCGGTCACACCGAAGCGACCATGCCGGGTGCCGACACGGTCAATGGCGGCAATGGTAACGACATCCTGTTCGGCGACCTGGTGAGCTTCAACGGCATCGCCGGCGAGGGTTACCAGGCGATGCAGGCGTTCGTCTCCAAAGAAACCGGTGTGGACGTCAGCAAAGTCACCACCAGCAACGTGCACCAGTTCATCACCGAGCACTACAGCGCATTCGACGTGTCCGGCGCCCATGACGGCAACGACACGCTGTTGGGCGGTTCGGGCAATGACATTATCTTCGGTCAGGGCGGCAACGACCTGCTCGACGGCGGCAAGGGCAATGACATTCTGCTCGGCGGCTCGGGTAACGATTCGCTGATGGGCGGTCAGGGTAACGACATCCTGATTGGCGGTTCGGGTGCCGACACCTTCGTCTGGAAGGCTGGCGACACCGGCAACGACGTGATCAAGGACTTCAAGGCCAGCGAAGGTGACCGCATCGACCTGCGCGATCTGCTGCAAGGCGAAACCGGCAGCACCATCGACAACTTCCTGAAAATCAGCACCGTGGATGGCGTGTCGTCGCTGCAAGTCAGCTCCGGCGGCAAGTTCAACTCAGGCGATGCCGCGGCCGCAACGCCGGATGTGACGATCAAACTGGAAGGCAATAACTGGTCCAGCGCCAACCTGAACTCGTTGATTGCCGGCAGTGACCCAACCATCAAAGTCGATCACAACAACAGCTGATCCCACGAAAAACGGCCGCCCTTATGGGGCGGCCGTCACGTTTGTGCCCATCCCCCCGGTGACGATTTCGTCGCCGCACCGCATACTCGTGCCCAGTTGGCCTATGCTGCTGACAGCATGACGCTGGTTCATTTCTGAGGGATGCTCAATGTTCTACGTGCAACGAGATGCGCAAGGTCAGTTAGTGCGCGTGGAAGCCGCGGCCTACGCCGAAGCCACGGAAACGCTGCCTGCCGACAACCATGAAATCCAGGCTTGGTACGCCAACGAAGCTGTGGAAAAAAGCCTCAAGCAGCTAAAGACGAGCGACCAGGAAATGATCCGGGTACTCGACGACTTGATCCAGGTACTGACCAGAAAAGGCGTTATCCGCGTCACCGACCTGCCGGCCGCCGCCCAGGCCAAGCTGATGGACCGGACCCAGGCGCGTGAGGCGTTGGGTGGTTTGAGTCACTTGATTGATGATGATGAGACAGGGTTGATTTAAACCTCAGCCTTCGATGTTGGCTGTGCTGACGCCTTCGCGGGCAAGCCTCGCTCCTACAAGGTCGTGCGTTGGCGTAAACCTGTAGGAGCGAGGCTTGCCCGCGAAGACGGACTCCCAGACGACCAAATCCTAAAGCTTCACTGCCAAGGCTTCGGCTCACCAAACAACTGCCCCTGAACCCCATACAACCCCATCTCCCGAATCACCGACAACTCCCCTTCGGTCTCCACCCGCTCGGCGATCAACGGCAAATCAATACTATGTGCCGCTCGCTGGATCGCTTCGATAAACAGGCGCTTGTCGCTTTCCTGATCAATCGCGCGGATGTAACTGCCGTCGATCTTCAGGTACGCCAACCCCAGCCGCGCCAGGTTGCCGATCATGCTGAAGCGCCCGCCAAACCGTTGCAGGCTCAACGAGAACCCAAGCTCACGCAGGCGCCGTGTCAGTTCTTCCAGCATCGCTTGCTCGGGCAGTTGTTCCTCGCCGATTTCCAGGGTCAGCCGCGGTCCGAGATCGGAGTGGGCACGCAAAATCTCGAAGACTTTATTCAGCGCCTGCGGATCGGCCAACGTCGCCGAAGACAGGTTCAGCGCCAGCGATTCTTCATGCTCGGCCATCTGCTCAAGCACCAACTCCAACATCAGCCGATCCAGGCGCGCGGTCCAGCCAAAGCGCTCCAGCCACGGCAGGAAGCGTCCAGCGGGAATGGTCTGGCCCTCGTCGTCGATCAACCGCGACAGCACCTTGTAATGCAGCACCACTTGCGTGTCCTGGCTGGCCACCACCGGTTGGAAATACAACTGAAACCGCTGCTGATTCAGCGCCTGGTCCAGCAATGTATGCCAGGCGTGATGGTCATCCCCGACGCTGGTCGAGGCGCTGTGATCGAGGCATGCCCAGCTCTGTTCGCCCTGGCCTTCAGCCTGAGCCAGCGCCTGGTCGCCCAAACCCAACACCGCTTGGGGCGAGTCGCCATGAACAAACGGCGCCAGACCGATCGACGCGACCGAGGCCACATCCGTGGCACCGGTCGCATGCAGGCTGGCCAAGGCGCTGTCCAGATTCTGCGCCAGTTGCAGCGCTTCTTCGCGCACCAGCCCCGGCGCCAGCACGGCAAACTCACCGCCACGGATCCGGGTGACGAGGTTCTGTGTTTCCGGGTACTTGGCGCACTCGCGGGACAGTTGCTCGCCCACGGCCTGCAATAATTGGTCGGTGCGCTGACCGCCCAGACGCTGGTTCAATCCGGCCAGATCCTTGACCCGCAACAGCAGCAGATAACCCGAACTCGCCTGCTCCGGATTGCTCACCCGGGCGTTCAACTGCATCTCGAAATAACGACGGTTGGCCAGGCCCGTGAGGTTGTCCTGGTAGGACTCGACCCGCAGTTTTTCACTGCGCTCGGCCTGTTCCTGAAACAGCGCCTTGAGCTTCTCGACCATCTGATTCATGGCCTGCACCACTCGGCGCAGTTCCGGTGTGCGCGGCAGTTCCGGCAGGCTGAGGAATTCGCGGCGAGCAATGGCGTGGGATTGCTTGACCATGTAATCCAGCGGCTTCAGTTGTCGACGCAGCAACAGCGCGCCCAATACCGCGCTCACCGCACCGCAGATCAGCAACCAGCCGAGGCTGCCCAACGCGCTCTGCCAAAGCTTGGCCAAGGCGAACATCGGATGGCTGACCACCTCGACCCGCGCCGCCTGTTCCCAGCCACGGCTGACCAGCGCATCGCCGCCGGCCGGTTCCAGGCCGATCATTTTGACGAACCAGTCCGGCACGTTGTTCACCGCTGGAATGCCGCTGCGCTCGACGATGGTCTGGTCAGTCTTGAGGTCGACCACGCGGATGCTCGCGTAATAGCCGCTGTCGAAGATCGAACTGACCAGCAACTCGACCATCGCCGGGTCGTCGATGTTCGGCGTCAGGGACAGCGCCAATGCCGTCGCAGCGTCCTGGGCGTGGGAGCGCAACTGGTTGACGTACTGGGTCCGAGAGCTTTCCAGGCTGACCATGAAGCTGCCGGTGAAGGCGACCACCAGGAACAGACAGATAGCGATCAACAGCTGTTTGAACAAAGACATCTGAGCGCGTGCTCCTAGTTAGTCGTCTCGACCGGAAAACCTTCGGCCTGCATTTTCTTCAACACGTCCTGCCAGCGAGACAGGCGTTTGGTATCTCCGACCTTTTTGTTGCCCTTGGCGCCCGGCAACCACAACCCTTCGGCATTGAAAGAGTAGACCGGCAGCAAGTCGGTTCGTTGGCTGGCCGGTTTTATTGCATCGATCAGGCTGTCGAGCACCAGCGGCATGGCCTCGGGGCTCGAATAGTAAGTCAGCACCATGTGCGCCCGGTTCAGGCGCAACGCCTTGACGTAGGTAATGCGCAGCTTGTCACTGGAAACGCCGAGATGGCGCAGGCTGAAGTACTTGGCGATCGCATAGTCTTCGCAGTCGCCGGCGCCCTTCCACAGGGCTTCGATGGGTGTTTCCCAATAATCGACCTCATGCCAAAGGTCGATGTCCTCAACGTAACGCACCTGCTTGTTGAAAAACTGGTTGACCACATTGAGCTGTTCCAGCTCGCTGGCCTGCTTCTGCGTGGCCAGCAGATGCTGCCAGGCATCGATGCGCGGCTTCCCGTCACCCAATGGCCCATACAAGGCCTGCGCCTTGCGGCTGATCAGCGAAAAATCCCAATCGGCATGCAGCCCGCCCAGCATGGCGCCAGCCAGCAGCAACGCGCAGCACAGCCAGCGCAAAGTCCGAGGGATCGCGAAACGTACCGCCAATGCGAGGCATCCAGGTCAGGCAGGTGAAATTCGGTTGATGGTGCAGGTTAGCCCGTTAAAAGACAATGGCACGGTGCAATCACTGGCAACGCGCTAGACTTTGAATGGTAGGTGACATGAAACGTCGCGGGCTGCGGTCTTTTGTCCGTTTGACAAGCTGCATGGCAGTCACTAGTGTCCATTTGGATCCAAATATTTCAGCCAATCAGGGTGCGTAGTTGTGACACAGAAGCCCAACCCCCTCAGCAGTATCAAGGTCAACGGGCCGATTCCCGCTCACTTGGCACGCTCGGTGATCGAAGAAACCCTGCGATCGGCCATTCTAGACGGGCGCATTCCCTGCGGCACCGCGTTGCGCCAGCAAGATTTGGCTGACCTGTTCGGCGTCAGCCGCATGCCGGTGCGTGAAGCCTTGCGCCAACTTGAAGCCCAGGCGCTGCTCAACGTTATCGCCCATAAAGGCGCGGTGGTTGCACCGCTGGTCCAGGGCGATGCCGTCGAAACGTATGCATTACGGATTCTGTTGGAATCAGAGGCGCTGCGTTTGTCGATTCCCTTGTTGGAAAAGGAAGACGTCGAGCGGGCAGCCAAGCATATCGACGACCTGGAAATGGAGCACGATTACAGCGAAATCGGCCGCCTCAATCGGCTCTTCCACATGGCGCTTTATTGCAAGGCCCCTAACCAGCGGCTATTGCGGCTGGTCGAGGACGGGTTGAACGAAGAAGAGCGCTTTCTGCGCTTTAATCTGGAAGCCATGGGCTTGGGCAAGTTGTCCCAGGAAGACCACCGAGCGCTGTTGCTGGCCGCCGAAGACCGCAACGTCGAGCGTGCGGTCAAGCTGCTCGAGCATCACCTCAATCGCGGTGTCGAGGTCATCACGCGCTACCTCAACAGCCCCGAAGCGCTTAACAAGAAAACCCCCAGGTAACTCCCGGCGCCAAGCCTGGGCGCGCAGTTCGAACTGCGCGCCGCGCTTGCTGTGAATAATCTACTTACACATCCCCGCTTCAGCCACCGCACGCCCCCACCCCAAGCCTGCCTTCGATTCGCCTCCCTCAGGTTCCATCAATACGCGAGCAAAGATGACGGCCGGGCGATAGCGGCGGCCGTGATTTACGCTCAATCTTGGGCTGCCAACGAATAATGAACGGGCGACGCGCCGCCATGGCGGCACAGTCCTCGCACCAAGAACCTACGGAAGGAGTCTTGTCACGGGAAAGGAAGCACCGGCGTCAATCCCAGCCAACTTCCACCCCCTTGAAGCATTCAACGGAACAACTTTGAAAGTTGCTTTGAGTGAGGCATTCACTCTTCATTTGAATTTTGACGATACTTCGCCGAAAGGAGCAACTACGCCCAAATAAAACTGATACTTATAGTTTTATTAGAACTTGTCGCGTTCAAGAAAGTTAAACTTTCAAATAATATAAAAATAACTTGCCCGATACTTTATTCGTGTATTAGTTTTTCTCCGCCGCCAGCAAATCCGGCACCCAAACGACTGTATCGCACTTAATGAGATCAATTTAGTTGAGGCATTCGCTCGCCAACAAAAACGTTAGACGACCGTCACTTATTGATCACAACACCCTTAACGGCATTTCAGATCACTTATAGGCTCGCTCATGAAAACGAATAAAGACCGACTCAACCAGAAGAAAGCAGAACTTAGTGCACACCCGATCTTTTCTGAAATACATTCGCTGTCGGTACTTCAACGGTTCATGGAAACCCATGTCTTTGCGGTGTGGGATTTCATGTCGCTGACCAAACGCCTGCAACAGGAACTGACCTGCGTCCAACTGCCCTGGTTGCCGCCGCGAGATCCGCAGGCCGCGCGTCTTATCAATGAGATTGTGCTGGGTGAAGAGTCCGATGATCGCCCGGCCCAAGGTCATTACAGTCATTTCGAGTTGTACCTGGATGCGATGCGCGAAGTCGGTGCCAGCACGGCGGCCGTGGAACGCTTCGTGGCGTTGCAACAAGAAGGCGTGAGTTACGACGTGGCGCTGCAAAGCGTTGATGTCGATCCGGCGGCTGCGCAGTTTGTACGGCACACCTTGCACACCGCGCTGCATGCGCCGGGACACAGCGTTGCCGCAGCGTTTTTGCACGGTCGTGAGAGCGTTATTCCGCAGATGTTCCAACGGATTCTCGACGACTGGGGCATCGGCATCGAGCAGGCGCCCACCTTCCGCTACTACTTGGAGCGGCACATCGAAGTCGACTCCGAGGACCACGGCCCCGCCGCTGAAAAACTTCTCGCCCGGCTGGTCGACGGCGATCCGCAACGCGAAGCAGACGTCTACGCCAGCGCCATTGCCGCCGTGGAAAGTCGCATTGCATTGTGGGACGGCCTGCGCCTGAGCATGAGCGAACCGGTTGCGGAGGTGAACGCATGAACGCCGCCGACTACCAATCCTTCGCCGACGCCTGGGAAAGTCGCGCGACCATCCGCACCCGCCCCCGGCGTGTGCTGGAGAACGACGGCAAGCTGATCTATCCGTTGAGCCGCCAACCGTTGGTGCTGAGCGAGACCTTCCTGCGCGAATGCCCGGAACAACGGGACTTCGCGCTGGTGCAGACGCTCTACAAATTCATCAACGACGTGGTGATTTTCGAAACCGAGATCGTCGACAAGACCGCCCGCAGCATCGCCAAAAATCGCTTCGCCGTGGCGTTCCCGTTTGCCTGTCGCTATGACGCCATGACTGTGGTGGTGGACGAGGATTACCACGCGCTGGTGGCCATGGACTTCATGCAGCAGACCGTCGCCATGACCGGCATTACGCCAATCCAGCTGCCGGATGAAATCGAGCTGAGCCGGGCGATCCCGGCGGCCGTGGCCCTCGCACCAGAGCATCTGCGCAGCGCGGTAGAACTGATCTGCGTGGCCATCGCCGAGAACACCGTAACCGGCGATGTCGCGGCGTTCGCCAAGGACGACACGGTCAAGCAGTCGATCAAGGGCCTGATGGCCGATCACTTGCTCGACGAGGGCCGCCACTCCGGGTTCTGGTCGCGGATGGTGCGCATTTACTGGCACACCGCGAGCGAAGACGACCGCCAGCTCATCGCGCAAATCCTGCCAGTGTTCATCGGGCATTACCTGACCAACGACATCCAGAAGTCCTTCGATTTCCGCTTGATCGAAGCCTTGCAGATCAGCGACGCGGCACGCCAGGCACTCAAGAACGAGATCTCGGGGCTGGCCTTCCCGATCAATCGTCATCACCCGCTGGTCGCCAACATCGTGCGGTTTTTCCGCAGCAGTTCGCTGCTGGATTCGCCGTGCGTGCAAGACACCCTCAGCGACTACCTGGTTTAACGAGGAGAACATCATGAGACGTCTCGACATTTTGCTCATTGGGCAAAGCCAGGCCTTGACCGACCTGGCGCTGGAACTTGAACAACAGGGTCATTCGCTGCTGCGGCTCGAGGTGTTCGAGGAGGCGCCGTCGTTTGATCTGCTGATTGACGACGCCAGCCAGGCGGTTTCAGTCCCGAGTGATGCGCCGCATCTGACACTGCAACTGGGAATTGGCGTGCCAAACGTCACCGGTCTACCGCCGATTGACCTGCTGTGCATGCAAGGATCAACGCTGTTCACGCGCGTGCCGATTGCCGGTGAACCTAGCGGAAACGGCCAGGCCTTGCGCCTGCGAGCGGTGGCGGAACTGGTGGATCACGTCTCACTGCTGGTCAGTCGATTCTCCCGGGACGCCGAGTATTTTCTCTGCGCTGAACCGGCTGCGGCAGCCCATTTTGAACAGGTGGACAATCTGCTGTTTTTAGAACGCCTGGCGTTCGTTCATCAACTCAACAACACCGCTCAACCGTGGCTGCAAGAACTCGCCCGGATCCCGATGATCGAGCGTCTGCAGCAACGCTTCATCGAGTCCGCCGAACGACCTGCGCTGAACATCGACGGCACATCGCTGAGTTATCGGCAATTACACGCCCAGAGCCGTGCGATCCAGCAACGCTTGCTGCCGTTGCTCGCACAGCATCAAGGCCCGTTGGTGGTGGGGATCTGCCTGCCGAAATGCAGTGCGTTGTATGCAGGGATCCTGGCGATTCTGGGCAGCGGCGCGGTGTACTTACCGCTGGAGCCGAGCCATCCACTGCAACGTCAGCAGTACATCCTTTCGAATGCAGGAGCGGTGTTGTTGCTGCATGACGGCCAGCATCCCCTCGCCGATGAAATGCCGGGGCTGGACATCAGTCGCATCGACTTCGCTGACGTCGCCCTCGGTCAACCCTTGATGCGCCAGCGCCCCGCTCTCGACGCGCCCTGCATGGCGCTCTATACCTCGGGCACCACCGGGCATCCCAAAGGCGTGCTACTCAGCCAGGCTAATCTCGCGCACTTCACCGCGTGGTATGCCGACTATGTGCAGCTGACCGAACACAGTCGGGCCTTGCAGTTTTCGTCGTTGAGTTTCGACTCGTCGCTGATCGATATTTTCCCGACCCTGCTTCAGGGCGCCGAACTGATCGTGCCGAACGACGACCAGCGTCGCGATCCGTTGCAACTGGTCGAGCTGATTCGCCATCAACGCCTCAGCCATGCATTTTTACCGCCAGCACTGTTGAGCATTCTGCCGCTGGATCAGCTGCAGGTCCTGGATCATGTAATGACCGGCGGCGATGTCTGCGAACCCTACGTTATCGAGCAGCTCACCCGTCAGGGCAATCTCTACAACCTCTATGGCCCGACCGAAGCCACGGTGCTGATTACCGCGCGCCAACTGCGCGCTGGCGACAGCAACCGCACCCTCGGGTCGCCGATTGCCAACAGCCAGGTGCTGATTCTCGATGAGGCTTTTCAGCCGGTGGCCGAGCAGGTCGTCGGTGAGTTGTACATTGTCGGGCCGGGGGTGTGCCTGGGTTATCTGAACAACCCGCAGCAGACTGCCGAACGTTACCTGGACATGAACTTGCCAGACGGCCAGCGCCTGCGCGCCTACCGTACCGGCGATATGGCGAAATGGACCGGCGACGGTATCGAGCTGTGTGGACGGCGGGACAATCAGGTGAAAATCCGCGGCTTTCGCGTCGAGCCGGAAGAGATCGAACGCTGCCTGCGCGACAGTCAGTTGTACCGCCAGGTGGCGGTGGTTATCGACAGCCAACGGCGGATTCTGGCGTTCCTCGCACAACCTCAAGAGAACCAAACGGGCGCCGCGCGCGAAGCCTTGAAGGCTCATGCGATGCAGTTTTTGCCGGACTACATGCAACCCATCGCCTGGACTGAATTGCCGAGCATGCCGTTCGCCAGTAACGGCAAAGTCGACCGTAAAGCGCTGCTGGCGATGCCGGTGAATGTTGCCGAAAACACGACACGGCGCTTGCCCGCGAGCGCCGATGAAGCGCTGTTGCTGGAGATCTGGGCTGAGCTGCTGGAGTTGCCGGCCAGCGATATTTCGACCGACGAAAGTTTCTTCAATCTGGGCGGCCACTCGATTCTGTTGTCACGGATGTTGCTGCGATTGCGTGAAGAATTCGGCCGCAGCATCTCGATCAATCGCTTCATTGAATTGCCGACTATTGCGAAGCTGGCGACGTTGGTGCGCGGCTCCGGCACCGAGGAAGTCCTAAGCGCGCAAGCACTGGCGGATGCCTTTCGCGAGCTGGATATTCAGCCGCTGCCCATCAGCCGCATGGGCGATGTGCACAAGGTGATCGTCACCGGCGCAAACAGTTTTGTCGGTGTGCACATCGTCGAAGCGTTGCTGGCGTGGGGCGTCACTGAAGTGGCCTGCCTGGTGCGCGATGGCGGTGGGCAATCGGCGGCTGAGCGCTTCGCTCATGCGTTGCGGGAAAACCGACTGGAGCACCTGGACCTGAGTCGGGTGCAGGTTTACGCGGCAGACATCACTCGCCCGGCGTTGGGGCTTGATGCGCACGTTTACGAGCGCCTCGATCGAGAGTTCGGCGCGCTGGTGCACAACGCCGCCAACGTCAATCACGTGCTCGATTACGAGTCGCTGGCGCGGGACAACGTCGAGCCGATTTTCGAATGCCTGCGGCTGTGCGAGGGGCGCAGCAAGAAGATCTTCAATTTTGTCTCCACGCTGTCGGCGTCCAGCACGATTGCCGACGATGGCCGAGTGCTGGAATTACCCGCAGCGCAGACGCCGCCGATCTACATCAAAAACGGCTACAACCTGTCCAAGTGGGTCGGCGAACGGATCCTCGAACGAGCGCGTGAACGTGGGGTGCGGGTCAATCTTTATCGCCCCGGCAACATCAGCTTCAACAGCCTCTCCGGCGTCTGTCAGCCGCACAAAAACCGCTTGATGCTGATGCTCAAGGGCTCGATCCAGCTCGGCCAGGTGCCGGAGTTTTCGCTGAATTTCGACCTGATGCCGGTGGACTTTCTCGCTCGCTTCATTGGCTTCCATGCCAGCCGTTATTCGTCTGAAAAAGCGGTGTTCAACCTGCACAACCCCGAGCCCCTGAGTTGGGACGATTACGTCGCGTCATTCCGTGACGCGGGGCGGGAGTTCTCCATGGTCAGCGTCGCCGACTGGCAACAGCAACTGGGTCGGGTCGACAGCGACAACGCGCTGTTCGGCGTACTCGGTTTCTACCTCAACGGCTTCGAGGAAGACATCGGCGACATCTCGATGATCGGCCACGACAACGCCCAGGCCGGCGTTCGGCAGATGGGCGCGCACTACCCGGAAAAATCACCCGCACTGCTGCGTCGCGGTTGCGACTACCTCAAAGAAATCAATTTCATCTGATTCATTCAAACCCAATGGAGCAAGACCATGAACAATCTGCAACCCGATACCCTGATCAAAAACCCGCAAGGCTGCCATGTCGTGTCCTCGGTGGAGGTGCCGGCGGATGCCGCGCGGGTCTGGGCGGTGGTCGGCAACTTTGCCGGCTTCGATCAGTTCATTCCGGCGCTGTCGCACATCGAGATGACGGGCGAAGGCGTGTCGTCGCTGCGCAAGAAATTTTTCAAGGACGGCAACCTGGTGGTCGAGCAACTCAATTCCCGGGATGACCAGGCGTTGAACATCACGTGGACGACCATTTACAACACACTGGGCGTGGCCAATTTGTGGGCGGCAATGAGTGTTGAACCGCTGGGTGCGAACACGTCACGGGCGACCTGGACCATCATTGCCGAACCGGCGCAGGGAGGTGCCGAGGCGTTGCCGGGGTTCAAGGATTTCGTGCAGGGGTTTGCGGATGACGCGATGAATAATGTGTTGAAGCTGTTTGTGTAGAGCTTTGGTTCAGCGGTGACTTTTCTACCGCTATCGCGGGCAAGCCTCGCTTCTACAAGGTTTTCCATGCCCTGTAGGAGCGAGGCTTGTCCGCGAAGAACGATAACGCAGTAGAACTGACCCGAATCAGATCTTGAAGCTATCGACCAGTTGCTTCAACCGGTTCGCCTGCAACGACAACGCATCACAATCCTTCAACGTTTCATTGAGGTTCGCCACGCTCTGCTGGTTCAACAAGTTGATCTGGTTGACGTCGACATTGAGGGTTTCCACTACCGCCGTCTGCTCTTCGGTCGCCGCGGCCACCGACTGGTTCATGCCGTCGATTTCGCCGATGCGCTGCGTCACGCTGACCAATCGCAGGCCCGCCTGATTCGCCACTTCGACACTCTCTTCACTGGAGACCTGACTGGCATTCATGGTCGTCACTGCTTCGCGAGAACCGATCTGCAGCGAGGTGATCATCTTGTGGATCTCTTCCGCCGACTCCTGCGTGCGATGCGCCAGGTTGCGCACTTCGTCCGCCACGACCGCAAAACCACGACCGGCTTCACCGGCACGCGCCGCTTCGATGGCGGCGTTGAGCGCCAGCAAGTTGGTCTGCTGGGAGATGCCTTTGATCACATCCAGAATGTGCCCGATGTTGTCAGTGCTGGCGTTCAGGGTTTCGATCTGGGTGCAGGACAGGCTGATTTTCTGCGACAACTCGGTCATGGCCAGGATGGTTTTCTCTACTACCTGACGACCATCATCCGCCTGCTCGCTTGCACCGCTTGCATGCTGCGAAGCATCGGCAGCATTGCGGGCGATTTCCTGGGTGGCGGCACCCAATTGGTTGATGGCGGCAGCCACGCTGTTGGTGCGCGCGCTTTGTTCGTCGGAGCCGATGATCGAGGCGTTGGACGATGCCATTACGCGCTGCGACAAATCGTGGACCTGGCGGGTCGCCGAGGACACTTCGGAAATCGATGCGTGAATCCGCTCCACGAACTGGTTGAACGAACCACCCAACTCGCCGAACTCATCTTTGCTTTCCACGGCCAGACGACGGGTCAGGTCGCCCTCGCCCTGGGCGATGTCCTGCATCGCGCGGCCCATGGTGGTCAGCGGACGCATCAGCACGTTGATCAGCAGGCTCAACAGCACGGCAATCACACTGACGGCGATGAACATTGCAATCAACGCCGAAGTGCGGAATTGACTCAGTGGTGCGTAGGCCTTGTCCTTGTCGATCGACAGACCGATGTACCACTCGGCATTCGGCAAACCGCTCACCGGGGTGAACGAGAGGATGCGGTCCTGCTTGTTCAGGGTGACGTCCTGATTGCCCTTGTCGATGCGCACGCCAGAGTTTGGATAAATGTCCTTCAGGTTTTTCATCACCTGGTCTTTGTCCGGGCTGACGATCACCTGACCGTCGGCACTGACCAGGAACGCGTGGCCGATGCCACCGAAGTCCACCGAGTTGATGATCTTTACCAGGGTCTCCAGGCTCAGATCACCGCCGACCACGCCGAGCAATTCACCGTTCTTTTTCACCGGCATGGCGATGGTCACCACCAACCCACCGACGGCGGCCATGTACGGCGGCGTCAGCATGGTCTTATCGGCAGCCACGGCTTGTTTGTACCAGGGACGCTGACGCGGATCGTAACCGTCCGGCATCTTCGCGTCAGGGCGTTGGGTGAACACGCCGTTGGCCTGGCCGACGTAAGTGAACTGGAAGTTCGAGGTGAAGGCCGGTTGATCAACCAGTCCGGGAAGGTCCGCATTGGCGCCTTGATGAGCGACGTTCTGGGCGAGGTTTTCCAGCACCAGCACACGGCCGCTCATCCAGTTCTGCACGCTGCTGGCGGTCAGATCGCCAGCTTGCTGGACGGAGGACTCGAGGTTTTGCCGGATCGTGTTTCGCTGCAGATAGTCGTTGTACAAAGTGAACAACGCAAAAGCCAGCACCACGACGCCAGAGGCGGCCAGAAGGATTTTATGGCTGAACTTGAGATTCATTTCATGGGACTTCTTATGCAAAAAGTGGGGATGCGTTCCAGGTGCAACATTCCATGTAACAGCGCAGGCGGCATTCTTCGGTCGCGCTACTTTGGTGCACGCATGTCTCACTAGTCTTTCGGCACTAGTCGGAGAAATCTTAGGGGTTTGTATGAAATGACCGACATTCCCGCCGAACGGCGCTCTAGAGCCGTTGGAGCTCGATGCGCTTATTGGACATCAACACTGGGCAAGGGTGTGGCGCAGAAGTGGCATGACTCGCGGGGGATAATGACCTGACGTTTTTAGGAGCCAAAACGACAAAACCCCTGTCTGCGTTAGCAGACAGGGGTTTCGGAATTTAATCTTGACGATGACCTACTCTCACATGGGGAAACCCCACACTACCATCGGCGATGCATCGTTTCACTGCTGAGTTCGG
>NZ_VIUJ01000040.1:0-8026 GCF_007993905.1 Pseudomonas sp. SJZ077
GGCCAGAGTGATGTTTGCCCTGATGAAAAACCAAACCGAATACAAGCCAAATTCTATGTTTGGGTGTTCCCCCCAAACATAGAATCTCCCACATTTGTTTGAGGCGCCATCAAATCCGCTTGTATGGACATGTCTATCCCCGATACTCCCGGATTCACTCCGTCAGTGATATCACCTCCCGTGTTTCTGTTTCGCGCCCGCGCCCCTATAATGGCTGCCTTTTTCGCCCAATGATTTTGCGGAGCTGGTGATGGCCGAACGTAAGGCGTCAGTCGAGCGCGACACTCTGGAAACCCAGATCAAAGCCTCGATCAACCTGGATGGCACCGGAAAGGCCCGATTTGATATCGGTGTCCCTTTTCTTGAGCACATGCTGGACCAGATCGCCCGTCACGGGCTGATCGACCTGGATATTGTCAGCAAAGGCGACCTGCATATCGACGACCACCACACGGTGGAAGACGTTGGTATCACTTTGGGTCAGGCCTTCGCCAAAGCCATCGGCGACAAAAAAGGCATCCGTCGCTACGGCCACGCCTATGTTCCGCTCGATGAAGCGCTATCGCGTGTGGTGATCGATTTCTCCGGCCGTCCTGGCCTGCAGATGCATGTTCCCTACACCCGCGCCACCGTTGGCGGCTTCGACGTTGACCTGTTCCAGGAGTTTTTCCAGGGCTTCGTCAACCATGCGCTGGTCAGCCTGCACATCGACAATCTGCGTGGCACCAACACCCACCACCAGATCGAAACCGTGTTCAAGGCATTCGGCCGCGCCCTGCGCATGGCCGTAGAGCTTGATGACCGCATGGCCGGTCAGATGCCGTCGACCAAAGGCGTTCTGTAATGCAGACGGTCGCGGTTATCGATTACGGCATGGGCAACCTGCACTCGGTGGCCAAGGCCCTCGAGCACGTCGGTGCCGGCAAGGTCCTGATCACCAGCGATGCCGATGTGATTCGCGAAGCCGACCGGGTGGTTTTTCCCGGCGTCGGCGCGATTCGCGATTGCATGGCGGAGATCCGTCGCCTGGGCTTCGACTCGCTGGTGCGCGAAGTCAGCCAGGACCGTCCGTTTCTCGGCATCTGTGTCGGCATGCAAGCCTTGCTCGACAGCAGTGAAGAGAACGATGGCGTCGATTGCATCGGTCTGTTTCCAGGCCAGGTGAAGTTCTTCGGCAAAGATCTGCACGAAGACGGCGAACACCTGAAAGTCCCGCACATGGGCTGGAACGAAGTGAAGCAGACGGTGAGTCACCCGCTGTGGCACAACATTCCGGACTTGGCGCGTTTCTACTTCGTGCACAGCTACTACATCGCCGCCGGCAACGCGCGGCAGGTGGTGGGTGGCGGTCACTACGGTGTCGATTTCGCCGCAGCGCTGGCCGATGGCTCGCGATTCGCCGTGCAGTTCCACCCGGAGAAGAGCCATACCCATGGCCTGCAATTGCTGCAGAACTTCGCCGCGTGGGATGGTCGCTGGTAAATGGCTGCCAAGAAGAAGCCGCCGATCCTGACCCTCACTCCCGAACAGGAGAACGAGGCCAATCACAAGATCAAACGCTTCATGGAAGATCGCTTCGAACTGGACCTGGGTTCGTTCGAAGCGGCTGAAATCCTTGAGCTGTTTACTCGCGAAATTGCGCCGCACTATTACAACAGGGCGATTTTCGATGTGCAGACGCACCTCAAAGAGAGGTTCGAAAGCATCGAAAGCGACTTGTGGGCGCTCGAGAAAGCATAGGAGCAGCTGCAAGCTTTAAGCTGCAAGCTGCAAGAAGTAGAAACGCGTGCGTGCTTGCAGCTTATAGCTTGCAGCTTGCAGCTCTTTGGACGAAGGAAAAAGCATGCTGATTATTCCCGCTATCGATCTTAAAGACGGTGCCTGTGTTCGTCTGCGCCAGGGCCGCATGGAAGATTCCACGGTGTTCTCCGATGACCCGGTGAGCATGGCTGCCAAGTGGGTGGAGGGCGGTTGCCGTCGTCTGCATCTGGTCGACCTGAACGGCGCCTTCGAAGGCCAGCCAGTCAACGGTGAAGTGGTCACAGCCATTGCCAAGCGCTACCCGAACCTTCCGATCCAGATCGGTGGCGGTATCCGTTCCCTGGAAACCATCGAGCACTACGTCAAAGCAGGCGTGAGCTACGTGATTATCGGCACCA
Organism: Pseudomonas sp. SJZ077; assembly: GCF_007993905.1. Classification (NCBI taxonomy): domain Bacteria; kingdom Pseudomonadati; phylum Pseudomonadota; class Gammaproteobacteria; order Pseudomonadales; family Pseudomonadaceae; genus Pseudomonas; species Pseudomonas sp. SJZ077. The sequence goes on from NZ_VIUJ01000040.1 coordinate 2,160, forward strand.
AAGCCGTGAAAGATCCGGCCTTCGTCGCTGAAGCGTGCCGTGCGTTCCCGGGCAAAGTGATCGTCGGTCTGGACGCCAAAGACGGTTTCGTCGCCACTGACGGTTGGGCGGAAATCAGCACCATTCAGGTGATCGACCTGGCCAAGCAGTTCGAAGCCGATGGCGTGTCCGCGATCGTTTATACCGACATCGCCAAAGACGGCATGATGCAGGGTTGCAACGTACCGTTCACCGCTGCCCTGGCCGCTGCCACGCGCATTCCGGTCATCGCTTCCGGCGGTATCCACAATCTGGGTGACATCAAGTCGCTGCTGGACGCCAAGGCGCCAGGCATCATCGGCGCCATCACCGGCCGGGCGATCTACGAAGGCACCCTCGATGTCGCTGAAGCGCAAGCTTTCTGCGATTCGTACAAAGGCTGAGGACTGACCATGGCGCTGGCCAAACGCATCATCCCTTGCCTGGACGTGGACAACGGCCGGGTGGTCAAGGGCGTCAAGTTCGAGAACATTCGTGATGCCGGCGATCCGGTGGAAATCGCCCGTCGCTACGACGAGCAGGGCGCTGACGAGATTACCTTTCTCGACATCACCGCCAGCGTCGATGGCCGCGACACCACGCTGCACACCGTCGAGCGCATGGCCAGCCAGGTGTTCATCCCGCTGACGGTGGGCGGTGGCGTGCGCACGGTGCAGGACATTCGCAACTTGCTGAATGCCGGTGCGGACAAGGTTTCGATCAACACCGCAGCGGTATTCAACCCGGAATTCGTCGGCGAAGCGGCCCAGCATTTCGGCTCGCAGTGCATCGTCGTCGCTATCGACGCCAAGAAAGTCTCCGGTCCGGGCGAAACCCCGCGCTGGGAGATCTTCACCCACGGCGGGCGCAAGCCAACCGGCCTCGACGCCGTTGAGTGGGCGAAGAAGATGGAAGGCCTGGGTGCCGGTGAAATCCTGCTGACCAGCATGGATCAGGACGGCATGAAAAACGGTTTCGACCTGGGCGTCACCCGCGCCATCAGCGATGCGCTGGGTATCCCGGTGATTGCCTCCGGCGGCGTCGGCAACCTGCAGCATCTGGCCGACGGCATCATCGAAGGTCACGCCAGCGCCGTATTGGCGGCGAGTATTTTCCACTTCGGCGAATACACGGTGCAGGAAGCCAAGGCCTACATGGCGCATCGCGGAATCGTCATGCGCTAAACAAATCCATGAAGGCCAGTGGACAGCATGGCGGGCTCAAGGCACTCTTGGGCACGCCATGGATTTCGGTAGCCCAACATGATCAAACGCCTGCTTCTTGTCCTCGCCAGCGCTTCTCTGTTGCTCATCAATGGAGCCCACGCTGAAGAAAGTCCCGACACCGACCTGGTGTTACTGACGGAAAATTTCCCGCCATACAACATGGCGAAGAACGGCAAGAACTTCGCTCAGGACGAGAACATCAATGGCATTGCCGTGGACATCGTCCGCGAGATGTTCAAACGTGCCGACGTCACCTACAGCCTCACACTGCGCTTCCCTTGGGAGCGAATCTACAAGCTCGCCCTCGAGAAACCCGGTTATGGCGTGTTCGTGATGGCGCGCTTGCCGGACCGCGAAAAGCTGTTCAAGTGGGTCGGCCCGATTGGCCCGGACGACTGGATCATGCTGGCCAAGGCTGACAGCAAGATCAGCCTGGAGACGCTGGATCAAGCGCGCAAATACAAGATCGGCGCATACAAGGGCGATGCGATTGCCGAGACGCTGGCCAAGCAAGGGTTGAAGCCCATTGTCGTGCTGCGCGATCAGGACAACGCAAAGAAGCTGGTGAGTGGTCAGATTGATTTGTGGGCAACGGGCGACCCGGCCGGGCGCTATCTGGCGCGTCAGGAGGGCGTTAACGGTCTCAAGACGGTGTTGCGGTTCAATAGCGCCGAACTCTATCTGGCGTTGAACAAAGACGTTCCAGATGACGTGGTGGCCAAGCTGCAAGCCGCGCTGGATCAGCTGCGCAAAGAAGGCGTGGTGGACGACATCATGGCGCGGTATCTCTGATACCACCGTGTTCAAGTGTGGGAGCGAGCCTGCTCGCGATGAGGCAGTGTCAGTCAACATCACTGTTGGCTGATTCACCGCCATCGCGAGCAGGCTCGCTCCCACAGTGGTTTTGTGTCGTTGCGGATTAGCGGTACACGCCATCCTTTCCATGCGCAGCCGTCGCGCGATTGCTGCGCACGCTGATCATCTGCTTGATGTCGATCCACTCAATGCCCTGAGCCTTGAGCTTGGGCAGTTCCCTCTCCAGCACCGCCAGCGTCTGCGGATACGGATGCCCGATCATCACCGCCGAGCCTTGCTTGTGCGCCAAATTAATCGCCGTCTGCAACTGCGTGAAAATCGCCGCTTCGGTGCGCTCGTCATCCAGAAACACATCCCGCGAAACGCTTGCCAACCCAATCTTCTGTGCCTCGGCTGCCGCGACGGTTTGTGCGCTGGTGCGGCTGTCGACGAAGAGCTTGTGCCGGCGCTGCAAGTCCGCCATCAACCAGGCCATGGCCGGTTGCTGAGCGGTCATGCGACTGCCCATATGGTTGTTGATGCCGGCGGTGTAAGGCACGACCTTGAACGCCGCGCTCAGGCGTTTCTCAAGTTCGTCGATGGGCAAATCGGGATGCCAGGCAAACGGGCCGGTGGCCGGGTCCATGGGCATGTGCAGGATGACGATCTTGCCGGCGCGATGGGCCTCGCGGGCGAATTCGGTGGCGTGGGGCGTGTCGGGCATGATCGCCGCTGTCACCGGGCCGGGCAGGGCCAGCACGCGACGATCCCGGGGCAGGTTCTGCCCCAGGTCATCGATGATCAACGTGAGATAGGCTTTCTGCGGCGCAGCGGTAGCGGGCGTTGCGTGGGCAACGCCTGCCAGACAGCACAGCAGACCGATCAGCAGCCGCAGGCGCACCTCAGCGACCGGAGGTGATGCTCAGCCCTTTGAGCAGGCTCAGCGCCTGGGCCAGTTGGTAGTCGTCATCCTGCGGCATAGCCTTGGCCTTGCTGCTGGAACCGCTCGGTTTGTCGGCGCCGCCGTTGCCATTGCCCAAGTGACCCTGCAGATCGGCTTCCTTGAAGTATTCGCTGTCCTGCTCGTTGGTGATCTTGGCCCTGCGCACTTCGATGTCCGGGACGATGCCCTGGGCCTGGATCGAGCGGCCGTTCGGCGTGTAGTACAGCGCCGTGGTGATCTTCAGCGCGCGGTCGTTGTTCAGTGGCAGCACGGTTTGTACCGAGCCTTTGCCGAAACTGGTGGTGCCCATGACCACCGCGCGTTTCTGATCCTGCAAGGCGCCGGCGACAATTTCCGAGGCCGAGGCGCTGCCGCCGTTGATCAGCGTAACCATTGGCACGGCTTCGCTTTCGTCTTTGCCGGTGGCCGAGAAGCGCAGTTCGGAGTTGGCGATGCGGCCCTTGGTGTAAACGATCAGGCCCTTGGTGATGAAGTGGTCGACCACTTCCACTGCCGATTGCAGCACGCCGCCCGGGTTGTTGCGCAGGTCGAGAATGATGCCGTTGAGCTTCTTGCCGTTGTCCTTGCGCAACTTGGCCAGGGCTTTGGACACTTCTTCGCCGGTCTTGACCTGGAACTGAGTGATGCGGATGTAGCCGTAGCCCGACTCCAGCAGCTGCGCCTTGACGCTCTTCACCTGAATGATGGCGCGGGTCAGAGTCACGTCGAACGGCGTACCGCCGTCGCGCACCAGGGTCAGGGTGATTTTCTGGCCGATCTTGCCGCGCATCTTGTCCACGGCTTCGGTCATGCTCTGGCCGCGAGTCGGCTGGCCGTTGATCTTCACGATGAAGTCGCCAGCCTGAATGCCAGCCTTGGACGCCGGGGTGTCATCGATGGGCGAAACCACTTTGATGAAACCGTCTTCAGCGCCGACTTCGATGCCCAGGCCGCCGAATTCGCCGCTGGTGCTTTCCTGCAATTCAGCGAAGTCTTCCGGGCCCAGATAGGCGGAGTGCGGATCGAGGTTGCTGAGCATGCCTTTGATGGCGTTTTCCAGCAGGGTCTTGTCGTCCACCGGTTCGACATAGGCGGCCTTGATCCGATCCATGACCTCGGCAAAGGTGCGCAACTCTTCCAGAGGCAACGGCGCCTTGGTGGTCGCAGCAGTGCCCGCAGGCGCGACCGCCGGGGCCGGTTGAGCGGCAAACGCCAGAGGCGCGCCGATCACCAGGGCGATCGTCAGGGCCAGCGAGGTAAGGCGGGACAAATGCAGCATGTCTAACGAACTCCTGAAGTAGATGGCGTACTTATCCTTGCGCACGACACCATTGCGCCGGATCACTCGGGTGACCCTGCTGACGAATAGCGAAATACAGCGCTGGTGTGTCCTGCCCGCCACTGTTACCGACAGTGGAGATGGACTCACCGGCTTTTACTACGTCACCCGCAGACTTGAGCAGCGTCTGGTTGTGACCATAAAGACTCAGAAAACCGTTGCCATGGTCGAGAATCACCAGCAGCCCGGCGCCACGCAACCAGTCGGCGAATACCACGCGACCGCCATGCACGGCGTGCACCTGGCTGCCGGCGGAGGCGCTGATCATCACGCCGTCCCACTTGGTACGGGCGTCGTCGCCACGGGATTCACCGAAGCGTGCCAGCAGTCGACCATCAACCGGCCACGGAAGTCTTCCCCGGCTTGAAGCAAAAGGGCCGCCAAAGGTCTCGCCTGAACTGGAAACCAATGCGCCAGGGTTCGACTTGACCGGTTTGCGTGGGGCGTCAGTGGCATTCGCCTGCTCCTGAGCCTCACGTAAACGCTTTTTTTCGGCTTCCTGCTGGGCGATGAGCGCTTTTTGTCGCGCCTCTTCAGCCTCTCGTGCCTGGCGGGCCAGGGTTTCTTCGATGGTTTTAAGGACTTTAGACAGGTCTGCCTGATCCTGCTCGCGGGCGGCCAGCTTCTGGTCGCGCGCCTTCACGTCGTCGCTCAACTTGGCCAGGACTTGCTGGCGCTCCTTGCGAACCTTGTCGAGTTCGTCGCGCTGGCTGTCGAGGCTGCTCTTCTGCACCAGCAATTGTGCCTGTTGCAGGGCGATGTCTTTTTCGACGTTGGCCAGTTGGCGCAAGGTTTCGTTGAAATTCTTCAGCTGCTCCAGGCGGGCCTGGCTCAGGTAGTCGTAATAGGTGAGGGTTCGGGCGAATTTTTCCGGATTCTGCTGGTTCAGCAGGAGCTTCAAGTACTCCTGACGGCCGTTCTGATAGGCCGCACGGGCCTGAATGGCGATCAGTCGTTGCTGTTCAGTGCGCGCGCTCTGGAGTTTTTTTTTCTCACCATCGAGTCGCTGCAGCTCGGATTCGCTTTTCTTCAGCTCTTTTTGCAGGGCTTCGACCTGCTTCTCGAGCTTGCCCATCTCGGTCTCGGTGCCTTTGAGGTCTTTCTGCACACCGGATTTTTCTTCCTGCAGCTTGCCCAGCAGTTTTTTCAGCTCGGCAATATCCTGACGCGTGGCGTCCAACTGTTGTTGGGTTTGCGCGCGCTCATCAGCGAAGGCCGGTTGGAGCAGGCAAGTCAGGGCAAGGGCTATCAGGACGCGAAGCATAGAGGCGGGCGACACCAGGGAAAGGGACGGCCTAGTATGCCCGCCAAGCGCCGCAAAAAAAACGCCCAATTGGGGTTGTGTGATAACCGGAGCAGCGTTGCCTCTGAAAACACTCCAAAACCACTGTGGGAGCGAGCCTGCTCGCGATGGCGCCCTGACATTCAACAATGATGTTGGCTGTCAGATTGCTATCGCGAGCAGGCTCGCTTGTATGTTTAGACTTGAAGGGGTGGGTGGGACTAAAGCTCGTCATCTGACTCTAACCAGTACAGACCGTGGGAG
>NZ_VIUJ01000041.1:0-6627 GCF_007993905.1 Pseudomonas sp. SJZ077
ATAGCGCAGCTTGTCGTTGGTGAATGACATGATTTCGCGGCCCGTTTCATAATCACGAAACAGGGAACGACCGCTCAAGGCTGAGGGGACAGGTAGGGCGAAGTAGTCGAGTATCGAGGCACTCAGATCGACATGCCCGTAGACGCCAGCCTTCACCCTGGGCAACTGATCCTGCTCGGGCGCTAGCATTAGGTTGAAGCCCCATGAGGAAGCCAGGCGCACACCATCTATGCCGTGGGACTCGTCCGAGGTGATTACCACCAGGGTGCCTTTCAAGTCAAGCGATGGGAAGACTGATCGGGTTATTCAAAAACGGCATGGGGCATGGAAGCGATGGGCGGCATGGATATTGTTTCGCATGCCGATAGGTTCTGGTCTAAAACCCCATTCCAGAGCACTGAATGAAAAGTATTAATGCTTGGTTATGGCCTTGAACATTAACTGTTTCAGGCTGTTTAACGCCGCCATGTTCGTGTAGGCCAGATGTTAATATATTACCTTTTTAAGTGATCCCAAGGACGTTGATGACCAAGCATCAAGCTAAAGCCGAAACCCCTAGAGCAGCCGCGATTCTGGCTCGCTTCCTGTCGTCGGAATCCGCTGGCGGTCTCATGTTGATGGGTGCCGCTCTGGCCGCTCTGATTGTTGCTAACTCGCCTCTATCCCAGAGTTACTTTGCAACCTTGCACAGCGTTTGGATGGGCATGTCTGTCGAGCATTGGGTGAATGATGGTCTGATGGCGATCTTCTTCCTGATGGTCGGGCTCGAAATCAAACGAGAGGTGCTGGCCGGTGGGCTTTCCACTTGGGGGCAGCGCGCCTTACCTGGATTTGGTGCTTTGGGCGGCATGGTTGTTCCAGCGCTGATCTACATCGCAATAAACTGGGGTAATCCTGAGACCTTGGGGGGATGGGCGATCCCGGCCGCTACTGACATCGCATTCGCTTTAGGTGTTTTGTCGTTACTGGGCAAGCGAGTCCCGACTTCGCTGAAAGTGTTTCTGGCTGCCTTAGCGATCATTGACGATCTGGGCGCGGTGGTGATCATCGCCTTTTTCTATACGTCGGGCCTTTCCATGCCGATGTTACTGGCCTCGCTTGCGACCCTCGTCATTCTGATCGCAATGAATCGATTGGGCGTAAGGCGATTGTTCCCGTATCTCCTGATCGGTGGTGTGCTGTGGTTCTTCGTGCTGCAATCGGGTGTACATGCCACGCTGGCGGGTGTCGCTGTGGCGCTGTGCATCCCCATGGGCAAGCCAGAAGAGGAAGCCCGGTCTCCGCTGCTTTTCCTGGAAGAGAAGCTGCACATGTGGGTAGCGTTCGCTGTGGTGCCGATTTTTGGTTTCGCCAACGCAGGTGTTTCATTGGCCGGTATTTCGATGGAGAACCTCGTCGATCCGGTTCCGCTGGGTGTAGCTCTGGGGCTGTTGGTGGGCAAACAGGTCGGTATTTTCCTATTGGCTGCTCTGGCCATTCGTATGGGCCTGGCCAAGCTGCCGGAAGGGAGTACCTGGATTCAACTCTATGGCGTAGCACTGTTGTGCGGCATTGGTTTCACTATGAGCCTATTCATTGGCAATCTGGCGTTCGCCGGATCAGCTCTTTTGATTGATGAGGTCAAGGTCGGTGTATTGATCGGATCGATTCTGGCAGCGTTGGGCGGCGTTATAGTCCTTCGCCGCAGCAGCGTCCTAACGAGTGCTGCCGTAGCCAAATAATCTCTCTTGATACGACCACAGTATTTCTCGAAGCCTAGAAATACTGTGGTTTAGAAACCTGCGTCAGCGAAGCAACAAGACAGGCATGCTAGCTATTGGAAGCACTGTCTTAGTCGTGTTATCCACCAGGAACTGTTGGATGCCCATAAAAGCCCGGCCAAGTGCCGGTTTTTTTATTCGCCAGCTAGATGTTTCTCAATGAAATGCGAGGAATTTTTTGAGCTCATGAAGGCGAGCTAGGTTCTGCCACTTAACAACCGATCCTTGTTTGACTGATTGCCCGTAGAAATTTTACGCAAAATTTACGGAGCTTTAAAATTGAGCATTCGATACTACGCGGCGCTAATTTAGCAGGCTACTTTCTATGTCCCTCGCAGCAATGCGGCTCATCGGCTTCATCCTAGGCATTTTTCTGATCACGCTGGCCGTAAGCATGGTTATTCCCATGATTACGCTGGTCGCCTATGAGCGTAGCGACGATCTGTCGGCCTTTCTCTGGTCGAGTTTGATTACCTTAATCAGCGGTCTTCTTTTGATCGTGCGTGGGCGCCCTGATACTGGCCAGCTCCGTCCGAGGGATATGTACCTGTTGACGACTGGCAGTTGGGTGGTGGTGTGTACCTTCGCGGCGTTGCCAATGGTGTTCATCAGTCACATCAGTTACACCGACGCTTTCTTCGAAACGATGTCCGGCATCACAACCACGGGCTCAACTGTCCTGAGTGGTTTGGATACCGCTTCACCAGGATTGTTAATCTGGCGCTCGATGCTGCACTGGCTGGGTGGTATCGGCTTCATCGGCATGGCTGTAGCGATCCTTCCACTGTTGCGAGTGGGTGGCATGCGTCTTTTCCAGACAGAGTCCTCAGACTGGTCGGAGAAAGTGACGCCACGTTCCCATGTGGCCGCCAAATACATCCTCTTTCTCTATCTGGTACTCACTGGCGCCGGAGCACTAGCTCTCTGGATCGCTGGGATGACGCCGTTTGAAGCGGTCAACCACGCCATGTCCTTGATCTCAACTGGCGGATTCTCTACTTCGGACGCCTCACTGGGGCATTGGACGCAGCCAGCGATTCACTGGGTAGCGGTGGGCATCATGATTCTGGGTAGTCTGCCGTTTACCTTGTACGTCGCGACATTGCGCGGCCATCGGCGTGCGCTGCTGAAGGATCACCAGGTACGCGGATTTCTTGGATTCTTGATTGTCACCTGGCTGGCTGTGGCGACATGGCTATACTTTCACAGCGACTACGTTTGGTGGGATGCATTTCGTATTGTGGCGGTCAACGTGACCTCGGTCGTCACGACTACCGGAGTTGCAGTTGGTGATTACACACTATGGGGTAGTTTTGCCGTTCTGTTGTTCTTCTATCTGACGTTTGTCGGTGGATGCTCAGGCTCCACGGCTGGCGGACTGAAAATCTTCCGCTTCCAAGTTGCTGCCGCCCTACTCGTGAGTAGTTTGAAGCAGTTGATCCATCCTCGAGCCGTGATTCAGAAGAAGTACAACGGTCATCCGATTGACGAGGAGATCTTGCGCTCACTTTTAACCTTCTCGTTTTTCTTCACCATCACCATTGCCATAATCGCCTTAGGGCTGGCTCTGATCGGGCTGGACTGGACGACTGCTTTAAGTGGCGCCGCTACTGCAGTATGCAACGTTGGACCAGGCCTGGGCACGATCATCGGGCCTGCCGGTAACTTCTCATCACTACCTGATGCAGCAAAATGGTTACTGACCATCGGCATGTTACTGGGGCGGTTGGAAATCCTGACTGTGCTGGTACTTATTACGCCGGTCTTTTGGAGGTATTAGCCTACCTATCGTGATTTTGAGACCGGGAAAGTCTCCCATGTGGTGTGGGTGACGAAAATCTAATCATCGCTTAGCATGAGGAATGTGCATTCCGCGCAGCCCAAAACCTTAAGTAAAGTTTCCCACGTCTCGTTTGGCTCAACATGGATGGCTGAATGTAGTTAGAAATCTTGTACGTAATAAGGTATTGCCTCTAGAAACACTATCTTACAATTAATGTTTGAGACGATTGCGCTAAGGGTTAGCGGTTTTAAGAGTCATCTATACCGATTGAACAATCTCATCATCGATCGCACCATCAGCAGGGCATCTATTTAGCTCATGCTCATCGATGCTGAATAAGAGGGTATATAAGTTGGCCTACCTGAATACTTGGTAATCGAGGGGTCATATGCGTGTCTTCATAGACCGCCTAAGGGTCAGCTGAAGTCAGCAGCCCGGGTCAAAACCACATCAGCTCCAACAGCCGGCTGCGATGGTGGCGTTTTTTCCGTTCAATGATCCGCTTCTCCCTTGATGGCCAGAACGCTGCAGGGCACCTGATACAGAACATGCTCCGTGGTACTGCCAATCAGCTTGTCCACCCCTTTGTGATGGGTATTTCCCATTACGAAGACATCGGCTCGAGTATGAGTGGCAAACTCGGCCATCGCTTTGGTTGGCGGCCCTGCAATGAAGTGTTGTCGCTCAGGTGGCACGCAGTGGCGTCCAGCCAAGGCAATGAAGCACTTTTCAAGTGACCGGCGCACGTCGTTGCTGAAGCCTGGCATCGTCACGGCGCCAGCACCTGCATCAGAGAAATGTGTGTGTGTCAGTTCGTAGGCATACAGCATGTGCAATTCAGCATCACATTGCGTCGCCAGTTCGTTCGCCGCCTGAATGACGCTGTCGTTGATTCCGCTGATCTGACCCTCTGGATGCGATGGATCAACCGCCGCCACAATCACCCGAGGAAGCGGACACCTGACTTCGCTGACCAGATGTATGGGGGTCGGACATTCGCGCAACAATTGCCAATCCAAAGGCGTGACGAATAAGCGTTTGAGCGCTGATTCATGATGTACGCCCTTGATAATCAGGTCCGGCTGCATTTCAGCCACATGCTCAAGGATCGCTTGCAGCGGGTCGCGGGTCAAAGCAACTTCGGTGGTCACATTGATGCCCTTCCTGCGCATGAGTTTGGCCTCATCCGTCAACCACTGCAGGTTCTCCTGCCGGCAACTCTCACGAAGTTGTTCGCTGTTGCTCATTAACCGCATAAGGTCGAAGTCTTCGATGAACACAGCGATATGCAGCGCTGCGCCTGTAGCGTCAGCCAGTGCGATTGCCCGTTCCATCGCCGGCGAGTGACGCATGGTGGGACCTGCGATCAGAAAGAGTCGTTGATACAGCCTCATGTGACACCTCCAACGTTCCGGGTTATCCGCTAGCGCCCCCAGCACTCTCGCTTGTCCCACCATTGGCGATCTTTGATCGCCTCAACTATCTGGATCGACACTATCAATATACGCCTGCATCACCGGCTTACCAGTTGCCATGACTGTCGAAGGGGGTAGCAGACCTTTTCATCACGATCAAGCAGGAGACGGGACTGCAGGAAACGCGTGCCACGCCACCCGCCTTGACCACGGGGCATAACCAATGCGGTTGCTGGTAGTTGAGCACTTGAATCAATACTTCGTAAAAATCGAACTATCCCCAACGAATAAACGATTTTTGTTGTGGTAACAGGCTCGCTAGCATGACTCCTCCAGCCTATTGCTGCTTCATGCGGAGACAGTAAATGACCGCCATCAGCGTCGGCCAATCCTGGATGTGGGCCGCCTTCATCGTGTTCGTCCTTGCCATGCTGGCGCTCGATCTGTTCGTTTTCGGCGGGCGCAAGGCGCATCGTGTTTCGGTCCGCGAAGCGCTAGCCTGGGTCATCGCCTGGGCCAGCCTGGCACTGGTCTTCGCCGCTCTGCTCTGGTGGTATCTGCACAGCCATGTCGGTGCCGAAGTCGCCCAGCGTACAACGCTCGAATTTCTCACCGGCTACCTGATCGAGCAGTCGCTGTCGATCGACAACATGTTCGTTTTCGTCATGATCTTCGGCTACTTCGCCGTGCCGCCAGAGTTGCAGCGCCGAGTCCTGCTCTATGGCGTGCTTGGCGCCATCGTCATGCGTGCCGGTATGATTTTCGCCGGTGTCTGGCTGGTGCAGGAGTTTGCCTGGCTGCTCTATGTCTTCGGTGCTTTCCTCGTCATCACCGGCATCAAGATGCTGATCTTTGCCAACCAGCAACCAGACCTCGAAAAGAACCCTTTGCTGCGCTGGCTGCGTAGCCATCTTCGCATCACCGATAGCTTTCACGGCGAGCGCTTCTTCGTGCGCCAGAACGGCCTGCGCTGGGCGACGCCGATGTTCCTGGTGCTGGTACTGATCGAGGCCAGCGACCTGGTGTTCGCGGTGGATAGCATCCCGGCTATCTTCGCCGTCACCACCGACCCCTTCATCGTGTTCACCTCCAACATCTTCGCCATCATGGGCCTGCGCGCACTGTATTTTCTGCTTGCCGACATGGCCGACCGCTTTCACTTGCTCAAATATGGCCTGGCCATCGTACTGGTGTTCATCGGCGGCAAGATGCTGGTCGCGCCGTGGTGGCACGTGCCGATTCAATGGTCGCTGACCACAGTCGGCGGCATCATCTTGGTTTCCGTCCTGTTGAGCCTGACTTTAACGAAGAGCAAAACACGGGTTATGGGAGAGCAATGATGAATCAGAGATGTTGGCACTGATGCGGTTTTGACCCAGGCTACTGGAAATCAATGACCTACCCGAATACTTGGTAATCGATGGTCTTATGCGTGTCTTCACAAACCGCCTCGTCACGGATCTAGTGAATGACCGTTTTAGGCGATTTCAGCCAGTCGTAACCGGCTGAAAACGGCCAAAAGCAATGGGATGGACTCCTCCTCACCTCGGCATCTTGAGTGCCAGACTGAAGGCACGAACCGCAGTCAACCGTGAGAAGGAGTCCACACATGAAGCTTATGCGCATTGGGGTCGACTTGGCCAAGAACGTGTTTCAGATCCACGGCGTG
>NZ_VIUJ01000042.1:1889-5015 GCF_007993905.1 Pseudomonas sp. SJZ077
GATTAGATCGTTCTTTAAAAATTTGGGTATGTGATAGAAAGATAGACTGAACGTTACTTTCACTGGTAACGGATCAGGCTAAGGTAAAATTTGTGAGTTGCTCTTAATTGAGTATTATCGAATTTTCGGCGAATGTCGTCTTCACAGTATAACCAGATTGCTTGGGGTTATATGGTCAAGTGAAGAAGCGCATACGGTGGATGCCTTGGCAGTCAGAGGCGATGAAAGACGTGGTAGCCTGCGAAAAGCTTCGGGGAGTCGGCAAACAGACTTTGATCCGGAGATGTCTGAATGGGGGAACCCAGCCATCATAAGATGGTTATCTTAAGCTGAATACATAGGCTTAAGAGGCGAACCAGGGGAACTGAAACATCTAAGTACCCTGAGGAAAAGAAATCAACCGAGATTCCCTTAGTAGTGGCGAGCGAACGGGGACTAGCCCTTAAGTGGCTTTGAGATTAGCGGAACGCTCTGGAAAGTGCGGCCATAGTGGGTGATAGCCCTGTACGCGAAAATCTCTTAGTCATGAAATCGAGTAGGACGGAGCACGAGAAACTTTGTCTGAATATGGGGGGACCATCCTCCAAGGCTAAATACTACTGACTGACCGATAGTGAACTAGTACCGTGAGGGAAAGGCGAAAAGAACCCCGGAGAGGGGAGTGAAATAGATCCTGAAACCGTATGCGTACAAGCAGTGGGAGCCCACTTTGTTGGGTGACTGCGTACCTTTTGTATAATGGGTCAGCGACTTATTTTCAGTGGCGAGCTTAACCGAATAGGGGAGGCGTAGCGAAAGCGAGTCTTAATAGGGCGTCTAGTCGCTGGGAATAGACCCGAAACCGGGCGATCTATCCATGGGCAGGTTGAAGGTTGGGTAACACTAACTGGAGGACCGAACCGACTACCGTTGAAAAGTTAGCGGATGACCTGTGGATCGGAGTGAAAGGCTAATCAAGCTCGGAGATAGCTGGTTCTCCTCGAAAGCTATTTAGGTAGCGCCTCATGTATCACTGTAGGGGGTAGAGCACTGTTTCGGCTAGGGGGTCATCCCGACTTACCAAACCGATGCAAACTCCGAATACCTACAAGTGCCGAGCATGGGAGACACACGGCGGGTGCTAACGTCCGTCGTGAAAAGGGAAACAACCCAGACCGTCAGCTAAGGTCCCAAAGTTATGGTTAAGTGGGAAACGATGTGGGAAGGCTTAGACAGCTAGGAGGTTGGCTTAGAAGCAGCCACCCTTTAAAGAAAGCGTAATAGCTCACTAGTCGAGTCGGCCTGCGCGGAAGATGTAACGGGGCTCAAACCATACACCGAAGCTACGGGTATCACTTAGGTGATGCGGTAGAGGAGCGTTCTGTAAGCCTGTGAAGGTGAGTTGAGAAGCTTGCTGGAGGTATCAGAAGTGCGAATGCTGACATGAGTAACGACAATGGGTGTGAAAAACACCCACGCCGAAAGACCAAGGTTTCCTGCGCAACGTTAATCGACGCAGGGTTAGTCGGTCCCTAAGGCGAGGCTGAAAAGCGTAGTCGATGGAAAACAGGTTAATATTCCTGTACTTCTGGTTATTGCGATGGAGGGACGGAGAAGGCTAGGCCAGCTTGGCGTTGGTTGTCCAAGTTTAAGGTGGTAGGCTGGAATCTTAGGTAAATCCGGGATTCTAAGGCCGAGAGCTGATGACGAGTGTTCTTTTAGAACACGAAGTGGTTGATGCCATGCTTCCAAGAAAAGCTTCTAAGCTTCAGGTAACCAGGAACCGTACCCCAAACCGACACAGGTGGTTGGGTAGAGAATACCAAGGCGCTTGAGAGAACTCGGGTGAAGGAACTAGGCAAAATGGCACCGTAACTTCGGGAGAAGGTGCGCCGGTGAGGGTGAAGCATTTACTGCGTAAGCCCATGCCGGTCGAAGATACCAGGCCGCTGCGACTGTTTATTAAAAACACAGCACTCTGCAAACACGAAAGTGGACGTATAGGGTGTGACGCCTGCCCGGTGCCGGAAGGTTAATTGATGGGGTTAGCTAACGCGAAGCTCTTGATCGAAGCCCCGGTAAACGGCGGCCGTAACTATAACGGTCCTAAGGTAGCGAAATTCCTTGTCGGGTAAGTTCCGACCTGCACGAATGGCGTAACGATGGCGGCGCTGTCTCCACCCGAGACTCAGTGAAATTGAAATCGCTGTGAAGATGCAGTGTATCCGCGGCTAGACGGAAAGACCCCGTGAACCTTTACTATAGCTTTGCACTGGACTTTGAATTTGCTTGTGTAGGATAGGTGGGAGGCTTTGAAGCGTGGACGCCAGTTCGCGTGGAGCCAACCTTGAAATACCACCCTGGCAACTTTGAGGTTCTAACTCAGGTCCGTTATCCGGATCGAGGACAGTGTATGGTGGGTAGTTTGACTGGGGCGGTCTCCTCCTAAAGAGTAACGGAGGAGTACGAAGGTGCGCTCAGACCGGTCGGAAATCGGTCGTAGAGTATAAAGGCAAAAGCGCGCTTGACTGCGAGACAGACACGTCGAGCAGGTACGAAAGTAGGTCTTAGTGATCCGGTGGTTCTGTATGGAAGGGCCATCGCTCAACGGATAAAAGGTACTCCGGGGATAACAGGCTGATACCGCCCAAGAGTTCATATCGACGGCGGTGTTTGGCACCTCGATGTCGGCTCATCACATCCTGGGGCTGAAGCCGGTCCCAAGGGTATGGCTGTTCGCCATTTAAAGTGGTACGCGAGCTGGGTTTAGAACGTCGTGAGACAGTTCGGTCCCTATCTGCCGTGGACGTTTGAGATTTGAGAGGGGCTGCTCCTAGTACGAGAGGACCGGAGTGGACGAACCTCTGGTGTTCCGGTTGTCACGCCAGTGGCATTGCCGGGTAGCTATGTTCGGAATAGATAACCGCTGAAAGCATCTAAGCGGGAAACTAGCCTCAAGATGAGATCTCACTGGGACCTTGAGTCCCCTGAAGGGCCGTCGAAGACTACGACGTTGATAGGTTGGGTGTGTAAGCGCTGTGAGGCGTTGAGCTAACCAATACTAATTGCCCGTGAGGCTTGACCATATAACACCCAAGCAATTTGCTGACCTGAAAGGGCACCAGATTGCGGTGTGTGAAGACGAAA
>NZ_VIUJ01000043.1:0-3596 GCF_007993905.1 Pseudomonas sp. SJZ077
GATGCCGCAGTAAGAGGCCGAATATACGTGTGCAGTCGGCACGGGCGCCAAAGCAAAGGAGGCTTGCAACGAGGAGGAGTCCATATACGGACAGTCCGGACACCAGAATCAGGTTTCGGATTGATGAGTCACCCAGTGTTTCATCTCTTCGGCAATGAAGTGGTTTACCAGGTCGCTGTACATCTTCTCGATTGCATCCGGGCTCAGACCCTCGACCTCGGCCCACTCGCGACGTGTCGCCAGCATGGCCTTGAAACGCTCCGGAGCACGCACCGAAGTCGCCGAGGTCTTGAACTTCCAGGCAGCCAGCACGTAGTGAAAACGCTTGCCCAACAGCTTGATAACGACCTGATCAATGGCATCGATTTCGCGTCGGATGTCCTCCATGCCCGCACACTCTGCGGGTTGCAACTGATTAATGACTTCCATGTAGGTGACTCCGTTTGTTAAAAAAATGGTGAACCTTCGGAAGAGGAATCGCCGAGGCATCTTCCGTGCGTGATACAGCCCGAATACCATAACATCCGTTGTCCGCAGTACCAGGAGCAGTCTTTGACTAAGGCAGATCGGCGAACTATTTAAGCCACGTTACTTGATAAGATCGTAGGTAACTGTGTCAGCCCGTTGGGTGACTGCTTCTGCCCGATTGTGCCCGTTGCGAATGCCTGCAATAGGGTTGTTGAATTATCTTTTAGAACGCCGCCGCATCGTTGATAGCTGCCTCATATGCATGCTTCTCAAATGTGAAGGGGCCAACACCGTCTATGATTTGAGGCTCTTCATAGCCGTTCTCGTAAGCAAAGGAATCCCACGTGAAACAGTCATCGTTTTGGCGAACATATACTGAGTAGGCGCCACACCCGATGTCGCCGCACTCGGGGCAGATGTAAAGGAGGATACGACCACTTTCTGTTTCAGCGTGTTCGCGTAAAAGTAGGCGAGAGTTAGATAGGCTGTTTGGCTCCGGGAAGCCCTTGACGAAACAGCCCATGAAATCTGAATGACCACCATCAGCTAAGACGAGAGCATTGAGCAACGAACGTTCGTCAATCAGAAAATCGATGGAGAATCGTTCGGCCACGGTGCAGCCATTTGAGGAGCTTCCCGGACGAAACAACTGTTGAAATGTGAGGGAACTAGTGTCCATCCTGCGAACCATTTAATGCACTGAATGTGCGGGGGATTACATACAACATTGAAGGGAGGGGCAAGGCAAATTTCATCGGGTGATTGACCGCTTTTGGCCGATTACAGCCTGTCGCGAAGGGCAGCAACCGACCCATGGCTGCCGGTCAGCAACCGCAGAATTCGGCCAGCAACCGTCTTGTCAGCTTTCATGCCGCTCAGAGCGACCGCCATACTCTCAACTGATCGTGCCGTAACCACAGAGCGGCCTCTCGGTGAGCAAATCATGACTTTGAAATAGGCCGCCTCTGGTCCAGAGGGCTGCGTCCGTTTCGCCCGCGAACTGCTCCAGTGATTCGAATCAATGCTATCTGGCTCACCACTGAGCCGATGGACCTGCGTGCCGGTACCGAGACGGCATTGGGCCGGGTGATCGTATTCTTTGGTCGCAAGGAGGCGATCGGCAAGTGAACACAGTATTGGCGCAATTGCTAAAAGCCAACGCTGAATCGGACTTGTGCAGTGTCTGGTTGGCTAGCGTAACCGATGAGTGTAATGCTGCTGTATGAAGTCGTGATCGACTTCGACCAGTCGAGGGTATCTGCTTTCGTCAAGCGTTTCGCGAAGTCGCCTAGAGTAGCTTGCCTGCTCAAAGGCAACCTGGCACCTGGCGCTGTCAAAGAATGACCGGAGATGGGCGAGTGCCTGATCAAATGCAGGGCTTTCAATACGCAGAAATAGACCTGTCAAATCTTGCTGGTCCGTGAGCTCTCGATACAAGTCGATTGCGAAAATACTGCCTCCGTTATTTTGAGCATGATACACATGCACGTCGCCGTAGCCGTTGTAAAGGTGGGCGAAATACAACTCGTGGAGTTCGATAATGTTGACGGGAATTTCAAGGGTGGTAAATACCGCCTGCAGGTCGGCGCTGGGAGCCTTCTGGTCACCTTCCCAGGTTACTAAATCTGACATCGATACACAGATGTCGAATTCTTTGGCATAGATGGTTTTTTTGGACATTCTCATTCCATCGCTGAGTGTTGGAATTTTAAGGGTGGAGCTTCATAAGGCATCGACTACGGGTTATGCCTGATATCGACCGGACGAAGCATCAGCTCATCACAGAAAGAACCAGCGGTCGCTATTCTATCTCCGCGAGAGGCCGGAAATGACCTATTGCTGCCTCACAAGAGGATCCCCTACGCCTGCAAAAATCGATCGGGCCGGCATGGGCAAAGGGAACTGGACGCCTTGTCATCGATGATCTCCTCGCTGGCCAGACGTCCCACTATCGCCGCCAAAGTAATTCCGGGGTGCATTGCACAAACATAGACGCCACCTACTTTGGGTAGATAACCGATGATGGGGATGCCATCGGCAGGCATGGGCCTGAGTCCGACACAAGCCCATTCCGGAGCTATGGAAACAACACCATGGAGTTCGTTCTGGATTGTCTTGGCAGTTCGAAGCGCTATCGCTGCCGGCTGATTTTCCATGGCGTCGTCCAGGTAATCTTCTGCCGCCAGCAACGCACCATCCGAACTTTGCCTCACTTCCATTTCAGGGCTGGAGATGAGGGTGTGCACGAGGTTGGGTTGTGACTTGTAACGGATGAAAATGGCAGGCGAGGCCTCTATCGGCAGGGACACTCCAAGCATGTCTGTCAGCTTCGTGATGCCTGTCCCGGCTGCCAATACGACAATATCGGCATCGATGATGCCTATTGTTGTTTCGACTCCGGTCACCGTTGCACTCTGGGTTACAAAACCGAGCACTCGCGTCTGAGTGAGAATCTTCGCCCCATACGCCTGGGCACCTGCGATCAACGCATGCGTAGCTGCCACTGCGTCCAGCGCTCCTTCTTCAGCCGCATATAGAGCAGACTGGGGAGGGTTCTTGAGATTTGGTTCAAGGTCGAGAATCTGCGATCGAGACACCAGGTTTGCCGAAGCTTGGTGACCTGGGATCGGCAGCGCTCCAATCGCCATCACGCTGTAAGACAAGGCACCTGTCCATCGTATCTCCAGACCAGGCAGCTGCGTTTCGAGTCGGCGGTACTCCTTGATGGCAGAACCGCGCAGTTGCGCAATTGGATCAGGTTCGGGGTGTGAGGTATTGAGCCAAGCGAATGAGCTGCCAGTCACTCCCGAAGCTATATCTTCAGCCTCTACCAAGGTGACATGCGCGCCTTTACCGGCCAAGTGATACGCCAATGACGCGCCAACGATGCCTGCACCAATGACAACGACTCGTCTGCCCTGACCATTTCCCATATCAACCTCCGTTCTGTCGATGTGACGATGGTACGACAGCTGGATGATTTCATGACATGAGAACCTGATCGTTCAGGACGCTTTTTGAGTGTCTGCTTTTGGTCCAGGCTGTGTGAAAACGCGCTAAACACCTCGAAAACTGAGAGTCGCGAGGGTTGCCTATGGAATCAGCGGGCGGAAGCGCGAATTAGTTTA
>NZ_VIUJ01000044.1:0-2312 GCF_007993905.1 Pseudomonas sp. SJZ077
CGGCCGTGAAACCCACAAGATGATGCTCGATCACTATCAGCAGACCAAAAACCTGCTGGTGAGCTACGACATCAATCCGTTGGGCTTCTTCTAAAAATCGAGGGTTATACAGGTAATCCTGTGTCGCCCTTTCCAATAGCTTTCGCGAGCAGGCTCGCTCCCACATTTGAAATGCGTGCCCGCTGTGGGAGCCGGCTTGCTCGCGAAGGCGTCCTCGATAACCTGACATTCAAGGACTGGATGCCCTGCTCCCCTTGATCGATCCTTTGGAGTCCTAGATGAAAATCCGTTACAAGGTGAGCCTTGTGGCTGCTTGTGTGCTGTTCGTGACAACCAGTCTTCTGTCGCTGGTTCAGGTAGAGCAGTTACGTACGATTTTGCGTCATCAGGTCGAGGCGAGCATCTCCGAATCGAGCAATGCTGTGGCACGTCAGATCGAAAACTGGCTGAACGGCAAACTACGTCTGATGGATTTGGCGTCCCAAGCGATCGACCGCCAGTACAGTGCGCAAGCGACCCAACGAATCATCGATTCGCCCATTTTGAATGATGAATTCAAGCTGGTATTCGGCGCCCTTGAGTCTGATGGAAAACCCATCAAGAACACTGCCTCCTGGAATCCAAAACCTGATTATGACGGTCGCACTCGCCCTTGGTACGCAACCGGAAAAGCCGGTAGCCAGGCCGTTTTAACCGAACCCTACAAGGACTCCACCACGGGTGAAATTCTGATTTCGGCAGTCGCGCGGATCAGCGACGCCGGTCAGTTGCTCGGGGTATTTGGTGGTGACATCCGTCTGACTACGGTTGCCGATGCCATCAATACACTGGATTTCGGTGGGGCCGGTTATGCGTTCCTGCTGAGTAAAAGTGGCAACATTATTTCCCATCCGGACGCCGAGCTGAACGGCAAGCCCTACAACCAGCTTTTCGCAGGCAGCGTTCTGCCTCTCGACAGTCAGCTTCAGCAGGTCAGCAGCGGTGGGAAGTCTCTCCTGGTGTCCTTCATTCCGCTCTCCGGTCTCAAGGGCATGGATTGGTATATCGGTGTGGTGCTGGATCAGGACATCGTTATGGCCGCAGCCCACATCCTGAGCTGGCGTGCCGTCTTCGGTACCGGCCTGGGCGTGCTGATTAGCCTGTTGGTGTTGGGCCTGCTGGTAAGGCGGCTACTGCGACCCCTGGATCAACTCAAGGATTCGTTGGCAGACATCAATCGCGGAGAAGGCGACCTGACCCGCCAACTACCCGTGGTCGGCAATGATGAAATTGCGTTGGTCGCCGGGGAGTTCAACCAGTTCCTGCAGAACCTGAAAGCGCTCATTGGCGATGTGAAAAACAGCTCGCAACGCGTTCGTGAGAGCACCACAGCGACGTCATGCGAAGCGGACCAGGCAGCCAACCGTGTACAAGTTCAATTACAAGAACTGGATCAATTGGCCACCGCCATGACCGAGATGGCATCGACAGCCGAAGATGTCGCCCGTAACGCCCAAACCGCTGCCGAAGCGGCAATCGCTGCTAACGAGGAAACAGCGGACGGGGTTGCTCTGGTTTCCAGATCTACGGGGGCCATCAAGCGTTTGGCTGAAGAGATGGACGCCACAGGTCATGCGATCAATGAGTTGTCCACGCTCAGTCAAAACATTGAGTCCATTGTGGCGGTTATCACCAGCATCGCCGACCAGACCAACCTTCTTGCACTCAATGCGGCCATCGAGGCGGCACGTGCCGGCGAATCGGGACGCGGATTTGCTGTGGTGGCTGATGAGGTGCGCTCACTGGCCTCGCGAACCCAGCAATCCACGCAGGAAATACGCGAGATGATCGACCAGTTGCAGACAGGCGTGAAACACGCCCAAGTGCAAATGCAGCAAAACCGCGATACGGCCAGCAAGACTGCCGGGGATGCCAACGCAGCCAATGACACCCTGAAGCGCATACGCGAGGCCATTTATCGTATCAATGACATGAACCTGCAGATCGCCGCGGCGGCTGAAGAACAAAGCGCCACGACCGAAGAAATCAATCGCAACACGAGCAATATCCGCGATATCAGTCTTGAGGTATCCGGCAGTGCGGACAAACAGGTTCGTCAATGTTCAGTGATGGTGGACCACGTCGGCCAGCAGGACAAACTGCTCAGTCGTTTCAGGATTTGAGTTTCGCAATTGCCTGAGTGCTCAGGCTGCAAACAGTGACAAATCACAAACAACCATTCCACCGAGGTAAGAAAGATGAGTGCGGCTTCTCTGTATCCCGTTCGTCCCGAGGTTCTGGCCAATACGCTGACTGACGAGGCAACCTACAAA
>NZ_VIUJ01000045.1:0-1686 GCF_007993905.1 Pseudomonas sp. SJZ077
GGTCCAGGCTGTGTGAAAACGCGCTAAACACCTCGAAAACTGAGAGTCGCGAGGGTTGCCTATGGAATCAGCGGGCGGAAGCGCGAATTAGTTTAGTCAGTGACATAGAAGTTCGTAATGCCGTTTGGGCCGCGTCAGCGGCCCAAACGGCTACTCACGGACGATCAAGTAGCTGGGTTCACACCCTGATCGCCTCAAGCAGTCCTGCGATGCCGAAGATACTCATCATTCGTTTGAGGTTGTAGGCGAGCACATGAAGGCTCATCTCGGTGCTCACCCTCGGCAGGGTTTTGGTCAGGAAGTGGGTACTTCCCATCCAGAACTTGAGCGTTCCAAAAGGATGTTCAACGGTCTGTCGACGAACCCTCATCATCGCTGGATCATGTTCTAGCCGAACTTGCATCGCATCGACTACAGCCTCATGTTCCCAGCGTTTCACACGGCGCTCCTTACCCGTCGTACATTGCTTTTGCATTGAGCAGGACTGGCAGCCCGAGAAGTAGTAACAATGCAATAACATGCCGTCTTCCATCGACGAATGCCGCCTAGTTAGTAACTGCCCCGCAGGGCATCGATACTCGTCCGACGCCGCAAGATAGATGAAGTCCTGCTTACCAAATCGGCCTTCGGCTTTGCTGCCAGATGTGAGGGGTTTCGGTACGAAGGTAGTGATGCCAGCTTGCTCGCACGCAAGGATTTCCAGACCTTTGTAATAGCCTCGGTCGGCAACCACCGTTAGCGACTCCGCGCCGATCTCTTCACGCGCTTGGTTCGCCATATTGCTGAGCTGCGCCCGGTCATTACCAACGTTGGTCACCTCATGGGCAATGATCAGATGGTGTTTGTCGTCGACCGCTGTTTGTACGTTGTAGCCAACCGTTCCGGTGCCTCGACCGCTCGTGGCCATTGAGCGTGCATCTGGGTCTGTGAGGGAGATCTGCTGGTCTGGACTTTCGTGGAGCTGCGCCTCGATTTCCTTGAGTTTCTGCATCTGCTTTTTCAGTGTTTCTATCTTTTCTTTAAGCCGCTCTGCTTTGGCCTCGGCGACTTCGGGTGTTGCCCGATCCGCCGAATCCATCGCCGCCAGATATCGATCAATACTCTGCTCGATCTGCTGCATGCGTGCCTTCACTTTGCCCTGCGTGAAGTTACGGTCGCGGTTGTTCACGGCTTTGAATTTGCTGCCGTCGATGGCGATGATTGATTGGGAGAAGAGATTGAGGTTGCGGCAAAGTACTACGAATTGTCGGCAGACGCTGCGAATGGCTTTGCCATTGTCTTTGCGAAAGTCGGCAATGGTTTTGAAGTCCGGAGCCAAACGCCCCGTTAGCCACATCAACTCGACGTTGCGCTCGGCCTCACGCTCAAGCCGGCGGCTGGACTGAATCCGATTGAGGTAGCCGTAGATATAGATCTTCAGCAACACCGCTGGGCGGTAGGCCGGACGACCCGTTGCGGCAGGATCGACGCCCTCAAAACCAAGTGCGCCCAGGTCGAGTTCATCGACGAAAACATCGACCACGCGCACTGGATTTTCTTCGGCTACGTAATCGTCCAGACACTCCGGCAGCAAGGTGACTTGCGTCCGAGCCTCACCTTCAATAAATCGCTTCATGATCGCCCCCGCTACGATCTCGACGATCAGAAGATTAGACAATTGCAGGTGTTTTCACACAGCCTGGGTCG
>NZ_VIUJ01000046.1:0-1441 GCF_007993905.1 Pseudomonas sp. SJZ077
GTAGCTTGGTCGATGGCAGTGCCACCAAACGTCGTCATCCATAATACGGACACCACGGTAGGAACTAACAAAACAGAGATTAAGAACTCCCTGACCGTTCGTCCACGGCTGACCCGCGCAATAAACATCCCCACAAATGGAGACCAACTGATCCACCATGCCCAATAAAATGCAGTCCAGCCCTGAGTGAATTCCGTGTCAGTGCGTCCGAAAGGATTGGAAAGCGCCGGTAGATATTCAGCGTAGGTCACCAGATTTTTAAAGAATCCAGTGAAGATTGCCAAGGTGGGCCCAACAACAATGATGAACACCAGCAGCAGCAGCGCTAGGCCCATATTGATCTGTGACAGCATCTTGACGCCCTTATCTAAGCCAGCAAGAACTGACCAAAGGGCAATCATGGTGATACCAACGATCAGCACTACTTTGCTTAGATTTGTCGACTCAATACCGAAGAGATATTCAATCCCTGCTGCTGCCTGCTCAGCTCCTATCCCCAGCGATGTCGCCAGCCCGAACAATGTGGCGAATACCGCCAGGATATCTATCAAGTGCCCTGGCCAACCCCAGACGCGCTCGCCTAGCAATGGATAGAAGATCGACCGTATAGAGAGCGGTAAGCCCTTGTTGTAAGAAAACAGGGCTAGGGACAGAGCGACAATCGCGTAGATCGCCCAAGGGTGGAGTCCCCAGTGAAAGATAGTGGCGGCCATTGCCAAGTCGGCTGATGCCTTGGCGTCACCCGCTGCACCTCCTAACGGTGCCCAGTCGGTTCGGGCTCCACTTGCATCGACTGTTACACCGCCCATGGACGCTTGATAATGAGACATGGGTTCGGCTACGCCATAGAACATTAGGCCAATGCCCATTCCTGCAGCGAAAAGCATTGAGAACCAGCCCACGTAGCTATGGTCTGGTTTGGCGTCCCTACCGCCCAATCGAACCTTCCCCAGCGGCGAGAAAATTAGCCCGATGCAAAGCAAAACAAATATGTTTGCAATGCTCATGAACAGCCAAGCGAGATTGCCAGTCAGCCAGTTTCGGATGGCACTGAACAGTGGTTCTACTTCATTTTGGAGCGCCAGCGTCATAATGACGAACAGCAAGATAGTGGCAGCTGAGATGACAAACACTTTGCCATGGATATCAAGGGAAAATGAAAACTCACCTTTGATATTGTCCTGTCCGATCACGTAGTCGGTGTCAATCAGATTGGCGGCCCCGCTAGGAGCAGGAATGCCATCCTCACTGCTTTTATGAGGTTTTTCTGGTAGATCATCCCCAGGTGTTCGGCCCATGAGAGCCTCCTTGATGGTGGCACGCTATGACGTGCAGTGGTCGTTAGCCCCGCTGTTCCTATGGTAAAAACGAGATGTTTGCATGCCTATCCTAACAAGCTTTTTTACAATCTGGCGAAAGCTGGTCTCACAGGGTAGGTGCA
>NZ_VIUJ01000047.1:0-1421 GCF_007993905.1 Pseudomonas sp. SJZ077
CCATCCCTTTCAAGGTCTTCGGTAAAATCGCTGAAATTTCATTCAGGGATCCCCAAACGATGTGGGCCGATGTTCTAGCGCGTTTCGAGAAAAAAGCACCTGCCAGTGTCATGGCCAAATTGGCACTGGAGCAGGCTATTGCCCCTGAGTGGGTCGATCAGGTTTTCGAAGAACATCGGCAACGGCAGTATTCTCGTGAACTACTGTTCTCGACCATCATCAAGCTGATGTCCCTTGTTTCATTGGGCTTGAAGCCATCCCTGCACGCAGCCGCGCGGCAACTGGAAGATCTTCCTGTCAGTTTGGCTGCCCTCTACGACAAGATCAGTCGTACCGAACCTGCTTTGTTGCGCGCGCTGGTCACAGGTTGTGCTCAACGCCTGACCCCGACCATCAAAGAGCTGGGTTATACGACGATGCTGCCGGGCTGGCAGGTTCGGGTAGTGGACGGTAATCACTTGGCATCTACTGAGAAACGTCTGGGTGCTTTACGCCACGAGCGCGGCGCTGCTCGTCCCGGTTTTTCGGTGGTGGCCTACGACCCCGACCTGGATCAGGTCATCGACCTTCAGGCGTGTGAGGATGCCTACGCAAGCGAGCGTGTTTGTGTGCTGCCTCTATTGGCCAATGCCGAGCCGGGCCAGGTGTGGCTGGCTGATCGACTCTATTGCACGCTCCCGGTGATGGAGGCTTGTGAACAGGTCCAAACTTCCTTTGTCATTCGGCAGCAGGCCAAGCATCCACGCTTGATTCAAGAGGGTGAGTGGCAAGAGCCAGTGCCTGTGGAAACAGGCACTGTGCGTGAGCAGATCATCCAGATTAGAGGCGGTTATCAATATCGGCGTGTCGAGCTGACGCTTCATTCGCCAACCGACTCGGGTGACAGCAGCTTGATGTTCTGGAGCAACTTGCCTGACAGCGTCAGTGCGCAGCAGATCGCGGAACTCTATCGCCGCCGCTGGAGTATTGAGGGTATGTTCCAACGACTGGAAGCGATCCTGGAAAGTGAAATCGAAACCCTTGGCAACCCAAAGGCTGCCTTACTCGGGTTCGCCACTGCGGTATTGGCCTACAACGTCCTGGCCGTCCTCAAACGCAGCGTCGAGCAAGCCCATCGGGAGACCCAGCCTGAAGGATGGGAAGCCTCGATCTATCACTTGGCAGTCCAAGTCAGAAGTGGTTATGAGGGAATGCAAATTGCTCTGCCCTCGGAATATCTTCCCGTCATCCCTCTGGAAAAACTGGCTCAGCGCTTACTGGAGCTGGCCAGAAACATCCAGCCCAAACAAGTTGCGAAAAGCCCCCGTGGCCCCAAGGTGCCCAAACCAAAGACATGGGTCCAAGGCACGGCGGTGCATGCTCATGTTTCAACGGATCGGGTAATCAAGGCTGCAAAAACGAAAAGACCTTGAAAGGGATGG
>NZ_VIUJ01000048.1:0-1329 GCF_007993905.1 Pseudomonas sp. SJZ077
ACGAACCGCAGTCAACCGTGAGAAGGAGTCCACACATGAAGCTTATGCGCATTGGGGTCGACTTGGCCAAGAACGTGTTTCAGATCCACGGCGTGGATCGTCATGAGCAGCCAGTCTGGCGGCAGCGTCTGCCTCGCGATCGCTGGCTGCAAACGGTGCTGGAGAAGACCGAACCCGGCTGTGAGATCGGCATGGAAAGTTGCGGTGGTGCGCACCATTGGGCGCGGCAACTACAAGCACGCGGATTTCGGGTGAGGCTGATCGCGCCGCAGTTCGTCAAACCGTACGTCAAGAGCAACAAGAACGACGCCAACGATGCCGAGGCAATCTGCGAAGCGATGAGCCGCCCCAGCATGCGCTTCGTCGCCGTCAAGACCATCGAACAACAGGATATCCAGGCGACGCATCGCATCCGGGCCGGCTTAATCGAACAGCGGACGGCCAAAGCCAATCAGATTCGTGGGCTGATCGCCGAGTACGGCCTCGTTGCGCCGAAGGAATTACTGATGCTGCGTCGCGCAATACCGTGCTGGCTAGAAGATGCCGATAACGGTTTGACGGCGCGTTTTCGTCGTCTGCTGAATGGCTTGTGGGATGACCTGCGCGCACTTGATGAGCGCGTGAGCGAACTCGATGGCGAGATATCTGCGATCGCGGCGAGTGAGCCATCGGCCGTCCGTTTGCAACAGCTGCGTGGCGTCGGCCCGATGATTGCCACTGCGCTAGTTGCTGCCATCGGTGATGCCAGTCAGTTTGCTAACGGCCGACAACTGGCCGCCTCGCTAGGGCTGACGCCAAAGCAACACAGCTCTGGCGGCAAGGACCGACTGCTTGGCATCAGTAAGCGTGGCGATGCTTATCTGCGAACGCTGATGATCCACGGTGCGCGGTCGGCACTGCGCACGGCCAAGTCCAAAGACGATCGACTCAGCCAGTGGGTTGTCCGTTTAGCCGAGCGCTCACATCCCAACGTGGCCGCCATCGCACTGGCCAACAAAACTGCACGCATGGCTTGGGCGATGCTGCGCAACGGCACTGATTACCAACCGGATCGGGCAGCGGCCTGACCCATTCATCCCGGGAGAAGCCCCACACACCACGATTGCGAAGCAACCCGAGCAATGGCAAACCGGTCGAACCGGCGTCGGCAAAACCCTTTAACGTCCAGGTGCGTAAAGCACGTAAAAGCGATTGGGAGCCAACGCGCGAATAGCCCATCATGGCCCTGCATCAAAACGATGCCGCAGTAAGAGGCCGAATATACGTGTGCAGTCGGCACGGGCGCCAAAGCAAAGGAGGCTTGCAACGAGGAGGAGTCCATATACGGAC
>NZ_VIUJ01000049.1:0-1243 GCF_007993905.1 Pseudomonas sp. SJZ077
CTGATCTGGTCAAGTAATCCCGGACACCAGTTACGGTGTTTATGCCGCTTTTAGCTCCATAGCTATTGGCGACAGGTAGTTGTTGTAGCTGTGGAGCCTGGTGCGGTTGTAGTACATGAAGAAACGCACCATATCGGTTTTTGCTTCCTCGCTCGTGCTGTAGCCGTTGCGAGGGACCCACTCTGACTTCAGGGTGCCGAAAAAGCGTTCCGTTGGAGCATTGTCCCAGCACTGCCCGCGATGACTCATGCTCTGCAAAACGCCATGGCGCATTAGCTCTTCTTGAAACTTGCGACTGGTGTACTGACAGCCCTGATCCGAATGGAACATCAACCCAGGTGGGCATGTTCGAAGCTCTGTCGCCATGCGTAGCGCTTTACTCACCAAGTTGGCGTCATTGACCAGCGAAAATGCCCAACCAATGACCCGACGAGCAAACAAATCGATCACGATGGCCAGATGAACCCAGCGCTTGCCTACCATCAGGCTTGTAACGTCGCCACACCAGACTTGATTGACCGCGGTCGGCTTGAAATTGCGCTTGAGCAGATTGGGCGCGACAAATGCTTCAACTCCTTTGGATCTGAAAGGATGAGGCTGGCGTTGTTTACTGACAATGTTGGCTTCCCTCATCAGGGCTTTAACAAGGCTTCTTCCTGCCGCTATGTTTTGGGCCTGCAGATGCTTGCTGATCATTCTGGCCCCCATGGCTTCCCGGCTTTCGCTGTGCAGTTCGACCACCTTCCCCTTGAGCTCTTCGCGCTCGATCTTAGGCCGCGAGAGACGCTGTAGCCATTCGTAAAAGCTGCTGCGCTTCATATCGAAAACGCGACACAGGATGGCGGTCGGGAATGACTCTCTTAGCTCCGCGATCATCGAAAACGATCGGGATCCGACATCAAGAGAGCGGTAGCCTTTTTTAAGATTTCGGCTTCCATTTCCATGCGTTTGATCTTGGCTTTCAAATCCTGAATCTGGCGCTGATCTTCAGTAATGGCCTTAGTGCCTTGAACCGGTTGTCCCTTGTGTTCCTTGCGAACCTGGTCCACCCAGCGCCGTAACGCGGTGGCGCTAATGTCCAGCGACGCGCAGACTTCCTGTACCGAACAACCGTCATCAATCACCATGCTGGCTGCACGATGTTTGAACTCGCGGGAAAAGACTCTTCTTTCTTTCATGGAACCTCCAAATTGGCGAAATCATATCGCCCTTAAGAGGTGTCCGGAATTATTAGGCCAGATCA
>NZ_VIUJ01000050.1:0-1153 GCF_007993905.1 Pseudomonas sp. SJZ077
ACCTTTGACTGATATTCGCTTTGCCCTTTCAGCAAGGCGAATGCCACCCGCGCAAGCTTGCGAGCCAGCATCACCAGCGCCTCAGTGGTGCTGAAGCCCCGGGCTCTTTGGGCTTCGTAAAACCCTTTCCAGGCTTTCGTACGGCTAGCCGACATCGCTGCATTGTGCAGAAGCCGGCGGGCCTCGGGGTCACCGCGCTTGGTCAAACTGCGGCGACCGTCCTTCTGTCCTGATTTAGACACCCGTAAATCCATGCCCAGGAAGGCGATAAACGCATCCGCGTTTCTAAAATCCCCGCGCTGAAATGCAGTTATCAAGCGAGCCCCAGTCAAAAATCCAATGCCTTCAACTTTCAGGCAACGTTTCAGTTGACCGAGTAAACCGGCTTCTTTGAGCTGATCGTTGATCGTCTTTTCGATCAGCGTTTCAAGCTGCTGCATGGACTTCACTTGTTCTGCAAAAGCCGCTTTCAGCAGCGGCTCATTCGACCAACTCTGCACCAGGCCAACCCTAGCCTGGACCAAGGCAGCCCGGCGGCGGAAGAGGCTCAGGAGCTGGCGGTACAGCGGTGATGGAGGGGTCCAAGGGCGCAACTCCTCGGCTTCGTTCTTCAGGTAACGGGCCAGCAACTTGGCGTCCAGCGCGTCGGTTTTGGCGCGGATCTTCACGCCTTCGCGATAATGTTTGAGTTCATAGCCTCCCACCATGTAAATCGCACATCCGGCCTCATAGGCCAGATCAGCAAAGTCCAGGTGATAGATGTTGGTCGCCTCAATGGCAATAGCCACCGTCCCCGGCAACGTATTCAGCCACTGCTTGATGGATGTTTTAGTGTTGGGAATCTCTTTAAGCAAATCGTTATCAGCCTGATAAATCACCAGTTCATTCTTGGCGACATCCACGCCCACGATCGGTTTTGATAGAGAGACCGGCATTGCCATAGGATTTCCTCCGAGATAAGGTTTGAGCACTTGAAGGGCTCACCCAGAGGCGCAGGCTTGTTCCTATCGTCGGTCTAGCCAGATGCATTCTTTATCGGCGCTTGGGTGAAAGGAGGAGGGGCGAAATCTCCCACAGTCTGTACTGCGTCAACAGTCAGAATCGAGCCTTGTCCCTCCTCCTCCCTTCAAGTCCTACCATACAAGCGAGCCTG
>NZ_VIUJ01000051.1:0-1061 GCF_007993905.1 Pseudomonas sp. SJZ077
ACCGCAGCGACGATGGACGCGAAGTTGTCATCGGCCAGCACCAGGTCTGCGGCTTCCTTGGCGGCTTCACTGCCTTTTCCACCCATGGCGATACCAGCATCGGCACGCTTTAGCGCTGGTGCGTCGTTAACGCCATCGCCGGTCATGGCCACTGTCATGCCATTCGATTGCAGCAGCATTACCAGTCTGAGCTTATGTTCAGGGCTGGTGCGCGCAAAAATATTGACGTGCTTTACCGCCTCCTTCAGAGCGACATCGTTCATGGTGTCGAGGTCTACGCCGGTCAACACACTGTCGGGATTTTGCAGGCCAATCTGGCGACCGATAGCGGCGGCGGTACCGCCGTGATCGCCAGTGATCATTTTTACGACAATGCCTGCTGCTTGGCATTGTTGAACTGCTTTTATCGTCTCGGGTCTAGGCGGGTCAATCAGTCCGACCATGCCTAGCAGGGTTAACCTTCCTTGTACGTCCCCAAACTCCAACACGGTGTGCTCGGGAGGAACTGATCTAACTGCAAACGCCAATACACGCTGCCCCTTGGCAGCAATGGCGTTTGCCTGTTCGTGCCAGTAGTCCGCATTGAGCGGTTCAGTCCCGCCAGCGTTTACGAGCTGCTGCGTGCTCATGGCCAGTATTTGCTCTGGAGCGCCCTTCACATAGATAGATGCATGTCGATCATGGTTGTGATGCAGGGTCGCCATGAAGCGGTGTTTCGCGTCAAACGGAATGGCATCGGTGCGGGGCCAGGCCCGATGATCTTCATCACTATCGATACCGGTCTTTCCGGAAAATGCCAGCAAGGCACCTTCCATTGGATCACCCTCTACCTTCCATAAGTCATCATGCAGGCGCAGTGCAGCATCGTTGCAAAGGCCGGCGGCTCGCCCCAATTCTGTCAACGCAGGGTGAGTCGGTAAGTCGACAAGCTGATTTGCAAGGCTGATGCTTCCCGCTGGCTGATAACCTGCGCCATCGACCGTGAAGATGAGATCGTTGGTTACGACCGATGCCACCATCATTTCGTTGCGGGTGAGTGTGCCAGTCTTGTCAGTGCAGAT